>JBKPNX010000245.1:0-31465 GCA_046732855.1 Pseudomonadota bacterium
GGGCCGGTCTGCGCAGCATCCACGATCTGCTCGCGCCAGGCACGACCAACGGACCTGCGCTTGATGGGGCGTCGAGCGCGGCAGCAGCATCGATCTTCGAAGCCGCTGACGATCTGCTCGGATCCTATCTGACCCAACCGAGCCTGCACGGCACGGCCGGTGTTGACCATCTGGTCGGGACCAGCTCTTCGGACTGGTTGCAAGGCGGCGCCGGCGATGACCACCTGATCGGCGGCGATGGCCGCGACGTGCTCGAGGGCGGCGCGGGCAGCGATCGGCTCGAGGGCGGCGCGGGTGACGACCACTATCTGTTCAGGCCCGGCGACGGCGGACTCGGCACCCTCATCCACGACGCCGAGGGGTCTAACCTGGCTGTGCTGGATGGCTTCTCGGGCGCCCAGGTTCAGGGGATCCGGATGGGCAACAGTCTCGTGGTCGTTGCCAACAACTCACCAATCTTCACCTTCGAGGACTTTGTCGGCCACGAGCAGGCGTTTGCGGGCGTACAGGTCGACGATCAGTTCATCGCGGCGCAGGATCTGCACGCGTGACCGGGTCGGCAGCGCCGGCAAATGCAAATCGGTCTGGTCTAGGCGAACAGCTCGGCATCCAGCGGCGCTGAGCCGGCCGTGACCGCGGGCAGCAGGGCCGCGGCCGGGGGCAGGAGCTGGCCGATATAGAACGCGGCGCTCGCGTGCTTGCTGTCGGCGAGTGCGGTGCCGCGGGCAGCGAGCGCCGAGCGGGCGAGCAGAAAGCCGCCGAGCGTGGTCGCGAACAGGCGCAGATACGGCGTCGCCCCGGCCGCGGCGGCATCCGGGTCGTTGTCGTGCTCGGCCTGGAGCCACGCGGTCGCCTGCTCGAGCGTGCCAAGAGCGTCCACGAGACCGCGCCGCAGCGCCGTTTCGCCCGAGGCGTCGAGCGACGCCAGGTCGCCGCGCAGCTCCTCGAATAAGGCCGCCGGCAGACGCCCGTCGGCCATCTTCAGCTTGCGCCCGACCAGATCGAGCGCCTGGATGCCGCTGGTGCCCTCGTAGATCATCGCGATGCGCGCATCGCGCAGCAGCTGCGCGACCCCGGTCTCCTCGATGTAGCCCATCCCGCCGTGGACCTGGAGCGCGGTCGAGGCGATCTCGAAGCCGAGGTCGGTGCACCAGGCCTTGACCAGCGGCGTCAGCAGGGCAAGGCGCCCCTCGGCCGCGGCCCGCGCCCCCGGGTCGGGCTCGCGCTCGGCGCGATCCAGCGCGCCGGCGGCGGTATACGCGAGCGCGCGCATCGCCTCGATCTGGGTCTTCATGGTCATCAGCATGCGCCGCACATCGGGATGCTCGACGATGCGCGCCGGGCGCTCCTCGCCGCCGCTCTGCCGCCGCCCCTGAACGCGCTCGCGCGCGTAGGCGAGCGCGGCCTGATACGCGCGCTCGGCGACCGCGAGGCCCTCGAGACCGACCTGGAGGCGGGCGATGTTCATCATCGTGAACATCGCGCGCATGCCGCCGTGCTCCTCGCCGACGAGGTAGCCGATCGCGCCGGCGTCGTCGCCGAACGACATCATGCAGGTCGGGCTCGCGTGGATTCCGAGCTTCTCTTCCAGGGAGACGCAGCGCACCTCGTTGCGCGACCCGAGCGAGCCGTCGGGGTTGAGCAGGAACTTCGGGATCAGGAACAGCGAGATGCCGCGCGTGCCGGGCGGCGCATCGGGCGTGCGCGCCAGCACCATGTGGATGGTGTTCTCGGTGAAGTCGTGCTCGCCGAAGGTGATGAAGATCTTGGTGCCGCTGATCCGGTAATGGTCGCGCTCGCGCACGGCCCTGGTCCGGAGCGCACCGACGTCCGAGCCCGCATGGGGCTCGGTCAGGCACATCGTGCCGGTCCACTCGCCGCTGACGAGCTTGGGCAGGTAGCGCGCGCGCTGCTCCGCGGTGCCGTGATGGAGCAGCAGCTCGACGCCGGCCTGGGTCAGAATCGGGCACAGGCAGAACGCGAAGTTCGCGCTGTGCCACATCTCCCACACCGGGATCGCCACGCTCCACGGCAGGCCCTGGCCGCCCCACTCCTGTGGGAACGGCAGCCCGTGCCAGCCGTCCTCGACGAACTTCCGGTACGCCTCCTTGTAGCCCTTGGGCGTGCGCACCGCGCCGTTCTCCAGCCGCACGCGCTCCCGATCACCCGTGGCGTTGAGCGGCGCGAGCTCGTTCGCGGCGAACCTGCCCGCCGCGTCGAGCACCTGGTCGATCAAATCCGGCGTGGCCGCCTCGCATCCTGGCAGGCGCGCGATCCGATCGAGCCCGGCCATGTGCGTGAGCGCGAAGCGGATCTGGTCGAGCGGCGGGACGTAAGGGGTCATCGCATTCGCACCTCGTGACGATCCTCCGGCGGCTGCGCCGGGGCCTCAGATCACCGCGCCGGGATTGAGGATTCCCTTCGGATCCAGGCTCGCCTTGAGCGCGCGCATCACCGCCAGCTCGATGGGCGATTTGCGCCGGGCCAGCTCGGCGCGCTTGGCGCGGCCGATGCCATGCTCCGCGCTGATGCTGCCGCCGAGCGCCTCGACCACGTCGAGCACGAGGCCCTGGATCTCGTCCCGTCGGGCGTAGAACTTCTCGCCGGCCATGGCCTGCGGCGGCAACAGATTGTAGTGGACATTGCCGTCGCCGACGTGGCCGAACGGCAGGATCCGCACGCCCGGCAGCGCGCGTTCGAGCTCCGCGGCGGCGCGCTCGATCAAATCAGGCACGCGCGCGACCGGGACCGAAATGTCGTGGCGCAGCACCACGCCTTCCCGCGCCATTGCCTCGGTCGGGTTCTCGCGCAGCGCCCACAGCGCCTTGCGCTGCGCCTCGCTCGCCGCGACCACGCCGTCCTGAATCAGCCCGCGCCGTATGCCTTCCTCGAGGACCTGCTCGAGCTCCCCGCCGAGCCCCTCGGCGAGCGACCAGGCGACCTCGGCGAGCACATACCACGGCGCCGGCCGGGCCAGCGGCGCGCGCGTGCCGGGCAGATATTGCAGCACCAGCTCGACGCCACCGCCGGCCAGCAGCTCGAACGAGCTCACGGTTTCGCCGAGGCGCTCGCGGAACAGGGCGAGCAGCTCGACCGCGGCCCGCGGCGACGCCACCGCGAGCCAGGCGGTCTGCCGCTCGCGCGGCTGTGGCGCGAGGCGCAGCACGGCGGCCGTGATCACCCCCAAGGTGCCCTCCGCGCCGATGAACAGCTGCTTCAGGTCGTAGCCGGTGTTGTCCTTGCGCAGGCTGCGCAGCCCATCCCAGATCCGGCCTTCGGCGAGTACCACCTCGAGGCCCAGGACCAGCGCGCGCGCCATGCCGTAGCGCAGCACGTTCACCCCGCCGGCATTGGTCGCGATG
The DNA here is from genome assembly GCA_046732855.1 of Pseudomonadota bacterium. Taxonomy (GTDB): domain Bacteria; phylum Pseudomonadota; class Alphaproteobacteria; order Geminicoccales; family Geminicoccaceae; genus JBKPNX01. The sequence continues at coordinate 3,363 of JBKPNX010000245.1, forward strand.
TTGCCGCCGATCTGACACGAGCCCTGGGCGCCGAGCGACAGCGGCAGCAGACGACCGACCTCGCCTGCGGCGTTCTGCACCGCCTCGAGCACGCAGCCGGCCTCGGCGGTGATCGTGTCGTTGAGCGGGTCGAGTGCGCGGATGCGGTTCAAGCGGCTGAGCGAGAGAACGGCGATGCGGCCCGAGCCGTCCGGCACGCCAGCGCCGACCAGGCCGGTGTTGCCGCCCTGCGGCACCACGGGCACCTCGCGGGCATGGCAAAGCTCGAGCAGCGCGGCGACCTCCCCGGTATCCGCCGGGCGGAGCAGCAGCGGCGTTTGGCCGCGCCAGGTGCCCCATTGCTCGGCGGCATGCAGGGCCAGCTGGTCGGGCTCGGTCGTCCAGCCGCGCCGCCCCACCCGGCGATCGACCTCTGCGAGGAAACCGGGCGGCAGATCGGCTGCCCGGGCTGCGGCGGGAACGGCGGTCATGGGGCCTATCTAAGGCCAGGGCGCGCTTGGAACAACCGGCCTCGCCGTCGTTGACAGGCAGTCCCGCTCGGATAGCCTACGGCCGCCGCATCCGGGTGCCGCAATCGGAGGGAACCAGGCATGGACCAGACCGCGCTCGAGCGGGTGATCGACGACGCCTTCGAGCGGCGCGCCGAGATCGGACCGGATACCGGGGGGCCGGTGCGCGCGGCGGTCGATGCCACTCTCGACGGGCTGGATGCGGGACGTCTGCGCGTCGCGCACAAGCTGGACGGCCAGTGGCGCGTGCAGCAGTGGCTGAAGAAGGCGGTGCTGCTGTCGTTTCGCCTGAATCAGCCGCAGCCCATCGAGGGCGGGCCGGGCGGCGCCCGCTGGTGGGACAAGGTGCCATCCAAGTTCGCCGGATGGGGCGAAGCCGAGTTCACGCGCGCGGGTTTTCGCGCGGTGCCGGGCTGCGTCGTCCGCCACTCCGCGTATGTCGCGCCGGACGTCGTCCTGATGCCCTGCTTCGTCAATCTGGGCGCCTACGTCGACGGCGGCAGCATGATCGACACCTGGGCGACCGTGGGCAGCTGCGCCCAGATCGGCCGGAATGTGCACATCTCGGGCGGCGTCGGCATCGGCGGCGTGCTCGAGCCGTTGCAGGCGGGCCCAGTGATCATCGAGGACGACTGCTTCATCGGCGCGCGCTCGGAGGTGGCAGAAGGCGTCATCGTCGAGCAGGGCGCGGTGCTCGCCATGGGCGTGTTCATCGGCGCCTCGACCAAGATCGTCGATCGCACCACGGGCGAGATGCACCAGGGGCGCGTGCCGGCCTATGCGGTGGTGGTGCCGGGCACTCTGCCCGGCCCGCCGCTCCCGGACGGGCGACCCGGGCCGGGTTTGGCCTGCGCCGTGATCGTCAAGCGCGTCGACGCGAAGACTCGCGCCAAGACCTCGATCAACGAGCTGCTGCGCGCATGACGCTGCTGACCGACCCGGTCGGGTTGGCGCAGGCGCTGATCCGCTGCCCCAGCGTGACGCCGGAGGACCACGGCGCGCTCGATCTGGTCGAGGATGCGCTGGAACGGCTGGGTTTCCGCTGCCATCGGCTGACGTTCGAGGAGGAGGGCGCGGCGCCGGTCGGCAATCTGTACGCCCGGGTGGGCGAGGGGGCTCCCCATCTCTGCTTTGCCGGCCATACCGATGTCGTGCCGCCGGGCGACCTCGCCGGCTGGCGGGTCGATCCGTTCGCCGGCGAGATCATCGACGGGGTGCTGTACGGGCGCGGCGCGGTCGACATGAAGGGCGCGATCGCCTGCTTCGTCGCCGCCGCGGCGCGCTTTCTCGACCAGCAGCGGCCGGCCGGGTCGATCAGCTGCCTGATCACCGGGGACGAGGAAGGTCCGGCGGTCAACGGCACGCGCAAGGTGCTCGAATGGCTCGTCTCGCGTGGTGAGAAGCTCGACGCGTGCCTGGTCGGCGAACCGACCAGTGCGGAGCAGCTCGGCGACACCCTCAAGGTCGGGCGGCGCGGTTCGCTGACCGGCCGGCTCACCGTGCGCGGCACTCAAGGCCACGTCGCCTATCCGGAGCGCGCCGACAATCCGATCCCAAGACTGCTCGCCATGCTGCGCGCGCTCAGCGAGGAGCCGCTCGATGCCGGCAGCGAGCACTTCCAGCCGTCGCAGCTGGTGATCACCTCGGTCGATGTAGGCAACGCCGCAAGCAATCTGATCCCGGCATCGGCGCGCGCGATCTTCAACGTCCGCTTCAACGATCGGTACACCGCGCGCACCCTCGAGGCGGCGCTCCGCGCCCGGCTCGATGTCAGGGGGGACGACTATCGTCTCGAGGCCGATTGCGGCGCCGAGGCTTTCCTCACCCTGCCGGGTCCGTTGACCGAGCTGCTGCAGGAGCTGATCGAGCGCGAGCTCGGCGTCGTCCCAAAGCTATCCACCTCCGGCGGCACGTCCGACGCCAGATTTCTCAAGAGTGCCTGCCCCGTGATCGAATTCGGCCTGATCGGCGCGACCATCCATCAGGTCGACGAACAGGTGCCGGTCGCCGACCTCGAGGCGCTCACCCGCGTTTATAACGCCCTGCTCGCCAGCTTCGTCAGACCCGCCTGATGCCCGACCGCGAAGAGGTCCTGAGCGCGCTGTACGGCGCTTACCGTCTCGCCTGGTTCGACGTTTCGGGGATGACCTATCTCAACCTGACGGTCGAAGGTTTCTGGCGCTCGTTCTTCGCCGCGGTGCTGGTCGCCCCGGCGTATGCCGTCCTGGTCGGCCTGCGGGTGCCGGTCGAGGAGGTCAACATTGCGGTCGTGTTTTTGACCGAGACGATCGGTTACGTCTTCGCATGGTGCGCCTTTCCCGCCGTCGCTCTGGTGCTTACCCGGTTGCTCGGCCTCGATCGCAACTACGTGGCCCTGATCGTCGCGCACAACTGGAGCGCGGTGCTGCAGATGGCAGCCTTCGTCGCCGTGGTACTGTTGGGGGGGATTCTGCCGGCGGCGCTCGGCACGTTGGCCGTGGCGCTGACCACCCTTGCGGTCCTGGTCTACCAGTGGTTCGTGATTCGCACGGCGCTGCAAACCTCGGGCGGCATGGCCCTGATGCTGCTCCTGGTCGACCTGGTGGTCACGAGCCTGATCAGCGCGGGCGCCGATCGCGTCCTGTGAGCGCCTCGTAGTCGACGCGCACCAGATACAGCCCGCAGGCGGGCGCGGTCGGGCCTGCCGCGGCGCGATCGCGCGCGGCCAGCACCGCCTCGATGTGCCCGACCGGCCGGCGGCCCTCGCCGATCAGCTTCAAGGTGCCCACCAGGTTGCGCACTTGGTGGTGCAGGAACGAGCGGGCGAGCGCGACGATCTCGAGCCGCTCGCCGTGACGTTTCACCGCCAGTAGATCCAGCGTCTTGACCGGCGACTTGGCCTGGCACAGCGTACTGCGAAAGCTGGTGAAGTCGTGACGGCCGACCAGGCGCTGCGCGGCCTCGTGCATGACCTCGGCATCCAATGGCGCCGGCACCTGCCAGGCCCGTCCCGCGTCGAGCGCAAGCGGTGCCCGGCGGTTCACGATGCGATAGACGTAGTGGCGCGTGGTGGCCGAGTACCGGGCATGGAAGTCGTCCGGCGCGGCGGTGGCTTCCAGGACCACGATGGGCCGCGGCCGCAGATGGTGATTGAGCGCATTGCGCAGGGTCTCGGGGGTGACGGCGCGGCTCAGATCGAGATGCGCGACCTGGCCGGTGGCGTGCACCCCGGCATCGGTGCGTCCGGCCCCGACCACCTGGACGTCCTCGCCGCAGAACTTGCCCACCGCCTCCTCGAGCGCCTGCTGCACCGAATCCCCATCGCTCTGCCGCTGCCAGCCGCGAAACGGCCCGCCGTCATACTCGAGCGTCAGCTTGTAGCGGGGCATGGCGTGCCGAGCCGGGCGCCGACCCGCAAAGGGAAGCCGCGCAGAAACGCTTCCGCCGCCATTGGCCTGCCGCCGGCCCGCTGCAGTCTGGTGAGCCGCAGCGCGCCCTCGCCGCAGGCAATCGTCATGCGGTCGTCGAGCACCTCGCCCGGGCGGCCGGCGCCGGCCGCGAGCTCGCCTTCGAGCATGAGGAGGCGCTCGCCGTCGACCTCGGTCCAGCAGCCGGGCCACGGATTGAGCGCGCGCAGCTGCCGCTCCAGGAATCCGGCTGGCCGCGTCCAGTCCAGGCGCGCCTCGGACTTGTCGATCTTGGGCGCGTAGGTGACGCCCTCGTTCGGCTGGGGGCGCGGCGCGGCCTGCCCGCTCGCCAGGTCCTCGATCGTCCGACCGACCATGCCCGCGGCCAGCTCGGCCAGCGTGTCGTGCAGGCTCGCAGCCGTGCTCGCGGCGGTGATCGGCACCCGCTCCATGGCCAGGATCGGGCCGGTGTCCAGCGACGGCTCCATCTGGATGATGGTGACCCCGGTCTCGGTATCGCCGGCGAGCAGGGCGCGCTGGATCGGGGCAGCGCCGCGCCAGCGTGGCAGCAGCGACGCGTGCAGGTTGAGGCAGCCCAGGCGCGGCGCCTTGAGCATGGCTTTGGGCAGGATCAGACCATAGGCGGCGACCACGGCGAGATCCGCGCGTAACCCGGCGAGCAACTGCTGCTCGGCGGGGTCTTTGAGGGTCGCCGGCGTGCGGACCATCAGGCCGAGCTCGCTTGCGGCCGCGTGCACCGGCGAGGGCCGCGCCTTCAGGCCGCGCCCGGCCAGGCGCGCCGGCTGCGTGTACACGGCGGCGACCGTGTGCGGCCCGGCGGCGAGCGCGCGCAGGCTCGGCACCGCGAACGCGGCGGTGCCCATGTACACCAGACGCAAAGGTGGAGCGCTGGCCACCAGCGTGCGACTCCCTGTTGCCGAAGTCCCGTGCGTCCGGTGATAAGCACCCCGCGGCCGCTTTGCCAAGTGCGGGGGACGCGATCGCTCAGCCGCTCGCGCGCTGCCGCTTTGCCTTGGCGAGCTTGCGCAGGATCATGGTGCGCTTGAGCGCCGAGAGATGGTCGACGAAGAGGACGCCGTTCAGATGGTCGATCTCATGCTGCAGGCAGCGCGCCAGCAGGCCATCGGCCTCGATCTGCTGCGTGGCCCCCTCGCGATCGAGGTAGCGCACCTGGACCTGATCGAACCGCGCGACGTCGCCGAAATGCTTGGGCAGGCTGAGGCAACCCTCTTCGGCGATGTTGGTAGTCTCCGAGCGGGCGATGATCTCGGGGTTGATGACGTAGATCGGCGCGCGCTCGCCCTCGCCGCTGAGATCGGCGACGAACGCCCGCTTGGGCACGCCGACCTGCGGCGCGGCGAGGCCGATCCCCGGCGCGGCGTACATGGTCTCCAGCATGTCGTCGAGCAGGCGTAGGAAATCCGCGTCGATCCGCTCGATCGGGGTCGATGGCGTGGTCAGGCGGCGATCCGGCGCCTCGATGATATCGAGCAGGGCCATGCTGAGCAGCGGCCTAGTCGTCCGACCTGCCGTGCGGGATGCCTTCGGGCAGCATGCCGCCTGCAACCGGCACCGGACGGCGCGCCTCGAGCGCGGCGCCGAGCGTGCCATCGTCCAGGTAGTTGAGCTCGCCACCGACCGGCAGGCCATGGGCGAGGCGGGTCACGGCCACGCCGGTCGCGCTCAGGCGATCGGCGATGTAGTGCGCGGTGGTCTGACCATCGACCGTGGCGCTGGTCGCGAGAATGACTTCGCTTGCCTGACCGGTTGCGACCCTCGCCAACAGCCGGTCGATGCCCAGCTCCTGCGGGCCGTAGCCGTCGATCGCCGACAAGGCGCCGCCGAGCACGTGATAACGCCCGCGAAATAGGCCCGAGCGTTCCAGGGCCCACAGGTCGTCCACGTTCTCGACCACGCAGATCTGCCGGTCGTCGCGCTCGGCGTCAGCGCAAATCCAGCACGGGTCCGCGCCGTCCAGATTGCCGCAGGTCGAGCACCTTCGCACCTGGTCCGCGGCATCGGTCAGCGCCACGGCCAAGCGGCGCAGCAGCGTCTCGCGTTGTTTGATCAGGTGCAGCGCCGCGCGCCGGGCCGAGCGTGGGCCGAGTCCGGGCAGCTTGGCGAGCAGGGCGACCAGGTCGTCGAGGGCACGCGCCGCCATAGGCTCTTAGAACGGCAACTTCATTCCGGCCGGCAAGTTGAGGCCGCCGGTGAGCTTGCCCATCTCCTCCTGCACGTGAGCCTCGACCTTGGCCTTGGCGTCGTTGCAGGCCGCGACCAGGAGATCCTCAAGAATCTCGACCTCATTCGGAACCGCCAGCGCCGGGTCGATCTTGATGCGCCGCACGTCGCCCTTGCCGTTCAGGGTCACCGTGACCATGCCGCCGCCGGCCGAGCCGGCGACCTCGACCTCGGCCAGCTTGGCCTGCATGTCGGCCATCTTGCTCTGCAGCTTCTGCGCCTCCTTGAGCATGTTGCCGAGGTTCTTCATGGCTGCTCCGTCCTTGGTGATCGGTGCTCAGCGCGAGGCGGCCGGGCGCACGTCGACGATGGCGGCCCCCGGGAACTGCTGCAGGATCGGCTTGATCCGGGGGTCCTCGGCCAGCGCGTCGATGCAGGCCTGCCGCTCCGCCGCGGCCTGCTGGGCGAGCGTGGGCGCGGCCTGCTGGTCGCTGCCGGCGAGACTGACCAGCCAGCGCTGCCCGGTCCAGCGGCCGAGCGCCGCGGCGACGCGACCGGGCAGCTCGGGCGGCGTTCCCGGCGCGAGGCGCAGCTCGATCCGACCCGGCTCGAAGTGCACCAGCTGCGCCGCCTGGTAGAGCCAGCCGTGCAGCATCGGCTCGCCGAACTGCTCGAACAGCGCGACCGCGTCGGCGAAGCTGGCGGGCGACACCGGTGCCTCCGGCGCCCGCAGCCTGGTGGGCGCGGGCGCGTCGCGTTGGGCGGGTACCGGAGTGGCGGACGCGCGCCCGTCGGCCCCGTCGCCGAGCCGCCTGAGGAGCTCCGCCGGCGGCGGCAGCTCGGCGGCGTAGGCGAGGCGCACCAGCACCATCTCCGTCGCCAGCAAGGGGCTGGGCGCAAGCCGCACGTCCTCCAGGCCCTTCAGCAGCATCTGCCAGGCGCGCGCGAGTTCCGGCATGCCGAGCGTCTCCGCAAGGGCCCGGCCGCGCGCCACGTCCGGCTGCGCCACGCCGAGCCCTTCCGCCGCCTGCGGCGCCAGTTTGATCCGCGTCAGCCAGTGGCTGATCTCCAGCAGATCCTGGAGCACCGCTTCCGGCTCGGTGCCGAGCGCATAGAGTTCAGCCAGGCAATCCAGGGCTTCCCGGATCGCTCCGCGCGCCACATGCTCGAACAGATCGAGCACCCGCGAGCGGTCGGCCAGCCCGAGCATCGCCTGTACCTGTGCCGCCGCGATCGCTTCGCCGCCGGCGAGCGCGATCGCCTGGTCGAGCAGCGACAGCCCGTCGCGCACCGAACCCTCGGCGGCGCGCACGATCAGCGCGAGCGCCCCGGGCTCGATCTGCACCCCCTCCTTGGCGGCGATCTCGCCGAGGTGGCGCTGCAACAGCTCCCCCTCGACCCGGCGCAGATCGAAGCGCTGACAGCGCGACAGCACCGTGATCGGCACCTTGCGCACCTCGGTCGTGGCGAAGATGAAGATGGTCTGCGGCGGCGGCTCCTCGAGGGTCTTCAGCAGGCCGTTGAACGCCTTCTCGGACAGCATGTGCACTTCGTCGATGATGTAGACCTTGGTGCGCGCCGAGCTCGGCGCGTAGCGCACGCTGTCGACGATCTCGCGGATGTCGTCGATGCCGGTGCGCGTCGCGGCATCCATCTCCAGCACGTCGATGTGCCGCCCTTCGGCGATGGCGACGCAGGGCTCGCATTGCCCGCACGGCTCGGGCGTCGGCTGTCCGTTGCCGTCGAGGCCGACACAGTTCAGGGCGCGGGCGATGATCCGGGCAGTCGTGGTCTTGCCGACCCCGCGAATTCCGGTGAGGAGGAACGCGTGCGCCACTCGCCCGCTGCGCATGGCATTGGCGAGCGTGCGGACCAGGGCGTCCTGGCCGATCAGCTCCGAGAAGCGCTGCGGCCGATAGGTGCGCGCCAGGACCCGGTAGTGGCGCGCGGGCTGGCCGGTCGGGCCACCGAGGTTGAGCACGGGTTCTGCTGGCATGCTGGGCATCAACCACGCCTCGACGGCGGGTATGTGACGTGACAAGGGAGCTGGCACACGACCCGGCTCGGGCTCGTTACGGCTGCTTCCTTCCGGACCTGACCGGGTTGGCGAGTGAACCGTCCGCCGCCAACTCCCCGCGCACAATATCGGGCTTTGCGCGAACCAGCGCAAGGCGCACCTCGCGGTTGGTGCCGGTCCGCGGATGGCCTAAGCTCGGCCGGTCACGCTGCCAGGGAGCGTCGATGAACCGCCTGTCCAACCCGCCGCCGCACCGCTACACCGGGGCCGGATTCGACCGCGCCAGCCACCGCCGGCTGGATCCCGACTGGCTCTGCGCGCGCCGCGCCGACCCGCGCAGCCGGGTGATCCTGATGTCGGGCCTCGAGGTCCTGGTCAGCACCGACGACCAGCCGTGCGCGGAGGTGCTGACGATCGAGCGTCTGGGCGAGCCGCTGCCCGAGGAGGCGCTGTTTCTCGGCGAGGAGGAGGGCGCCGCGCTGTTTGCCGCCGACCTCGGTCGCGCCGCCGCGCCGCCCCGTGGCCGCTTCGTCGAGGTGCGCGCGGTCGGCGCCTGGCTGTCCCCCAAGGAGGCCGGCTGGTGCGCTTACGCCCGGGCGCTCGCCTTCTGGCACAGCCGGCACCGCTATTGCGGCGCCTGCGGCGGCGCGACGGTCAGCGTGCAGGGCGGCCACATCCGGCGCTGTCAGATCTGCGATGCCCAGCATTTCCCGCGCAGCGACCCGGCGGTGATCGTGCTGGTCACCCATCGCCACCCGGAGCATGGCGAACGCTGTCTGCTCGGCCGCTCGGCCCGCTTCCCCGCCGGCATCTATTCGACGCTCGCCGGGTTCGTCGAGCCCGGCGAATCCCTCGAGGAGACGGTGCGCCGGGAGGTGTACGAGGAAGCCGGGGTGGCGGTGGTGGACATGCACTACCGCTCGTCCCAGCCCTGGCCGTTCCCGGCATCGCTGATGCTCGGATTTCGCGCCACCGCGCGCAGCGACGGGCTGCGCATCGATCCCGACGAGCTGGTCGATGCCGGCTGGTACAGCCGCGCCCAACTGATCGACCCCGAGCGGCGGCCGGTCCAGCTGCCGAACCCGGACTCGATCGCCCGCCACCTGATCGAGGACTGGCTGTACGAGGCCGAGGCCTGATCCAGGACTATCGCTCGAGCAGGCGGACGGCGGCGGGGAAAGGGGCCGCCGGCTGCGGATCGATCATCGTCTGCAGGCGGCTCGCGGCGGCGCGGCCGAAGCGGATCAGCATCGCCTTGCGCCGCGCCGGGCTGAGCGCGCGCATACGCGCCGCGCGGACGATCTCACCGCCGAAGCGGTCGGCCAGGATCAGTCCCTCCTCCGGGGGCAGAAAAGCGAGCGGGAAGTCCGGCCCGACGGCGAAGTAGAAGCGGTCGCAATACGCCAGGTATTCCTGCCATTTGCGGTCGGCGACGTAGTCGGCGCGGCACGACTTGACCTCGACCAGGACGATCGCGCCGGTGCGATCGATCGCGACGAGATCGGCGCGGCGGCCGGTGCCGAGCGGCAGCTCGGCAAGCACGGTGTGGTCGGCGTCGGTCAGCGCGCGGCCCACGCCGCGCACCAGATCGCAGGCGCCGATGGTCTCTCTCATTCCAAGTCCTTGGCCGGTCATCCCAACCTTCAACAGAACCTTAACCGGGCGCCTCGCACAATGCCCAAGTCGCCGACGCCAAAGGGCGCCGCCCGACGGTATTTTCCTGGACGAGAGGGTTCGATGAGCGCGCAGGCGAGCCAGGAGCTATCTGGCGCTTACCCGCCAAGCCCCAGGGCCGGCCGGCGCCGCGCCCAGCTGATCGAGAACGGCGCCAGGGGGGCCAGCGTGCATGCCCTTTCGCTCGCCGACGTGCGCGCCCTGGAGGGCGATCCGTCGCCCGCCTCGCGCGCCGCGCTTGCCGCGAAGTTCGGGCGTCAGTACGACCACTTGGTCGAGGGCGACACGCGTTCGCTCGCCGAAGCGGTGCTCGAGCTGCTGGTCAGAGACCTCGAGAAGAACGTGCGTCAGGCGCTCGCCGAGGCGGTGGCGGCCAGCGCGAACCTGCCGCACAGCGTGGCGACGCGCCTCGCCCGCGACGATTTCGAGGTGGCGCGCTCGATCCTGCAGTGCAGCCCGGTGCTGAGCGACGAGGATCTGAGCGAGATCGTGCGCACGCACGCGATGCAGTATGCGCTTGCCGTGGCCGGGCGCGAGCACCTGTCGGAGTGGTTGTCGGATCTGCTCGCGGACACCAACGAGCCGGAGGTGGTCGCCGCCTTGACCGGCAACCCCGGTGCGCAGCTGTCCGTCGCCACGCTGCGGCGTATCGCTGAGGATTATCGCGACGACCGCGCCATTCAGGACCGCCTGATCCGCCGCCCGGCGCTGCCGTACGAACTGGTCGATCAGCTGGTCACCGCGATCGGCGAGCGGCTGGAATGGGAGCTGATCCAGCAGCGCCGGATCAGCAAGTCCGAGGCGCGGCAGCTCATGGCGGCGGCGCGCGATCGCGCGACCCTGTCGATCGTCACCCGCGATCATGGCGAGAAGTCGATCGAGCGCGAGCTGCGCCACCGGTTCACGACCGGGGAGCTGACGCCTGAGGACATCGTCACGTTCCTGCGCGACGGCGCGATCGCCAAGGTGGAAGCCGGCCTGGCTCTGCTCGCCGATATCGACGGTGCGCGGGTGCGTCAGCTGCTGTACGGCATGGACAAGCGCGGCCTCGCTGCGCTGTGCGCCCGCGCCGGCTTCGGCGCGCCGCACTACATCGCGATCCGCATGGCGCTGGATTTGGCCGAGCAGGGCATGGAAGGCGTCGATCCCGAGCCCACGTACTCGGCCGGGACGATCACCTTCGTCCAGCAGCAGTACGATCAGATCAGAAGCGACCGGGCGCAGATCACGCCCTGGTTCGCCAGCTGAGCTCGCGGGCGCGGCCTCGGGCCCTCCGCGGCGCCGGCCGGCGCCCGCGCCACCGGACGACGAACCCGGATTTCGGCTTGCCACCTCTGGGTGATAATCTGCCGGCAGCTCCCCCCGCGGTCGTCCCCATATTCCACATCCCTGTGGAGAATTTAGCGCATTACGCGATCCCGGCACCCGTGTTATGGTGCCCTGATGCTCACCGATGCGCATGCGGAAATGCCGATCGAGAGCCGGGCGCCCGCCGGTTTTCGCACCCAGCCTCATAATATAGAAGCCGAACAGGCCCTGCTGGGCGCGATCTTGATCAATAATGAAGCGTATCATCGGATCAGCGAATTCCTGCGGCCCGAACACTTTTACGAACCGGTGCATGGCCGTATCTTTGCCGCCATGCATCGTTTGATCGAAAGCGGCCGACTGGCTGATCACGTCACGCTCAAGGTCGCGTTCCAGGATGACGAAGCCCTGCGCGAACTGGATGGCGCGCAGTATCTCGCCAGGCTGGCGCGCGCGGCCGAGAGCATCATCAACGCCGAAGACTATGGCCGGCTGTTGCACGACCTCGCGCTCAAGCGTGGGTTGATTCACGTCGGCGAGGAGCTGGTCAACAAGGCCTACGACGCGATCCTGCCCGAAACCGGCCGCGAGCAGATCGAGGCGGCCGAGCAGCGGCTGTTCATGCTCGCCCAGGAAGGCGAGATCGAAGGCGGCTTCCGCAGCTTTCCGGCAGTGCTGACCAGCGCGGTCTCCCTGGTCGAAGCGGCCTATCACAAGGACAGCCGCGTCACCGGCGTGCCGACCGCGCTGATCGATCTCGACGACAAGCTCGGCGGGCTGCAGCGCTCGGACCTGGTAATCCTGGCGGGCCGGCCGAGCATGGGCAAGACCGCGCTCGCGATCACCATCGGGGCGAATGCCGCGGCGACCCGGGCGGTCGGCCGCGACGCCGAGGATCTGGCCGGCGACAACTACGCGGTCGGGGTGTTCTCGCTCGAGATGTCGGCCGAGCAGCTGGCGATGCGCCTGCTCTCGGCGCAGGCCGAGCTGAGCTCGGACGACCTGCGCCGCGGCAAGCTGCGCGACGCCGATTTCGGCAAGGTGGTCCAGGCCAGCCAGGATCTGGCCGCGCGGCCGCTGTTCATCGACGACACCCCGGCGCTCTCGGTCGCCGCCCTGCGCACGCGCGCCCGGCGTCTCAAACGGCGGCATGGCCTGTCGCTCCTGATCGTCGACTATCTCCAGCTGGTGCGCCCGGTCAGCAGCTCGGGTCAGTCCAATCGAGTGCAGGAGATCGCCGAGATCACCCAGGGTCTGAAGGCGGTCGCCAAGGAGCTCAACATCCCCGTGCTCGCGCTGTCGCAGCTGTCGCGCGCGGTCGAGCAGCGCGAGGACAAGCGGCCGCAGCTGGCGGATCTGCGCGAGTCCGGAGCTATCGAGCAGGACGCCGACGTGGTCATGTTCGTGTACCGCGACGAATATTATCAGGAGCGCTCGGAGCCGCGGCAGCGTCCAGATGAAAGCGACGAGCGCTTCCAGGAGCGCTATCAGACCTGGCAGAAGCGCTATGAAGCGAGCCTCGGCATTGCGGACGTCATGATCGCCAAGCAGCGCAACGGCCCGATCGGCTCGATCCGGCTGTCGTTCGACGCCACCCGCGGCCGCTTCAGCAACTTCGAATACCGCGACCTGCTCGTGAATGGCTACTGAGGCCGCCAGGGCCGTCCTGACCATCGATCTCGGCGCGCTCGTCGACAATTTCCGGCGCCTGCGCCGCCAAGCGCCGGGCAGCGAAATCGCCGCGGTGGTCAAGGCCGACGGTTACGGCCTGGGCGCACGGGAGGTCGCCGCAGCGCTGTGGCAGAGCGGCTGCCGGAGCTTTTTCGTGGCCCACCCCGCGGAAGGGGCCGCGCTGCGCGCCGCGCTGCCCGACGCCACGATCTTCGTGCTGCACGGTCTGCAGGAAGGCACCGGCGAGGATCTGGTCGCCGCGGCGCTGATTCCAGTGCTGAACCACCCGGGCGAGCTCGCTCGGTACGCGGCGCTGGCGCGCCGGCGTCAGCGACGCCTGCCCGCCGCCCTGCAGATCGACAGCGGGATGTGCCGGCTCGGCTTTGCCGAAGCCGAGTTGATGCGCCTGGATCGCGCGGAGCTCGACGCGCTCGATTTGCGCCTGGTCATGAGCCATCTGGCGTGCGCCGAGGAAGCGGCCAATCCGATGAACCAGGCGCAGCTGGCGCGCTTCGAGCGGCTGCGCACGCTGTTGCCCGACGCGTCGACGAGCCTCGCCAACTCCTCGGGCATCTTCCTCGGGGCCGCGTTCCATGGCGAGGTCTGCCGGCCTGGCGTGGCGCTGTACGGGGTCAATCCCACGCCAGGGCAAGCCAACCCGATGGCGCCGGTGGTCACGCTCGAGGCGCCCGTCCTGCAGGTGCACGACGTCGCCGGCCCCGGCAGCGTCGGCTACGGCGCGACCTACCGGACCCGGGCCGGGGCGCGCATCGCCACCGTGCCGGTCGGCTATGCCGACGGGTATCTGCGGGCGGCGAGCGGACGCGCGAGCGCGCGGATCGCCGGGGAGGAGGTGCCGCTTGCCGGCCGGGTGTCCATGGATCTGATCAGCCTGGACGTCTCGGCACTGCCGCCCGAGGCCGTGCGCCCCGGCGCTCTGGTCGAGCTGATCGGCGGGCCGGACGGGGTCGACCGCCTGGCCGAGGCCGCAGGGACGATCGGCTACGAAGTATTGACGCGGCTTGGCAGCCGGTTCGCGCGCCATTATATCCGGCCGGCAGCCAAGAAGGCCGGTCCATGAACCCTTTGGCCGTCATCGGCCATATTTTTCTGAGCTTCCTCACGACGATCGGCGATCTGACGCTGTTCGCCGGCCGCGCGATCGTGCAGGGCCTGAGCGGTCCGTTTTACCCGCGCGCCATCCTCCGCCAGATGATCGACATCGGCTACTACTCGCTGCCGGTCGTGGGCCTGACCGCGATCTTCACCGGCATGGTGCTCGCGCTGCAAAGCTATACCGGCTTCTCGCGCTTCGAGGCCGAGAGCGCAGTGGCCACGATCGTGGTGCTGTCGATGACGCGCGAGCTCGGTCCGGTGCTGGCCGGGCTGATGGTCGCCGGCCGGGTAGGCGCCTCGATGGCCGCCGAGATCGGCACCATGCGCGTGACCGAGCAGATCGACGCGCTGACCACGCTGTCGACCGACCCGTTCAAATACCTGGTGTGGCCGCGCCTGATCGCCGGCCTGCTGATGCTGCCGCTCTTGGTGGTCGTCGCCGACATCATCGGCGTGTTCGGCGGCTATCTTGTCGGCATCTACAAGCTCGGCTTCGGCCCCTATGAATACATCAACAACACCTTCAAGTTCCTGGAGACCGAGGACGTCGTCTCGGGTCTGGTCAAAGCCGCGGTGTTCGGCTTTCTGGTCGCGCTCATGGGCTGCTATCAGGGCTACCACTCCGAGGGCGGCGCTCAGGGCGTCGGCGCGGCGACCACGAAGGCGGTGGTCTCGGCCTCGATCCTGATCCTCACCGCCAATTATGTGGTCACGGAAATGTTCTTCCGCCGATGAGCGCACGCCCACTCAAGATCCGCATCATCGACCTGCACAAGCGCTTTGGCGCGAAGCAGGTGCTCGCCGGCGTGGATCTCGATGTCGCCGAGGGCGAGTCGGTGGTCGTGATCGGCGGCTCCGGGACCGGCAAGTCGGTGCTGCTGAAGTGCGTGCTCGGCCTGCTCGAGCCGGATCGGGGCTCGATTTTGATCGACGGCCAGGAGGTGGTCGGCCTCGGCCGCCGCGCCCGCGAGCAGGTCATGCGCAAGTTCGGCATGCTGTTTCAGAGCGCCGCCCTGTTCGACAGCCTGCCGGTCTGGGAGAACGTCGCGTTCGGGTTCCTGCACATCGAGAAGCTCGGGCGCGCCGAGGCGAAGGAACGGGCGATCGAGACGCTGCGCGAGGTCGGTCTCGGCGCCGATGTGGCCGACCTGTGGCCGGCCGAGCTGTCCGGCGGCATGCGCAAGCGCGTGGGTCTCGCGCGCGCGATCGCGACGCAACCCGAGATCCTGTTCTTCGACGAGCCGACCACCGGGCTCGATCCGATCATGGCGGATGTGATCAATGAGCTGATCGCGCGCTCCGTGCGCCAACTCGGCGCCACCGCGATCTCGATCACCCACGACATGGCGAGCGCGCGCAAGATCGCCGACCGGATCGCCATGCTCTACCAGGGCACGATCATCTGGCAGGGTCCGGTCGGCCAGATCGACCACAGCGGCAACCCCTACGTCGAGCAGTTCATCCATGGCCGCGGCGAAGGCCCGATCAAGCTCGACGTCCGCGCGGCCTGAGCGCCTTTCATCCGCGCAATAGCCGCCCGACCTCTGCGACGAATTCCTGAGCCGATTGGAGGGCTTCCTCGGCGTCTGCCCGCGCCAGCGTAGCCGCAGCATAGTCGCCCACGTGCCGAAGCTTCTGCACTTCATTGATTTGCCGGCCAAGAGTTCTGGGCAAGCTGCCGTTCGCGATTAAATGGCGGCTGAATTGCCCGACCAGTGTTCCGTGCTTCCGGCTCCTGATCTCGACGTTGCGGCTCGCAAGCGCAGCCCGGGCAGCATGAAACATCGCGTAGTACGCGCGATTCGCAGTTCCCTCGAAATCCTCCTTCTCAAGGAGCGCAGAGGCCGATTCGAGCGCACGCACGGCTTTCGCCATGTACTCTTCTGCGTTCAAATGGCGATTCCCTCGCGCCGCACGGCGCGGCTCACCGCCGGATAAGGATGCTCCTCGGGTTCATCCAGGCTGCCTTCTTCGAGAGGCCAGGGCTGAATGTCCAAGCCGGTCTCCAGCAGCAGGTCATAGGTATCTTCGAGGATTTCGCGCGTGATCCCGAACGGGCGCTCGGGCAAGCGGCCCTTCAGCAGGACGGCCACGTCGACGTCGCTGTCCGGCTCGGCGTCGCCGCGCGCGCGGCTGCCGAACAGGTAGAGGCCCTCGAAACGGTCGCCAAAGCGGATGCGCAAGCGCCGTTTCAGCTGCTCAAGAAGGTTCAGGATCTCCGGTTCGACGCTCATGCGTCCAATCTAGCCGGCGCCGTCGTTTCCGGCCAGAGCCGCCGAGCCGGCTGCCCCATCGACCGATCACCAAAATGTTGCCGCAGCTGGGTTGGCCGAAACGGCGCAGGGAACAGTCACCGCGGCGGTCCCGTCGCGCGATGCGGCCTCGATCGGATCGAGCGGCGCTCTCAGGCCGTTGGATCGCTTCCGGGGGCCGCGATCACCTGGCCGCGCGTTTCGTACGAAGTGCCGCGGAACAGCGCCACGAGCCTCCCAGTGCCGTCGGTCACCTCGACGTCGTAGACGCCAGTGCGGCCGGCGCGACTGCGCTCGCGCGCCGTGGCGATCAACACGTCGCCGGCGCGCGCCGGCGCCACGAAGGTGATCTCGGCGCCGAGCGCTACCGTGACCCGATTACAGGCGTTGCAGGCATAGGCGAACGCGGTATCGGCGAGAGTGAAGACGATGCCGCCGTGACAGGTGCCGTGGCCCTGGACCATGTCGGCGCGCACCGTCATCCGGCACACCGCGGCGCCCGGCTCGATCGCGTCGACCACGATCCCCAGCGCCTGCGCTGCGCAATCGCGCGCATACATGCCTTCGCCCACCGCGGCCGCGAGGACCTGCGCATCAGACATGGAACGACTGCTTGGCCAGCGCCTTGCGCCGCAGCAGCCACGACGCGCGATAGCGGTCCTCGCCGTAGGTGCGCGCCAGGTGGTCGAGCACGTCGCGCACCCGCTCGAGCCCGATCGCCTCGGCCCAGGCGAGCGGTCCGCGCGGATGGTTCGCGCCGAGGCGCATCGCCTGATCGACCGCCTCGGCGCTCGCGACGCCGGTGTGCACCACCTCCGCCGCCTCGTTCGCCAGCATGCAGACGGTGCGCATGAGCAGCATGCCCGGAAAATCGTCGATCACCGAGACGTTCAGGCCCCCCGCCTGCATCAGCCCGATTCCCTGGGCGAGGTCGCCCTCGCTCGCCTGCGCTCCCCGCGCGAGGGCAATGTGCGAGCAGGCGGCGAAATCGAGCGCGAGGTCGAACAGGATCACGGGCGCCTGCAGCAGGTAGCTCCATTCGGTCGCGCCGCGGCCATCGCTGAGCGCGAGGCGCACTTTGCCGATCCGGACCAGGCCCTCGCCCCAGCGCCGGTTGACCTCGACGCCGGCCTCACGCCAGCGCTCGACCAGCGGCGCCGCAGGGCCAAGGTCCCCCTCGACCACGATCCGCTGCGGCGGCGGCGTCGAGGCGGCGACGCGCGGCTGCCAAGGTTCGGCGCCGGGGGCATGGTCGTAGAAACCGCGCCCGCTCTTCCGTCCGAGGCGACCCGCGTCCACCAACTCCTGCTGGAGCAGGGATGGCGCATAGCGCGGATCAGCGGCATACGCGGCGTGGATCGAACGGCTGACCGTCAGGTTCACATCGAGCCCGATCAGGTCGATCAGCTCGAACGGGCCCATGCGGAAGCCGCCCGCGGCGCGGATCACGCCATCGATCGTCGCCACGTCCGCGGCGCCTTCGGCCAGCGCGCGCAACGCCTCGCCGTAGAACGGACGCGCGATCCGGTTGACGATGAACCCGGGTGTCGAGCGACAGACCACGGCGGTCTTGCCCCATGCCTCGGCCGTGGCCCGCACCGTCTCGACCACCTCAGGCGCGCTCGCGAGGCCGCGCACCACCTCGACCAGCGCCATCGCCGGCGCCGGATTGAAGAAATGCATGCCGACCAGCCGCTCCGGCTGCTTCAGCCCGGCGGCAAGCGCCGTGATCGACAGCGACGAGGTGTTGCTCGCGAAGATCGCCTCGCTGGGACAGACGACCTCAAGGGTCTGGAACAGACGTGCCTTGGCGGCGGGATCCTCGGCGATCGCTTCGATCACGAGACCGGCGGCGCTCAGTGCATCGAGGCTGTCGCAGCGCGTGATCCGGCCGAGCGTGCGGTCGCGCTCATCCGGCGCAACGCGTCCCTTGTCGACCGCGCGCGCGAGCGCCCGGGCGATGCGCTCTTCGGCTTGCGCCAGGGCGGTCTGTTCGGCGTCGTAGAGGAGCACCCGTTGGCCGGCTGCGGCCGCCACCTGCGCAATGCCGGCGCCCATGGTGCCGGCACCGACCACGGCGACCGGAACCGAGGGCGCGAGCGCCGCCATCAACGCCCCCGGAACGTCGGCTGGCGCTTGGCCATGAACGCCGCGACGCCCTCCCGATAGTCCGCGGTACGACCCGCGGCGCGCTGCAGGTCGCGCTCGAGGTCAAGCTGCGCGTCGAGGTCGTTGGTCGCCGACGCGAGCAGTGCCCGCTTGGTCAGCCCGAGGCCCTTGGTCGGCTGGGTCGCGAGATGCCGCGCCAGCGCCATCGCCTCGTCCATCAGGCGCGCGTCGTCGACCACCCGCCAGATCAGACCCCAGGCTTCGGCCTGCTCCGCCGAGAGGGTCTCCCCGAGCAGCGCCAGCCCGCGCGCCCGCGCGCTGCCCACGAGGCGCGGCAGGATGTAAGTCCCGCCGGCATCAGGCACCAGGCCGAGCTTGCAGAAGGGCTCCATGAATTTCGCCGAACGGGCGGCCAGCACGATGTCGCAATTGAGCGCGAGATTGGCGCCGGCCCCGGCCGCGACGCCGTTTACGGCGCACACGACAGGGCGCTCGAGGCGACAGATGCGGCGGATCAGCGGGTTGTACAGCCGCTCCAGGGTATCGCCGAGGTCGGGCGGGGCATCGCCTTCGCCGGTGACGCGATCGCCCAGGTCCTGACCGGCGCAAAAGCCGCGCCCGGCGCCGGTGAGCAGGACGGCGCGGATCGCCGGATCGGCCTCGATGCGATCGAACGCGCGCGCGAGTTCACCGTGCATGGTCTCGTTGAACACGTTGAGCTTGTCCGGCCGGTTGAGGGTGAGCGTGACCACGCCGGCGGCGCTCTCGTAGAGGATCGTGGGTTCAGACACGACACGCCACCCCTTCGGTGCAACGCAGACGCGAACTCTAGCACGTCGCATCGGCCACGCCGAGACAGCGCATCTTCTGCTATGTCTCTGGCTTCGTGCCAGATGCTAGGTCTCTGGCTCGGATCCCAAGGGGGAGCAGATGGCCCAGGGCTACGCCATCGGCGCCTGCGCCGACGCTTGGCCGCGGCAGCCGCAGCCATGACGAGCATCCGGCTCGCCTGTCCGCCGGCGATCTGATCTCTTGGACCCGATCGTGCTGAGCCTGGTGCTGGCGGCGGCGCTGCTGCATGCCAGCTGGAACGCGCTGGTCAAGGCGGGCGGCGATCCGTTCATCCGCCTGGCCGTGGTCATCGCGGTCGGCGGCCTGTGCGCCCTGCCGCTGCTGGTTCTGGTCGAGCCACCGGCACGCGCGAGCTGGCCTTATCTGGCCGGCTCGGTCGTGGTCCACCACGCCTACTACCTGAGCCTTGGCTACGGTTACCGCTTCGGTGATTTGTCGCACGTCTATCCGATCGCGCGCGGCGTCGCGCCGCCGCTGGTCGCCTGCGCCGCCTGGGCATTCGCCGGCGAGAGCATGGGGCTGCTCGGGCTGGTCGCGATCCTGATCATCTCCACAGGGATTGTCAGTCTCGCATTCACCGACGATGGGCGGTTGGCCGCGCTCAAACCTCTGCTTCTGGGGCTGGTCAACGGAGTCACCATCGCCGCCTACACGCTGTTCGACGGGCTCGGCGGGCGCGCTTCCGCCCACGTTCTCGGCTATATCGCCTGGCTGTTCGCGATCAGCTCGGTGCCGTTCAGCGTGATCGTCGCCTATCGTTATCGCGACCGGCTCGGACCGGCGCTTGCCGCATCGTGGCGGCCGGCCGCCATCGGCGGCGCCCTGTCGGTGGTCGCGTACGGCCTCGTGATCTGGGCGATGACCCTCACGCCGATGGCCGCGGTCTCGGCGCTGCGCGAGACCAGCGTGATCATCGCCGCGCTGATCGGCACCAGTCTGCTGCGCGAGCCGTTCGGCACCCGGCGCGTGCTCGCGGCCGGCCTGGTCGCTCTCGGCGTCGTCCTGCTCCAGGTCAGCCGCGCGACGTAGTGGCGCGCTCGGCTTGGCCGCGGCGCCTGGACCGCGACGACACAGGCTCTAGTCTGCGCTCGCACGGTTCTTTCTCTCACCCTTGGACCGAGCACCGCCGATGACCCGTCCGCTCGGCCACTGGCTGCTGCTGCTCGCCCTGGTCGCGATGTGGGGCAGCGCCTTCATGTTCACCGGTGTTGCGGTGCGTAGCTTCAGCCCGACCGGGCTCGTGACGATCAGGCTCGTGATCGCCGCGGTTCTTCTTACCGCTCTGGTGGCCCTGCGTGGCCGAAGTTTCCCACGGTCCGGGCGGTTCTGGCTGTTTAGCTTGGCGCTGGCGCTCGCCGGCAATTGCGTCCCGTTCTGGCTGATCAGCTTCGGCCTGGAGCGGATCGACAGCGGCCTCGCCGGCATTCTCATGGGCATAATGCCGCTCACCACCATGGTGCTCGCGCACTTCTTCGTGCCCGGGGAGCGGCTGAACACGACCAAGGCTACCGGGTTTATGGTCGGGTTCGGTGGTCTGGTGATGCTGATCGGCCCGGCCGCGCTCGCGGAGCTGCGCGGAGAGGGGACGGAGTTCCTGCATCAGCTGGCGGTTCTCGGTGGCGCCGTCTGCTACGCGATCAATGCCATTGTCGCGCGTCACCGTCCGCCGGCCGACCCGCTGGTCGCCGCCGCGGGTGTGATGCTGGCGGGAAGCGCGATCATGCTACCGTTCGGTGGTGCGCCCGCGAGCCTCCAGCTGATCTCGACGCCGGCCGTGCCGCTCGCGGCAATGCTGGCGCTCAGCATCATCGCCACTGCGATTGCCACCGTGGCGTTCCTAAAGCTCGTGACGACCGCCGGGCCGAGCTTCACCTCTTTCATCAACTATTTGATTCCGGTGTGGGCTCTGCTCACTGGAGTGATCTTCCTTGGCGAGGAGCCGGGCCTCCGGGTCATTATTGCGCTGGTACTGATCCTCGCCGGTATCGCGCTCAGCGAGGTCGGCTCACGACGCCTCGTTGGCAGACAAGGCGGGCACGATGCCTGAAGGAGGCGATGCTGGGGTGCGATCGACACCTCCTAGAGTTCGATCAGCTGGCCGTCCTCAGCGACCTCGAGAGCGACCTCATCGAGTCGGTCGAACATTTCCTGCCCCATGTGTGTCAGCAGCACTCGCTTGCAATCCAGATGATCAAGTCGGCCTCGTAAAGTATTGTAATCCAAATGGTGCTGCGGTGTGCTGTCGAACGCGTAGCACTCGGTGATGAACAGATCCGCGTCACGCGCGACCGCCAGCAACAGATCGGTCCATCCGGTGTCGCCCGAATAGCCAAGCAGCCGGTTGCCGGTTCTCAGACGAAACGCGAACGCCTCGCTGCCCGAGGGATGGCTGACGGCATAGGGGGTAATGGCGAAACGGCCAAAGCGCGCCCTCCGGCGCGCCTTCAGCTCGCGGAAGGTCAATGGAAAACCCCACGCGAGCTCGCTGGAGCCCGGAAAAAACACCTCGAGCGCCGCCATCACCCGCTGCTCCGTCCCGGCGGGTCCGGCGATCAGGAGAGGTGTGTCCCGGCGCGCCACGAAATGCTGCTCCAGCAGCAGGAACGGCACGCCCGCGAAGTGATCGCCATGGAGATGGCTGAGGAAGATCGCATCGACGCTCGACGGCTCGACGGCGAAGCGGCGCATCGCAACGAGAGCCGTCGCGCCGCAGTCGAGCAGGCATGTTCCGGCCCCGGAGCTGACCATGAAGCAGCTTTGAAACCGGCCGCCGCTGCCGAACGCATCGCCGCATCCGAGAACCCGAATTCTCACCTGGCTCATTAGTTGTCAGTTCCGCGCCCGGCCCTGCAGCAGCTTTGCAGAAAGCGCGCGCGAACCGGTGTGAACCAGTTCACAAGGCCACCAGCCCGCGCAGGGCCCGCGCAGGTACGGCACAGCTGTTTCGGATGTCGAGAAACGAGTGAGATCTGGTCGGAGTGGCGTGATTCGAACACGCGACCCCCGCCTCCCGAAGACGGTGCTCTACCAGGCTGAGCTACACTCCGACCCGAAGCGGCCTCTATATAGTCGCTGCGCGGGGATCGGGCAATCGGCTCGGGCGGGTGACGCGACCGGAATGCGGCGTTTTTGCCGCTCAGTAAGCGCGCTCGACGCAGAAATCCGCGAGATCGAGCATGGCCTGCCGCGCGCGAGTCGGCGGAAAGCGCTCCAGGTTGCGTTGCGCCCGCGCGCTGAACTCGGCTGCGCGGGTCAAGCTGTCGGCGAGCGCGGCGCATTGCTCCAGCAGCACGATGGCATGCGCGAGGTCGCCCTCGCTCTGCTCGCCCCGCTCGAGCGTGCGGCGCCAGAACCGCCGCTCCCTCGCATCGCCCCGCTGGAAAGCCAGCACGACGGGCAAGGTGATCTTGCCGTCGCGGAAGTCGTCGCCAATGCTCTTGCCGAGCACCACTTCGCGCGCGCTGTAATCGAGCACGTCATCGATCAGTTGAAAGGCAATGCCTAGATCATTGCCATAGCGACGCAGAGCTTCGACCTCCTCCGGAGGGCGTTCGCCGATCACCGCGCCGATCTGCGCCGCCGCGGCGAACAGGGTGGCGGTCTTGGCAGTGATCACCTCGAGATAGCGTGCTTCGTTGGTCTCGGCGTCGTTCGCGGTCATGAGCTGCGCGACCTCGCCCTCGGCGATCACCGCCGACGCGTTGGCCAGGATCGCGAGCACCTCGAGCGAGCCGTCCTCGACCATCAGCTGGAAAGCGCGCGAGAACAGGAAGTCGCCGACCAGGACGCTGGGCTTGTTGCCCCAGATCGCGTTCGCGGTGGCCAGGCCACGACGCAGGCCACTCTCGTCGACGACGTCGTCGTGCAGCAGGGTTGCCGTATGGATGAACTCGACCGCTGCCGCGAGGGGCACGTGGCGGCCGCCGCGATAGCCGCACAGCTGGGCGGCGATCAGCGTCAGCATGGGTCGCACCCGCTTGCCGCCGGCGGCGACCAGATGACCGGCGAGCTGGGGAATCAGGCTGATCGGACTGTCGAGGCGTTCGACGATCAGCCGGTTGACCCGGCCCATGTCGACCTCGACCAACGCCTGGATCGATTCCAGCTTGGAGGCACCGGTCGGCGCTGCGCGCGGCGAGCTGACGGCGGTCAAGCGCACTCCCTCCCGGCACACCTGTCCGGCTGCTGAGCACTAGCTAACAAGGCTTTCGGCGCAATGCAAACTTGGCGCAACGATCATGCTCCATATAGGATGCGCAGACCATGCGGGAACTGCTGCGCAGCAACGACCTCGTCCATCTGTCCTGGGCCCAGGCGGCGCTCTCGGCCGCCGGGATCGAGAGCGTCGTGCTCGATACCTACGTCAGCGGGGTCGAGGGTAACATCGGGGCGTTCCCGCGCCGGCTCATGATCGAGGACGAACTCCTGGAGCGCGCCCGGGAAGTGCTCGCCCGGGCCGAGCAAGCGCTCGCGAGTGACTGAACACCTCACCGACGACCATCTGCTCGGCGGCCGCGTGCGCTTCAGCCAGCCGGCGCGCGGCTATCGCGTCGCGATCGATCCGGTGCTGCTCGCCGCCGCAGTGCCCGCACGGGCGGGCGAGCGCGTGCTCGACGCGGGAGCCGGCACCGGCGCGGCCAGCCTGTGCCTGGCGGCGCGGGTGGCGGAATGCCGCATCGTCGGGCTGGAACTGCAGCGCCCCTTGCAGCGGATCGCCAGCCACAACGTGACGCAAAACGGACTCGATGCCCGGGTCGAGATGATCGAAGGCAGACTGGAGCGGCCGCCGCCCCGGCTCGTTGCGGCCAGCTTCGACCACGTGATGACCAATCCGCCCCATCTCGCGGCGGGCGGCGCCAGCCCGTCGCCCGACCGTGAGCGCACGCTGGCCCACGTCGAGACCAGCCTGGATTTGGCCGGCTGGCTGGCCGGTTGCCTGCGCATGCTGCGGCATGACGGGCGGCTCACGCTGATCCATCGGGCCGACCGCCTGAGCGAAGTGCTCGCGGCCATGCTCGGCCGGGCAGGGGAGGTGACCGTCGTGCCGCTCTGGCCCGCGGCCGGACGGCCGGCCAAGCGAGTGCTGGTCCAGGCCCGCAAGGATGCGCGCGGGCCGCTTCGCCTCATGCCCGGCCTCGTCTTGCATGATGAGCACGGCAGCTTCGAGCCGTGGCTCGAGGACGTCCTGCGGCATGGCCGGGCGCTCGATCTGGGCGGTGGGGGGCACGATGGTTGAATTCAGGCCATGGCTCTGGCGCTGGCCAGGGCAGGGCCCGCGCGCTCCGGTGGTGCCGGTGGTGCGGCTGTCGGGCGTGATCGGCGGCCCGTCGCTGCGCGGCATGGGGCTGTCGCTGAACGCCATCAACCAGGCGCTTGAGCGCGCGTTCAAGGTGCGCGGCGCCCGGGCGGTCGCGCTCTCGATCAACTCCCCGGGCGGCTCCCCCGTGCAGTCGGCCTTGATCGCGGCGCGGATTCGCGCCCTGGCCGGCGACAAGCAGCTGCCGGTGGTCGCGTTCATCGAGGACGTCGGCGCGTCCGGAGGTTACTGGCTGGCGCTTGCCGCGGACGAGATCTTCGCCGCGGCGAGCTCGATCGTCGGCAGCATCGGCGTGGTCCACGCGAGCTTCGGCTTCACCGAGGCGATCGAGCGCCTCGGCATCGAGCGGCGCCTGTACACCGCCGGCGCGAAGAAGGCGATGCTCGACCCGTTTCGGCCGCAGGACCCGGCCGATGTCGAGCGGCTGACGGAGATCATGACCGCCATCCATACCGACTTCAAAGGCACCGTCCGAGCGCGCCGCGGCGATCGGCTGCGCGCGCCGGACGAGGAACTGTTCGAAGGCCAGATCTGGACCGGGCGCAAGGCGGCGGAACTCGGCCTCATTGATGGCCTCGGCGATCTGCACGGCGTTCTGCGCGAGCGCTTCGGCGACAAGGTCAAGCTGCCGCAGATCGGCGCGGCGCGACCCTGGTGGCGACGGCGCCTCAGCGTGCGGCGGCGCCACGTCGACGCGGGCGCCATGGCGGACGCCGTGCTCGACGCGATCGCCGAGCGCCTGCTGTGGGCCCGCTATGGTTTAGGCTAGCCGCGGCCGCCCGGCAGCGCTGCCAGTCAGGCGCCGCCCCAGTCGAGCCGGCCCGCGATGTCGGAATGCCCGCCTTGGATCCCGCGCGATTACTTGCCGGCACGGGGGGCGCGAGTGTCTGGCGTACAGATCCCGCCAGCGGCAGCACCCGACTCCAAGCGAGCTGCGTCGCTCCATCGGAGCGCGCTGGCCGCGCCAACGAGCGTCAGCCCTTTGCAATGCTGGGTGGAATTCTTTGTTCCTACAGTCGCGCCAGGTGTCCTTCGCGTTCAACTGAGCGTGAGACACGAACCCGTCAGCCCGCCCGTGCAAGAGCTAAGAGCGGGGCACTACCGCTCGGCGTGAATCACATGTTACAGTGGTAGAGTGAGTTCGCCCTCTTCGAGCTCGGCGAATTCTGACACGACACGTGCGGGCTCGTCATGGCCAAGACCGCCTTCATCAGCCATGCCTCGGAAGACGCGGCCATCGCGGCCACGATCACCGAATTCCTCGAGAGCAATGGGGTCTCGTGCTGGATCGCGCCGCGCGATCTGACGCCTGGGCGCGAGTACTCAGCGGAAATCGTCGACGGGATTGAGTCGAGCGCGGTGTTCGTGCTGGTCCTCTCGGAGAACGCGAACGAGTCGATTTACGTCAAGCGCGAGGTCGAGCGGGCGGTCAGCAAGGGCAAGCCGGTGTTCCCGATCCGAGTGCGCGAGGTGATGCCGTCGAAATCGCTCGAGCTGTTCATCTCCTCGGCGCACTGGATCGATGCCTGGAAGCCGCCGATGGAGAAGTATCTGGAGCGGCTCGCGCAATCGATCTCATCGGCGGCCGCGGTCTATCCCGCCGGCGCGCCGGCAGCGGCAACCCCACGGCCGACGATCGCGCGGCCCTGGTCTGCGCCGAAGCGCCTTCCCGCCGCGGTCGCTGCCGCACTCGTCCTCCTGCTCCTGACCGGCGCTGGCTGGTATGGCTACGGTTTGCTCGGCCGTTCCGGCCCGGCCCGCTCGCCCGCCGATCTCGCGCGCCGCGCAGGATCGGCCACGTCCGAATTCCCGGCACCAGAGGCGGCCACCTCGACCTCGCGAGAGGTCGCACCGGCGGCTGGGCCGATCGCTCCGGGCGTGCAACAGGCGGCATTGCCCGAGGAAGTTGCACCGACATCCTCGTCCGGCGCGCCCGAGCCTTGCCCGGGCAGCCTGATCATCAACCGCGACCTGCCGATGCCGTTCACCTGCACCTGCACGGCCGAGGCGACGCATCGCAGCAGCGGGGCGGTCTGGGGCACGGACGTCTATACCGACGACTCGGACCTCTGCCGCGCCGCCCTGCATGCCGGCGCGATCGGCGCCGGGGGCGGGCCGATCACGGTGGCGCGCAGCGCGGGACGTCCCCTTTACCTCGGCAGCTCACGCAACGGCGTGGCCTCGAACGATTACGGCAGCTACGACGTGAGCATCGCGTTCGCCGGCACCCCAACTCCGCCGGCAGGTCCCGAGCCTTGCCCGGGCAGTCTGGTCATCAACCGCAATCTGCCGACGCCGTTCACCTGCACCTGCAGCGGCGCGGCGGCCCGGCGCGGCAGCGGCGCGGTCTGGGGCACGGATGTCTACACCGACGATTCGGATCTCTGCCGCGCCGCGCTGCATGCCGGCGCGATCGGCGCCGAGGGCGGGTCGATCACCGTCACGCGCAGCGAGGGCCGCGCGTTCTACACCGGGAGCTCACGCCACGGCGTGGCGTCGAACGACTACGGCAGCTACGACGCGAGCATCGCGTTCAAATGACCGAACGGCGGTAAAGACTAGTTCCGACCCCTCGATAGTCTCGCCACATCGATCGGGCACGTTCGGGTCTTCACAAGAGCTGGCCGTCGAGGCGTAGACGTGCTGGCAGTGAGCGGGCATGTCGGCTTGGTGCTGATGGCGACGGTTGCCGGCACGGCGCTCGGCGGCTGGATGTCCGGCGCAATCTTCGACCTGACCGGCTCGTACCGCGCCGCGTTCCTGAACGGCATCGCCTGTAACCTGCTCAACATGTCAATCGCATTCTGGCTCCTCCTCGGCTACCTGCGGCCCAGGACGAGACCGGCATGACCGACGTGAGCCGACGAGGCGGGGATCTTTCAGGCTCTCACCCGCTTTGAGGCGCAGAGCGAACTGGATATTAGCGAACTGCCGACAGCCGCTTATGGACCCTGGCTGTGTGAAAACGCCTCGCTTCAAATGCTTCGCGCGGTATGAATCCGGCACCAATTGCGGGGGATCGGATGAAGCGGTTCGTCGAGGGCGTGGATCGCGCGCAGAGCACGCTGTTTCCCGAATGCCTGGACGACTGGATCGGCGAGGAGAGTCCCGTTCGCGTGATCGACGTCTTTGTCGACGAGCTCGATCTGGCCGAGCTTGGCTTCAGCGGGGTCGAGCCCGAGGCCACCGGCCGGCCTTCGTATCATCCGGCGGTGCTGCTGAAGCTCTACATCTACGGCTATCTCAATCGGGTGCAGTCGAGCCGCCGGCTCGAGCGTGAGGCCGGACGCAACGTCGAGGTGATGTGGCTCACCGGCCGCCTGGTTCCCGATCACAAGACGATTGCCGATTTCCGCAAGGACAACGGCCGCGCCATCCGCCAGGTCTGCGCGCGCTTCGTCGTCCTGTGCCGCACGATGGGCCTGTTCACGGACGCCAGCGTCGCGATTGACGGCAGCAAGTTCAAAGCGGTGAACACCCGTGACAGGAACTTCACGCGGGCCAAGATGGCGCGGCGGCGGGCGCAGATCGAGGCGAGCGTCGCGCGCTATCTGCAGCAGCTCGACACCGCCGACCGCCAGGAACCCTCCGAGGCGCTGGCGACCAAGATCGCCGGGTTGAGGCAGAAGATCGCGAAGCTCGGGGAGCAGATGCGGCGCCTTGCCGACCTCGAGGCGCGGATGCTCGCCA
>JBKPNX010000246.1:0-16925 GCA_046732855.1 Pseudomonadota bacterium
GCTCGAACACCGTTTCGAAATCGTCGAGCGCCGAGTTCATCGGCCCCTTGCGCAGCCGCAATCGGATCTGCACCGAGCCGCCCGCCTCGACCTCGAGGCGGTAATGCGCCGCCGCCTTGGTGCCCGTGCACGCCGGATTGACAGACCCCTCCGCGCCGTGGACCAGGTATCCATGGAACGCGTCCTTGAAATGCCCACTGATGCCCTCGACCCCGAACAGACGGCCGAGATTGCTGTCGTTGTCGGTGAATAGAAGTTCCGGTTGCCCCTCGGCATAGAGACGGTATTCGCCCAGGCGCTTCACACGGGCCGAAAGCGAACCGTCCGCAGCGACGCTGATCTCTGGGCGCTTTGCGTTCTCGCGCCACGACCAGATGTTTCGAAACCAGAGCTGCGGTAGCAGGTGGATGGTCGCCGCCTCGGGGCCACGGTTGTGCACCGTGACCTCCATCAGCACGTCCTCGGCGCCGGCCTTGGCGTACTCGACGAACACGTCGAAATAGCGATCGTCGTCGAATATCCCGGTGTCGATCAGCTCGAACTCGGCCTGGTCCTTGCCGCGCCCGCGGTTCTCCTCGACCAGCAAGGCGTACGGAAACTCGGCCTGCGGATACTTGTAGAGATACTTCAGGTACGAGTGGGTGGGCGTGGCGTCGAGGTAGTAATATAGCTCCTTCACGTCCTCGCTATGATTGCCCTCGCCGTTGGTCAGGCCGAACAGGCGCTCCTTCAGGATCGGGTCCTTGCCGTTCCACAAGGCGAGCGCCAGGCACAGCCGCTGACTGTCATCGCTGATGCCGGCAATGCCGTCCTCCCCCCAGCGATAGGCGCGCGAGCGCGCCTGGTCGTGCGGGAAATATCGCCAGGCCTCGCCGTCCGCGCTGTAATCCTCGCGTACGGTGCCCCACTGCCGCTCGCTGAGGTATGGCCCCCAGAGCTTCCAGCGTGCCTCGCCGCGGGTGTCCTGGGCGAGGCGCGCGCGTTCCGCACCTTCCGTCTTGTGCGCCCGGGCCGGCCTGATTGCCGCATCGTCGGGGACGACCTCGTCCTTGAGCAGCATGATGATTCCCCTTGTCGCTCAGACGGCAGCCCTGACCCGCCGTTCTTGCGGGCGGGCGTTGTTCTGCATGATCGGGACCTCGACCAGACGGCTCGCGCGCAGCAGTTCGCCGAGTGACCAAGCCTGGAAGGGGCAGCCGTCCGGCCGGTGCGGCGCCTCGCCGTCAGCAATCTCCGAGACATGACCGAGCCCGGCGACGCCCAGATGCGCGCGCAAAGGTGATAGAAAGCGCTCGTCCGCCTCCCGCTTCGCATCGACGGTGTCGCCGCGCACGCGCAGCCAGGCCTCGACGAACGGGCCGATCAGCCAGGGCCAGACGGTGCCCTGATGGTAGGCCGAATCGCGCTCCCACACGCCGCCGTCGTAGTGCGGGCGGTAGCCGGGTTCGCCCGGCGCGATCGAGCGCAGGCCGAGCGGTGTCAGCAGCCTGCGCTCGACCGTGTCGACCACGCCGCTGGCATACGGCTCGACAAGCGCCTGATAGGGCAGGCCACCGACCGCCAGGATCTGGTTGGGCCGTACCGCCGGATCGTTGCGGCCGGCCACATGATCGACGTCGACCACGTCGTACAGGCAGCCGGCTGCCTCGTTCCAGAAGCGCAGCTGGAACGAGGCGAGCGCGAGGCGGTAGAGCGCGCAGTATTCGGGCCAGGACGAGCCGGCGATGCGCAGCGCATTCAGCCACAATGCCTGCACCTCGACCGGCTTGCCGATGCGCGGCGTGACCACCCGGTCGCCGATCTTGGCGTCCATCCAGGTCAGCTGCACGCCGGGCACGCCGGCGGCGAGCAGGCCGTCCGCGTCCATGCGGATGGCAAAGCGCGTGCCGTCGCGGTAGCCTTCGACGATCTGCCCGATCGCACGCTGTAGGATTTGCCGATCGGCGGCAACAACCACGATCTCGCCCGCGCCTGCGGCCTCGAGCAGTTCGTGCGCCGCGATCACGTACCACAGCGAGGCGTCGACCGCGTTGTACTCGGGCTGCTCGCCGGCATCCGGGAAGCGGTTCGGCACCATGCCCTCGGACACCGCCGGCGCCCAGGCGAGCAGGATGTCGCGCGCCAGCTCGGGCCCGCCCGGCAGGCCCATGAATCCTCGCAGGCTGATGAACGTGTCGCGGCCCCAGTCGGTGAACCATGGGTAGCCGGCCACGATGGTCCTGCCGGCGCCGCGGCGTACCACGTAGGCATCGGCCGCGCGCTTGAGCGGCGTCCGAAAGCTGCGCCGCCGGCGCGCCTCCGCATCGAGGAGCCATGCCGCGTCCAGATCGGGCGAGACCTCGCCCGCGGACAGCAGCAGGGTCGCGGCGCTGCCGTTCAGCGCCCAGGTGAACACGCCGGGCGAGGCGAGGTCCTCGGTGAAGTCGAGGCCGCGTTCGCGCTCGGCGTCGTATTGAAAGTTGCGATACCACTCCGGCTCGTGCCGGTAGCTGCCGTCGGTTACCGCCGAGATCGCCGGCACGCCGCGATATGGCCGCCAGAGCACGCGCGCGCCGGTGACCTCGGCATTGAAGTCGAAGCCGGGGTTCTCGTGATGCAGGGCGTGATAGTCGCGCCCCGAGAGGAGCGGGCGCACCATCAGCTGCACCGGGCCTGATGAGGCGCGCCGGCGCCAGCGCACGATGACATGGCCGCGCTCGTGGCAGGCGAGGACCTCCTGCGTCACCTCGCTGCCGTCGTCGAGGCGAAAGGTCCAGATCGGCCAGCGCTCGTGTTCGAAGCCGGCGATGTGCCGATGGCCGTCGGGGTGGATCACGTCAGTGGTGTAGCGCTGGGCGCTGAGCGCGAAGCGGCTGCCTGGCGTCTCCACCCACGTCTCGAGGCCATTGACCAGCACCATGCGCCCAGTCGGCGGCGTGGTTGCGGCGAGCAGCAGCGCATGATAGCGGCGGGTGCGGATGCCCCCGACCGTGCCCGACGCGAAGCCGCCCAGGCCATCGGCCTCGAGCCATTCTCCATTCAGCAGCTCGGCAGGCAGGGTCGAGGCCATGATCTGGATCCTTCTTGGTGGCGGCGGTCCGCTTCCGGGTTCATTTTTGCCCGACTGCGGTCAGGCAGGGTGCCGTCGCGAACCTCTAATGGCTTAGACGAGCTGCCTGACCCGGTGAAATGCTGTTGGCGCCTGGATTCGATAAACGCTGAACATGATCGCTCGGCCGGCGGCATCTCGTTCGCCGGCGCCTTGATGGCCATCCTGGCCGCCGCTTCCAGCGCGCCGTCGGGGAGGGGCGAGCCCAGGCCGGACGCATTGACCGTGACGGTCGGGTACGCGAATTTGATGCCGGCCGCATCGAACGCGCGTTTGATCCGCTGTAGCGCCTCCCGCTTGATCACGAATTGCTCGCCAGGCTTGGCCGTGAACTTGGCGCGCACCATCACGCCGTGGTCGGCAAGCTGATGAATACCCTGCGACTTCAAAGGCTCGATCAGGTTCAGCCCGAGCTCCGGGTCCT
The DNA here is from genome assembly GCA_046732855.1 of Pseudomonadota bacterium. Taxonomy (GTDB): domain Bacteria; phylum Pseudomonadota; class Alphaproteobacteria; order Geminicoccales; family Geminicoccaceae; genus JBKPNX01. The sequence goes on from JBKPNX010000246.1 coordinate 3,513, forward strand.
TGAGCATGTCTTTGCCGATCTGCTTGATGATCGCCTTCCTGGTCGACGTCCGTTTCGTGGGTGACCGCGATCTTGAGTTTGACGATCACCCAGTCACGGCTGTGATTGGTGAGCGATGTGAGCTCGCCGTAGGGGATCGTATGCAGGGCGCCCCGGTGATGGCGCACGCGCAGCGAGCGGATCGAGATGCCTTCGACCGTTCCCTTGAGGCTGCCCGCCTCGATGTATTCGCCGACCCGGAACGCGTCGTCGAGCAGGAAGAACACGCCGGACACCACGTCGCGCACCAGCGTCTGCGCGCCGAAACCGATCGCGATGCCGACCACGCCCGCGCCGGCCAGCAGCGGCCCGATGTCGATCCCGATCGCCGAGAGGGCGATCATCACCCAGACCACGACCAGTACCGCAGCATGAATTTGCGCAGCAGCGGCTTCAGCGTGCGCGCGCGGGCGCTCAGCGTGGGGCTGCCCGCGGGATGGGCAGCGAGGCTTCGGTCGAGCGCAGTTTCGGCGAGCTGCCAGGCGACATAGGCGACCAGCGTCGTGACCAGGATGTTGAACAGCGCATGGGAAAAGACGCTAGCGCCGGGCGCGCCCACCACCCGAAGCGCGTCAAACCCCCAAAACGAAGGCAAAAGGATGAGGGCGACCGCGGCCAGAACGATGCGGAAGGCGCGCCGGATCACGCGGATCGTGTGCTGGGATGCGGGCACGGCCGGGTCGTCAGCGCCCAGCACCTGGCCGAGGCCGCTGCCGAAGCCCCTGTCGATCACGGGCAGGGCGACCGCGAGCAGCACGCTCGCCACGGCCGACCAGATGCCGGACGGGCTGCGGGTTACGATGCTCGCGGCCCACAGGGCCCAGATGACCATGAGATACAGGATGGCAAATACGTGCCACGATCTCGCTAGACGGACCCGCAGGGCAGAAGCCTGTCCCGGCTGTTCGCCCAGCAGGACCGCCGCGACCAGCGGCCGGCCCTCGAGAATCATGCCGATCAGCAGCAACGCGATCAGCGTGCCGATGGCCAGCGCCAGGATCAGATGCGCTTCGAGCTGCATGCCGGAGAGGATGAGCAGGGCGGCGGTCAGCCAGCCGATGCTGCCTACTGCGGCGATCGTCACGAGCCAGCGATGCAGGAAGCCGGCAACATGGTCAGATACTGGCAGAAGACGCACGGCCGGCGCATCGGGTGCGAGAAGCAGGCGCGCGACCAGCGCCGCGCCGAACGTCACCAGCGCGGCGGTGAGATAGGTCAGGAGGAAGGTGCGCACCGGGTCCGGGGGCTGGGGCGAAGATCGCGACCAGCGAAATCGCAACGAAGGCGAAAGCGCCGAGGCCGAGCAGATCGACCAGCGCCCGGTAGAGCGCGCGTGCGAGCCTCGCTCCGAAGCCATCCTCGATTCGGGGCGAGCCTTGGAGTCGCTCCCCCGAGAGGCGCCGGCGTACGACGTGGCGGGCTGCAAGGCCGGTCGCAAGAATGGCGAGCAGACCACCAACCAGAGTAGCGGGATTGGCCCCTTCGGTGACGCGATGCAACGCGCCCATGACCTCCGCAGGCGCCATGTCAGCACCGTCCGCGAGCTCGGCCGTGCCTTCGCGCAGATCCTCGGTCAGGCGTTCGAGCGCGCCCCGGTAGTCGACCAGGAGGAGCGCAAAGTCGTCCCCGCCATGCTGCGGTGCGGCGGCCGGGGCCGCAGCCGGCGAGGGTGTGGGGCGTCTGTCCGAGCGCCGGCAAAGTCATGCCGATCAGCAGCAGAGCGATCCTCACGCACCGCCAGGCGCGACCCGTGAAGTCGGTTGTCATGGCACGATTCCCACCGGTGGCGCGAAGCGCAAGGTCATGGCGTCGGGCCGGTGATCAGCCGGGATCCTCGCTCGTAGGTCAGGTAAGCCCAAAGCCAATTGAGCGAGACCACGAGGCGGTTGCGAAAGCCGATCAGGAAGTAGACGTGGACCAGACCCCAGAGCAGCCAGGCAACTCGCCCCGAGAACCGGACCCGACCAAAATCGGCGACCGCGGCCTTGCGACCGATGGTAGCGAGATTGCCGAGGTGGCGGTAGCGGAACGGGGGCGGTGGCTTGCGGCCGGCGATGCGTGCCCGGATCACTTGCGCGACGTATTGGCCCGCCTGCTTGGCGGCCGGAGCGATCCCGGGCAGCGGATTTCCGGCTACGTCGGTCGCGAGCGCGGTGTCGCCAATGACGAACACCTCAGGGTGGCCCGATAGGGACAGATCGGCTTGGACCTTGACCCGACCCGCGGGGTCCTTCTCCGCGCACAGCCATCTCGCGGCGGGCGAGGCGGCGACCCCGGCCGCCCAGAGGAGCGTGCGAGCCGCGATGCGCTCGCCCATGACCACGACGCCAGCTGCAGCGCATTCGGTTACCGGTGCCCCGAGGCGGACCTCGACCCCAAGCCGCTCCAGCGCACGCCGGGCGATACTCGACAGCTTCTCTGGGAATGTGGGCAGGACCCGCGGCCCGGCCTCGATCAGGATGACGCGGGTGTCGCGGGGATCGATGGTGCGGAAGTCGGCCGCGAGGGCCTGTCTGGCCAGCTCGGCGATGGCGCCTGCGAGCTCCACGCCAGTCGGCCCGCCGCCGATCACGACAAACGTCAGCAGAGCCGCGCGCTCGTTCGGATCCCCGGCGATCTCCGCCTGCTCGAACGCCAGGAGGATGCGCCGTCGGACGTCGGTCGCGTCCTCGATCTTCTTGAGGCCGGGTGCGACCGGCTCCCACTCGTCGTGGCCGAAATAGGCATGGCGCGCCCCGGTCGCGACGATCAGGTAATCGTACGCGACGCGGCGCTCGCCTATCGACACCTGCCGTGCTGCGGCATTGATGCCGGTCACCCGACCGAGCAGCACGGTCGCGTTGCGCTGGCGTCGAAGGATGCTGCGGATCGGCTGCGCGATGTCGGCTGGCGAGAGTGCGGCGGTCGCCACCTGATAGAGGAGCGGCTGGAACAGGTGGTAGTTGCGTCGGTCGATGATGGTGACTTGAACGGCCGCGTGCCTGAGCGCAGTCGCCGCGGCAAGCCCGCCGAACCCGGCGCCGACGATCACCACCCGGGGCATACGCACGGGAGCTTCCGTGATCGCCTGCCACGACGGCAGGCGCACGGCGAGGGTCGGCGTTGAGTGCATGTTTCGAAGGTGCGCGGTCATGTCTTTCCCTCGCGTCGGATCCGGCGGCGCCCGGGCTCTCGCCCGGCGCGCCAGCCGTGATCCGAACAGCGGTCACTCCGAGGCAACGTGGCGCAGAGCCTCGCCGAGCGACCAGATCGCAGCGCCGAGCAGGACCGCGTCCTTCAGGATGAACTGGCCGGGCGCCACCGAGAGCGCGGGAAAGCCGCCGAGGCTCGGTTCCCAGCCAGGTGTCGAGAACAGAAAGGTCAAGGTTATGACGAAAGTTGCGACCGCCATCAGACTACCGAGCACCGCCGCTGCCGGCGACCAGAGCCGCACCGCGATCAGCACCCCCGCGGCGATCTCGGCCACCCCGATCAGGTTCGAGGTCGCCTGCACGCTGAAGATCGCGTACAGCCAGGACATCAGCAGGCTGTTCGCGACTAGCGGCTGGATCGCGCCGGCCTCGTAGGCGGTGAACTTCATCCCACCGATCCAGAGCAGGACCAGCACCAGCGAGTAGCGTGCGATGTTGAGGCCGAGGGCCTCGAGCTTGATGCCGATCGTGGCGACGGCATCGGGCTCCAGGCTGAAGGATTGATGAGAAGTTGCGCGTTCAGCAAGCATGGCAGGATCTCCTCGTTCTGCGGGCGTCGGCGCACGGCTGTGGCCCGAAGTTGACTGTCATCGTCGCAGCCGCCGGCGTGAGCGGATTGGCCGGTTTTTCGACCTCGCGATGATCGGAGTTTCGCAGCGCGCCGGCGGGTGCTGAAATGCCGTGTCTGTATGAATTCAATGCCCGTAACGCAGCTGGTGCAGGTCAAGAAAGGGCTGGTCTCGACGAGCAGGGCGCATCGCTGCCGCCTCTTAGGCGGTGAACTTCAACCACCGATCAGCACCAGCCGCAGTGCCGAGACGTACGGCGACAGGCACACCCCGCCGTGGCCAGCGGGAGGCCGGCCGGTCGGGTCGAAAGCCCGCCCTCGGCGCCGTACCCGATGAGCCGGTTTCGTGTCGCGCGGCAGCACGAACTGCGGACCGCCGGCGGGCGCGGGTGCCGCCGGCAGAAGCAGAGGCCAAGTCGCAAGCACGGCCGCACCGAGCACCGCAGCGGGGAACACCAGGTACCACGTGGGCGGCAGCCCCACCTGCGATCGGCAGCGGGCGAGTCCTGCGTTTTCCAGTGACCCGCCCACCAGCCGAGGCTTGGTCCCTTGCGCGATCAGAGATGGCACCCGAACCGGCAGTGGAGAAATCTGGTTTGGTTACCGTATCGATGCTCTTTGGACATGCCAGCACTGCCACCATGCGGCCGTGCGGCGACCCTGCCTCGGCGCGATGGCGGTCGCGCAAGGGCCGGGTCCGGTACGCCCATTCCGCTCCATCGCTGCGATTATTCCGGGAGCGGAATATATGCCGGGGCGGGGAGGATCTGCGTAGAGGTCCTGGAGCGGCTTTCCGCTCAAGACACTGGTCGACTTCGCACGCCCGCTCGGCAGCGCCAAATACCTGCTCAATATCAGCGACCGACGAGGTGCTCCTGACCAAGGTTGGACAACCTGAATGACGGCCGCGCAAGCTTGACTCGGCGGGGCGCCTTCCGTTCTGCGGGACACCCCAAAGCCCCGCGCCCTTTGCCGAGCTTCATGCGCTCGCGCGGGCAGGCTGAAGCGTGGCGCGGGTAGGGCGCGGGCGCGGGCGAAGCGGCACCAGGGTGGCGCTCTGATCGACACGCCGCAAATGCAACGTGCGATCGTAGAAGCCGTTGCGTGCCGGGCTGCGCCCGATGCCGACCACGGCCGCATCGGCCAGTTCGTGGTCGAAGATCGCGAGCATGTTGTGGCGCTGCTCCTCGTCGAGCGCGCCGCGCGCGTCGTGCAGCAGGAGCCAGCGCGGCCGGTGCAGCAGCAACCGGGCGAACGCCAGGCGCTGCTGCTCCTCCAGGGACAGAACCTGGTCCCAGCGCTCCTCGCGATCCAGCGACGTCAGCAGATGCCGCAGGCCGACGCGCTCGAGCGCGGCGGCGACGGCAGCGTGGTCGAACGCTCCCGGCGCAGCGGGGTAGCTCACGCCGGCGCGCAGACTGCCGAGCGGCAGATACGGCCGCGGCGGCATGAACATGATGGCGTCACGCGGCGGCAGATGGATGGTGCCGACGCCCCACGGCCACAGACCCGCGATCGCACGGAACCGAGCGCTCTTGTCCGCACCGTGCTCGACGACGATCAGGACGCGCTCGCCGGGGGCGACCTCGAGCCGAGCCCGCTCGAGCGCCGAGCGGCCATCGGCCAGAGCGAGGTGGAGATCGTCCAGCACGAGACGTTCGGACGCCGTGGCAACGGCGATCCGACCCCGATCGCGCCCGGTCGGATCAGGTGCGCCCAGCGCATCGTGCAGTGCCGCGACCCGGAGCAGCGTGGCGCGCCAGTCGGCGATCCGATGGAAGTTGTCGACGAACCAGCGCAGTGCCTGCTGCACCTGGTTGAACGCGCCGATCACCATGATGACCCCGCCGAACGACAGACCGCCGCTGAAGTAACCCGGTGCCGCGACCAGAATCGGCACGACCAGGGCGAGCCAACCGTAACCTGAGGTCACCCAGGTGAGCCGCGCCAGCCCGCCGGCCAGCTCGCGCATGACCATCGCGACACGATCCACCGAACAGGCAACGATCTGCCGCTCCTGCGCTTCGCTGCCATGGAGGGAGATGCCCTCGGCATTCTCGTTGATGCGGACCAGGGCAAAGCGGAGCTCGGCCTCGCGCGCGTAGCGCGTGGCGTTGAGCGGGATCAGCGGCCGACCGACTCGCCAGGCCAGCCACGAGCCGCCGAGCGCATAGGCGAGCGCGCACCAGACCATGTAGCCCGGAATGGCAAACCCACGCTCGTCGACCATGAACACGACCGCCGCCGACAGCACCCAAAGCACGCCGACGAAGCTGATGAGGAGCAGTGAGGATTGCAGCAGGCCGACGGCGAGCTCGGTCGAGAGATCGACCAGATGCCGCGTATCCTCCTGGACCCGCTGGTCGGGATTGGCCCCGACCTCGCCGGCGTGGGCCAAGAGATAGGCGCGCTTCGGCGCCAGCCAGCGGCCGAGCAGGTGGTAGGTCAGCCACTCGCGCAGCCGGACCTGGAGCATCTCCTTAAGCCAGGTCTGCGCGACGACCAGCACCAGCAGGGTGGCGGCGATCAGCCCGAACACCAGCAGCTGCGCGCCGAAGGTTGCGAGGTCATGCTGCTCGATGGCGTCGAAGAAGTGACCCTGCCAGACGTTGAGCCAGATTTGCCCGACCGAATTGGCGCAAACGACGATCACGATCCCGGCGGCGAGCAGAGCGAGCCGGTTGCGATACCGCGACGCGCCGAGCGCGGTCAGCAGGGAGCCCAGCTGGGCGACCAGGCGGTCGGCGGTGCCGGTAGCCACCGCCGCTCTGGGGGCGCCGCCGACACCGGCAACTCTAGTGAGCTCGTCCATGCGACGCATCTTCTGATCTTGCGATCCGTCATAGGCTTCTTGTCCTGCGGGCAGCCCGATCAAACCGAACCGGCCTGCTTCACAAGGCCGAGATGGCGTAAGCGGACGCAATTGAGAAATACAATCTGTTTAATGTTTCGATGGCCGGCGGGTATGCCACTCGGTGTTCGGAGCCTGGCTGAGTGAGCCAGTCCTCTCCGCTGTGCCATGCGCGGACTGACCACGGGTAGGTCTGTGGCAAAGTGCGCACGCATCGGCAGCCTACCTTGCTGATAGCACTGGCTTCATGCGAGTGGCCGCCATGTCGCGCAGTTCCGTCTGCATGGCCGCCCGGAGCAAGCGGGTGAGGCTTGTAACGAACTTCATGCCCGCCGCGCTCTCCCGTTCCTACTCATGGCACCAATGCTCAGCAGGCGCGCGTCCAGCTTCATGTTCATTACGTCGACGGATTCGAGGCATCGGTCAGATGCTGTTCACGCCACATGAACGAAAAAGCCCGCTTACGGTAGTCACACCGAGGCTACCATGCTTTCCGCAAGCACGATCTCGACGAAGTCGACGAAGGCACGGGCTTTTGCGCTGGCGCGTCTGCCGGTGGGAAAAACCGCCCAAAGGTCGATCGGCGGGAGTGTCCAGTCGGAAAGCACCTCGCGGACCCTGCCGCTCGCTAGTTCCGGCTGAAACATCCATTCCGTGGCGACTGCGAGCCCGAGGCCTGCGAATACGCCTTCCCTGACCCCCTTCCGCCGCGGACATGCGAACGCGGTCCCGGAGAGCCACCTTGAGCTCAGTGCCCTCCTTGTGAAAGGTCCAGGTGTCGCCGCCGCCACCCCGGGCGTAGACCACCGCTCGGTGCCCGGACAGATCGGCGGGAGTGGTCGGCTCACCGGTCTCGGCGAAATAGGACTGGGCTCCGAGCACAAGGCGGCGAGATTCGCCGATCTTGCGCGCAGTCAGCGCCGAGTCCGCGAGGTCTCTTATGCGCAGGGCCACATCGATCCCCTCTTCGACCGGGTTGATATTGCGATCGTCCAATATCGCCTCGACCGTCAACGCGGGATGGGATGCCAGGAACGACGGCAGGCGTGGGATGACGTGAAGCCTCGCGAAGGTGACGGCCGCACTGAAGCGCAGGCGTCCTGACAGCCCAGTGCCGGCGCCGCGCGCTGCAAGCTCGGCCTCGTCCGCTTCTTCGATGGCGCGCCTGACCCGCTCGTAGAAACCCTGTCCCGCCTCGGTCGTCGCCAGCCCGCGCGAGGATCGCAGAAGCAGGCGTACGCCGAGCCGGTTCTCGAGTTGAGCCACGGCCTTGGACACCGCCGGCTGGCCGATCCGGAGCTGACGTGCCGCGGCGGAAAACGAGCCGGTGTCGACGACGCGGACGAACGTCTCCATCGCGACCAAGCGATCCATTCTCATTCCTCCATGGAATAGATGCTATTTCCCCAAGCGGTCTACTGCAATGAGTTGGGAATGAACAATCTCTGGCTCGACGTCCAACCCCATCTGCTCGATGAGGAGGACACCATGTCCCTGCAGGACAGGCTCGACGCCTTCCGTACGAATTTCGAGGCGGGCGGACCCCCTTACAACGCACCGGAATGGATCCATGAGCCGATGCACCGCGCGACCGCCGAACTGATCGCTTCCGGAGCGGCCGAGCGGGCCGCCAAAGTAGGCGACACGGCGCCTACCTTCTCGCTGAAGGACGCCGAAAGCCGCGAGGTGTCCTCAGTCGACCTCCTGTCTCAGGGGCCATTGGTCGTGACGTTCTATCGCGGCGTCTGGTGCCCCTACTGCAACATGGATCTCCAGGCGCTGCAGGCGGCGCTGCCGATGTTCGAGGAACACGGCGCCGAGCTGGTGGCGATTTCACCGCAGACGGCAGTGAACAGCCGCCGCTCGACGGGCGAGAACAAGCTGACTTTCCCGATCCTGTCGGATCCGCACAACGAGGTCGCGGCGGCCTTCGGTCTTCGGTTCAAGCTGCCCGATTACCTCATCGACCTCTACCGGAACGTCTTCGAGAACGACCTCGCCGTCTTCAACGGCGACCCGAGCTGGACGCTGCCGATGCCGGCGCGCTTTGTCATCGCCCAGGATGGCGTCATTCTTTACGCTGAAGTGAACCCTGACTACACGCGCCGTCCCGATCCGGAAGAGTTACTGCCGGCCCTGCAGAAGCTTCGGGCCGCCGCCTGATCGCGGCGGCGCACTCGGCGCACCGATCTCCGCCACCACGAACATGGGAGGGGGGACGTCATCGTCCTCGTGGATCAGATAGGGATTGCGCTGGACGATCGTCACCCTGCTGCCGAAGCGGCGATACATCTGGCCGAACTCGAGGCCGATGTAGTTGCCGCCTAGGATCACCAGATGCTCGGGCAGGAAGTCGACCGCCATTATCGAGGAGTTGTCGAGATAAGGTACGGAGTCGATGGCCGGTACCTCGGCATGTCGGCGCGGCCCTTCCCAGATCTGCTCCGCCTCGAGCGTCTCGCCGTCGAACTCGATCTGCTTGGGGCCCGTGAAGCGAGCGTGGCCGACATAGACGGTGACACCTGGGTTCTCGCGCAGGCCCTGCTCGATCCCTCCGCGGAGACGCGGACGATCGCGTCCTTGCGCGCCTTGACCGCCTTCATGTCGACCCGGACCGGCCCTTCGATCACGAGGCCGAAGTCGGCAGCGCGGCGCGCGACGTGGGCCGCCCGCGCTCGCGATCAGCGACTTGGTCGGAATGCAGCCGTTGTTGACGCTTGTGCCGCCGAAGTGCTTGCGCTCGATCACGGCGACCTTGCGGCCGGTCTCGGTAAGGCGCCGCGCGAGCGAGGGGCCCGACTGGCCGGTTACCGATCACGCTGGCGTCAAAGCATGTCATGATTCGGGCCTCCGCCGTTGCAGCCGGGTCGCTGAGCTTGACCAGCCTCCCCGAAAGAGTCGGCCGGCGCTTGGCCGGCCGCGAGTTTTGTCAGGGAGGCTGACACGGATTTGAGCGCGTGGTCGTCCATAGGGGAAATGCCGTATTCGCAATAAATTCATGCGACGGAGTCATTGCCCCCGGCCGTCAACGCCGGGCCACGAGGGTGAAGGAGGCGCCGCGATGGAGATGCACCAGATCCGCTACTTCCTCGCGGTATGCGAGACCTTGAACTTCACCCGCGCGGCCGAGCAGTGTCACGTCACCCAGCCGGCGCTTACCCGCGCGGTTCAGAAGCTGGAGGAGGAGCTCGGCGGGCTCCTGTTCCGGCGCGAGCGCCACCTCACCCACCTCACCGACCTCGGTCGGTTGATCCAACCTCAGCTCGAGCAGATCTGGAAGGAAACCGAGGCTGCCAAGACGACCGCGAAGAGCTTTCTCAGGCTCGAGAACGCGCCGCTCAACCTTGGCGTCATGTGCACCATTGGACCGCTGCGCGGCATCAGCTTTGTCACCGATTTCTGGCGCAGCAACCAGGGCATTGAGATCACGCTGCGCGAAGGCGTGCCACAAAAACTTGGCGAGCTGCTGCGCGAGGGTGAGCTCGATCTCGGGGTCATGGCCCAGTGGGAGCCGTTCGAGGAGCGCTTCAACGTGGAGCCCTTGTACCGGGAGCGCTTCGTCGTCGCCTTCCCGCCAGGACATCGCTTCGCGGCGCAGAACGGCGTTGCAATGGCCGATGTTGACGGCGAGAGCTATCTCCTGCGGATCAATTGCGAGTTCAAGGATCATCTACGCTCTGTGCGCGAGGAGCAGGGCGTCCAGCTGCAGCACGTCTATCGCAGCGAGCGCGAGGACTGGATCCAGACCATGGTGATGGCTGGCATCGGCATCGCCTTTCTGCCGGAATACTCCGTTCTGCTGCCCGGCCTGCAGACGCGGCCGCTGATCGAGCCGGAGGTCGTGCGCGAGGTCTCGCTAGTCACGGTCGCAGGACGACGCTTCTCACCGCCGGTCGCCGCCTTCGTGCGCGCGATCCGAGCGTACCAATGGCCTGCATAAAAATCAAAAACCGACCGCAATGGTAAGGAGATCGCGGCTACAAAAGATCCAGTATTCTGCAGGCAACATTCATCGCATTGGTGTAGTTTCCAGGTGGTCGAAACGCGTCGGGCGGTAGCGACGGGAATTACTCGCCGGTCCCCGCACGAGCGGAACTACCGCACCGGGCTCCCATCTCGGGTCATGTCGTCGAATCGCCAGTCGGGACTGAGATGCCGGAGAGCCGTCATCCGCATCACATAGAGGACCGCGAGATCGGGTCAGCGGCTGTCACGTGATCGTCGACATGAAGTTGATATTCTCCCCAGGGAGAAAGAAAGTGAGGAGGGGATGCAAGATCTCGCGAGCGTTGACCGAGCGGAGGCGCTCCGGGCCGCGAAGCTGGCAATCCGGGCCTACGCGCGCGACCCGTCGTCCAAGAACGAAGCTGGCGTGGAGGAGGCGCTCAGGCGCGTCCGGCGGCTTGACGGCGTGGCGCGGTGGCGGGGATCGAAGACGTCTTGCAGGCTGCGCACCAGCCCCGCCTGGACTCTCTGATCATCCACCACAATTCGTGTGGTTCGTAAGTTATTGGTACGGCAAAGTCGCGGAAGGGACGGCAATTACTTGCTGTCCCTCGCACAGATCCCGGCGAGGGGAACTACCGCACCGGGCTCCCTCCTCGGGTCATGACGTACCTGGCGGGGCTGCACGTGCACGTTACCTGCAGCGGCGGCAGAACTGAGCGGGCGCAGCGCCGGCGTTTCGGTGTGGTCAGTCGACCCGACTGGCGCGAACGGGTGCACGCCCGTCGGCATCTACCGCTGGGGCTGCCTTCTCGTGCGTGCGACCTGCTCGCATCGATCCACCCACGCGGCCATTGGCGCCCATTGGTCCGCCAGCAGCTTTTTGTCGTCATACGCGCCATAAATCCGCCTTCTTTGCGGTCGAGCGCTGCAACGAGGCCCTGTCCCCTGCGGCAGCCATGGCCCATGATGCCGCCCGGCGAATCGCGAGGGGGTGGGCCAATGCGCGTCTGCGTGCTGCATGCGGCGAAGGATCTGCGGCTCGAGGAGCAGCCGACGCTGCCGCTCGCGGCCGAGCAGGTGCGCGTACGCTTCGGCGCCGGCGGCATCTGCGGCTCCGACCTGCACTACTATTTCGACGGCCGGGTTGGCGATTTCGCGCTGCGCGAGCCGCTGATCCTCGGGCACGAGGTCGCGGGCGAGGTGAGCGAGATTGGCGCCGGGGTGAGCCGGGTGAAGGTCGGCGACCGGGTCGCGGTCAACCCGAGCCTGCCCTGCTGGCGGTGCCGCGGCTGCCAAGCCGGCCGCACCAACCTCTGCCGGCACATGACCTTCTTCGGCAGCGCCGCCGTGCTGCCGCACGTCCAGGGTGCTTTCCAGGAGCAGCTAGTCGCGCACGAAAGCCAGTGCTTCGTGGTGCCGGCCTCGACCCCGTTCGGCGTGGCGGCGATGGCCGAGCCGCTGGCGGTTTGCCTGCACGCGGTGCAGCGCGCCGGGGCGCTGCCGGGCGCGCACGTGCTGATCACCGGCTCCGGCCCGATCGGCGCGCTCACCTGCCTCGCAGCGCGCCATGCCGGCGCCGCCAGCATCACGGTCACCGACGTCGCCGATCCGCCGCTCGCCGTGGCCACGCAGGTCGGCGCCGACGAGGCCGTGAACGTTGCCCAGGCCTCCGAGGCGATCGCGCGTTACCAGGCCGACAAGGGGCAGTTCGACGTCGCCTTCGAGGCATCGGGCAATCCGCAGGCGCTGGTGACCTGTCTCGACTGCACGCGCCCGGGCGGGCGCATCGTGCAGCTCGGCATGCTGCCGCCGGGCGAGATCGGCCTGCCGCTCACCAGGCTGACACCCAAGGAGCTGGACCTCGTGGGCACCTTCCGTTTCCACGACGCCTTCGGCCGCGCGGTCGAGGCCTTGGTGAGCGGCCGGCTCGACGTCGCGCCGATCATGACCGGCACGTTCCACGCCAGCGAGCGTGACGCCGCCTTCGCGGCCGCCGCCGACCGCCGACGGCACATGAAGGTGCAGCTGGTGTTCGACGCCTAGCGACGGCCAGCACTATCACGGAGGCAGTGTGAGCGGGCTCACAAGCACGCTCCGCGCGAGCCGATAGCTTACGGCAGATCGAATCCCGGCTTGAAATTGGAGTATCCGAAATCGCGCAGGATATCAAGAGCTTGGCGTTGAAATAAATATCGGATGGTTATGTCTCCGGTTGCGAGGGTCCACGGCGCACCACAACGCTGATGTTGCCGCCATGCTGGAGGTCCGGGTCAAAGACCGTGTTGCAGGAGGGGCACCGGCTCAGCTGGGGTACCTTGAAGAATTAGCAATTCTCCACTAATCCATCAGATTATATGTCGTACTAATCGCGGTAGGGACGCCCATTGCTGAGTGCCCCCCGCACAGATCCGGACGTGCGGCATTCCCGCATCCGGCTCCTACCTCGGGGGCTTGACGGCAAAGCGCTGGCTTGGCCAGGGGTGAAGAATGCGCGGCCGCGGGAGCGGAGTCTGACTTCTCGCCTGCGTCCATCATCGGCTTCGGCTCCTCGCCTTCCCGATGCGGACCGTCGACTCCCATCGACGGCCACAGGCGAGATCTCCCGGTTCCCGCACAAGGAGCGTCCGCACATGCCAGGGGCTTTGACCACGCCGGGCCGGTCGGGCACTCGCATCAAGCGCCCGCCCGTGTTGCCTTCCGCCAAGACTACGGCGTCGGCGCCCGAGACTGAATTTCCTTTCGCGGCTCGATGGCTGGCCTATGCGCTCCCCTGCCGACGCTTCGCCGCCGCCCTCACGGACGACGACGCACGGCTC
>JBKPNX010000247.1:0-14854 GCA_046732855.1 Pseudomonadota bacterium
GGTCGAGCGACGAATCGCGCCGCGCGGCAAGCGGGCCGAGTACCGCCTGACCCGAGCCGGGCGCGAGCTCCAGCGGATCGTCGATGACCTGGGCGAGTGGGGCGCGCGCTGGGCGTTCGGCGAGCCGCGAGCGAACGAGCTCGATCCGATCGTGCTGTTGTGGTGGATGCGCCGCCGTGTCCGGCGCGAGCGCGTTGGCAGGCGGCGCGTCGTCGTTCAGTTCGATTTCCGCGGCGGTCCGACGCAGGGCTACTGGCTGCTGATCGAGCCGAACGACGTCTCGGTCTGCCTGAAGCACCCCGGCCACGACATCGACGTGCTCGTGACCGCCGACATCATGGCGTTCTACCGGGTCTGGCTCGGACGATCGACCCTCGCCGAGGCCGTGCGGCGCGGCCAGGTGCGCCTCGACGGAACGCCCGTCGACATCCGCGCCTTTCCGCACTGGTTCGCCTGGAGCCCGATGGCGGATGCCGTGCGCGCCGCCCTGCCCGCGCAGTCCCCAGCGCCCGACCGTCGCCACGAACTCGCACTGACCAAAACCGGCGCCGGCTGACCCGGCGGTGCGCGCTCGCGGCCGGCGACGACTTGATGGCGGCGCTACAGCTCAACCAGATCCGCCCGAGGGTCGCCCGCTAACCTGGTCTCGGCGTGCTCACCGCGGCGATTGGCCCGAGCGGCGGCTCCTGGGGGTAGCCCCCTGCTCTTGGTGTAGCCTGGGTTTGTGGACAGGGGGTGGTTCCCGGGCTTACTCACGGCTGCCGCATTCACGTCGTTCGGTCGTCGTGAGCGGGAGCGCCGGCCGGATCCGGTTAGTCGCGCCCGCCCGCCTCCTCGATCGCCTCGATGCTGAGGGCGGAGTGCGCGTACGCGCCACCCGCGCGCATCTCCGCCGCCACCCAGATCGCCTCCATCAGCTCCTCCGGCGATGCCCCCTGGCGCAGGGCCGCTTTGGTGTGGCCGCGGATGCAATAGGGGCTCTGGGTGACGTGCGCACCGCGACCGCGATCAGCTGCTTGGTCTTCTCGGGCAGCGCACCGGCGCGGAACACGGCCTGGCTGAACTGGCGGAACGCGGCTTCGGCGTCCGGCGCCAAGGCGCGGCGCCTCTCCGCCAGCTCCCTGGTCGCTTGCGGATACATGCTCTCGCTCATCGCTTTCTCCTTTCGTTCCCATTGCTTCCAGTAGCTCTAGCAGGCTACGCGCGACCTCGCCCCGGGGGCCCCCTTGCACGCCGCTCGATAGGCGGCCGCTCGGGTTCACCCTCTCGGCCAGGCATGGCGTTGTGGAAGAGAGTATCGGGGCGGCAGGGCGCGTCCAGGTAATGCCCGATCACCGCGGCGCGGCGTCGCTCCCGCGCCAAGCCTCCCGGGCGCTCGCTATCAACAGGCGCGCCATGCGCCTGCCTGCCGGTGCGACTTCAGCCGGCGACGCGCCGCGCCAGGGCATTCAAGAGATCCTGGAGCACCGCGGCGGCGGCGAGCGCGTCCAGCATCTCAACGCGTTTTCTGCCGCGCAGGCCGGCGCGCTCCGCGGCCTCCTCCGCGGCAAACGTGGTGAGCCGCTCGTCCCACAACAGGATCGGCAGGCCGAGCGCGGCGTCGAGCTGCTCGGCGAACGCGCGCACCGCCTGACAGCGCGGCCCCTCGCTGCCGTCCATGTTGAGCGGCCAGCCGATGACGAGCGTGCCTGCCGCACGCTCGTGGATGATGCGCCTCAGCCGTTCCAGGTCATCCGCCCAGCGCCTGCGCCGGATCGTGACGAGCGGGGTCGCAAGCCGCCAGCCGGCATCGGCGCCGGCCACGCCGAGCGCGCGCTTGCTGACGTCGAGCGCAAGTAGACCCGGGCGCGCGCGCTCGGCCTCGGGCACGTGCGCCAGCAGGTCCTCGAGGTTGCTCAGGATCGGCAAGGCGTGTAGCTTCCGCCGCGCTTTTGAGGCCCGACCGGCGGAGCACACACGCCGGCGCGAGGCCATCTGGAGGACCATGGCACGTGTCGCTCGATGAGGCCACCGTCGCGCGGATCGCGCGGCTCGCCCGGATCGCCGTCCCCGCGGACGAACTCGCGTCGCTCGCGACCGAGCTGTCGCGCGTCTTCGAGTGGATCGAGCAGCTGAACGAGGTCGAGACCGCGGGGGTGCCGCCGATGACCAGCGTCGCGGCGATGCGGCTCGCCTGGCGCGAGGACAAGGTGACCGACGGCGGCCGGCCCGAGGACATCCTGGCGAATGCGCCCGAGCGGCAGGATGGCTATTTCGTGGTGCCCAAGGTGGTCGAATGAGCGGTCCGCGTTGCGCAGGGTCGAGCGAGCGCTCGCCGCGCGCGGTAGCCAAATGAGCAGGCTCGCGCTGCCCCGGGTCGTCGAATGAGCGGGCTTACCGGGCTGACCCTGGCCGAGGCGCGCGACGGCCTCCTGAACAAGGAATTCTCGGCCAAGGAGCTGGCCGAGGCGCACCTTCAGGCGATCGAGGCGGGCCGCGCGCTGAATGCCTTCATCACCGAGACGCCCGAGCGCGCGCTCCAGATGGCGGCCGAGTCGGACCGCCGCATCGCCGCCGGTGACGCGCGGCCGCTCGAAGGCCTGCCGCTCGCGATCAAGGACCTGTTCTGCACCGAGGGCGTGCTGACCACCGCCGGCTCGCGCATCCTCCACAACTTCGTGCCGCCTTACGAATCGACCGTGAGCGGCAATCTGTGGCGGGCGGGCGCGGTGCTGCTCGGCAAGACCAACCTCGACGAGTTCGCGATGGGCTCGTCGAACGTCACCAGCTGGTTCGGCCCGGTGGTGAATCCCTGGACCGAAGTCGGGGCCGAGGCGCCTCGCGTCCCGGGCGGCAGCTCCGGCGGCTCGGCGGCGGCGGTGGCCGCGCGCCTGTGCCTCGGCGCGACCGGCACCGACACCGGCGGCTCGATCCGCCAGCCGGCGTCGCTCTCCGGCATCGTCGGCATGAAGCCGACCTACGGCCGCTGCTCGCGCTTTGGCATCGTCGCGTTCGCGAGCTCGCTCGACCAGGCGGGGCCGCTGACGCGCACCGTGCGCGACTGCGCGCTGATGCTGCAGCACATGGCCGGCTACGACCCGAACGACAGCACCAGCGCTGACGTGCCGCTGTCCGACCTGGAGGCGGCGCTCACCGGCGACGCGCGCGGCCTGCGCATCGGCATCCCGAAGGAGTATCGCCTCGAGGGCACGCCGGCCGA
Organism: Pseudomonadota bacterium; assembly: GCA_046732855.1. Classification (GTDB taxonomy): domain Bacteria; phylum Pseudomonadota; class Alphaproteobacteria; order Geminicoccales; family Geminicoccaceae; genus JBKPNX01. Next base: position 3,200 of record JBKPNX010000247.1, read on the forward strand.
GATCACGCGCCTGTGGCAGGCCGGCGTCGAGTGGCTGCAGGCGGCCGGCTGCACGGTCCGCGAGATCAGCCTGCCCCACACCAAATACGCGCTGCCGGTCTATTACATCGTCAATCCGGCCGAGGCGTCGTCTAACCTCGCGCGCTACGACGGCATGCGCTACGGCCTGCGCGTGCAGGGCGACGACCTGATCGACACCTATGCCCGGACCCGCGCGGCCGGCTTCGGCAAGGAGGTGCGCCGGCGGGTCATGATCGGCACCTACGTGCTCTCGGCCGGCTACTACGACGCCTATTATCTGAAGGCGCAAAAGGTGCGCACCTTGATCAAGCGCGACTTCGAGCAGGCGTTCCAAGAGGTCGATCTCGTCCTGACCCCGGCGACACCGACGCCTGCCTTCCGCATCGGGGACAAGATGGACGACCCGATCGCGATGTGGCTGAACGACGTGTTCACGGTGACCGGCAATCTCGCCGGCCTGCCGGGCATTTCGGTGCCGGCAGGGCTGTCGGCGGAGGGTCTGCCGCTCGGGCTGCAGCTGATCGGCCGGCCGTTCGACGAGGCGACCGTGCTGCGCGCGGCGGACGTGCTGGAGCGCGCGGCGGAGTTCACGGCAAAGCCGCCCTTTCTGGCCGTTGAGGCGACGCGATGAGCGAGGCGCGCCGCACCGACGATCTGATCCAGGGCGCGACCGGACCGTGGGAGGTCGTGGTCGGCCTCGAGGTGCACGCGCAGATCACCTCCGAGGCCAAGCTGTTCTCGGGCGCGCCCACCGCGTTCGGCGGCGCGCCGAATGCCCACGTTTCGCCGATCGACGCCGGCATGCCGGGCATGCTGCCGTCGGTCAACCGCCGCTGCATCGAGCAGGCGGTCCGGACCGGCCTCGGCCTGCGCGCAGCGATCAACCGGTTCTCGGTGTTCGAGCGCAAGAACTACTTCTACCCGGACCTGCCGAACGGCTATCAGATCTCGCAGTACGCGGAGCCCCTGGTCGGCAGAGGCAAGCTCATCATCGACCTCCCCGACGGCACGGCCAAAGAGATCGGCATCACGCGCCTGCACGTCGAGATGGACGCCGGCAAGAGCCTGCACGATGTGCGCGCCGACGCGACGCTCGTCGACCTCAACCGCTCGGGCGTGGCGCTGATGGAGATCGTCTCCGAGCCGGACATCCGCTCGGCCGAGGAGGCGGTCGCCTGCATGCGCAAGCTGCGCTCGATCCTACGCTACCTCGGGACGTGCGACGGCAACATGGAGGAGGGCAACCTGCGCTGCGACGCCAACGTCTCGGTGCGCCGCCCGGGCGCGCCGCTCGGCATCCGCTGCGAGGTCAAGAACCTGAACTCGATGCGCTTCGTCGGCCGCGCGATCGAGTACGAGGCGAAGCGCCAGGTCGAGCTGATCGAGGCGGGCGGCGCGGTCGAGCAGGAGACCCGCCTGTTCGATGCCGAGCGCGGCGAGACCCGCTCGATGCGCACCAAGGAGGAGGCGCACGACTACCGCTACTTCCCCGACCCCGACCTGCTGCCGCTCGAGCTCGACGAAGCGTTCATCGCGGCGATCGAACGGACGCTGCCCGAGCTGCCCGATGCCAAGAAGACGCGGTTCATGGCCGAGTATGGTCTCTCCGCCTACGACGCCGAGGTGCTGGTCGCGGACAAGGCGTCCGCCGACTACTTCGAGGCGGCGCTTGGGAAGGCGGCGCGACACGGCTCGGCAGCCTCCCCAGCCTCGGCCCATCGCGAGGCGGCCCCGCCGGAAGCGGGGCGGACTGGCGGAAGCGCTGCTTCCGGCGCCGCCCGTGATCCCAAGCTGGTCGCGAACTGGCTCCTGACCGAGCTGCTCGGCGCGCTCAACCGGGCCGGGCGCGAGCTCGCGCGCTCGCCGATCACGCCGGACCGGCTCGGCCGCCTGGTCGACCTGATCCAGGACGGCACGATCTCCGGGCGGATCGCCAAGGACGTGTTCGCGGCGATGTTCGAGACCGGCGCGGAGCCGGCGGCGATCATCGAGCAGAAGGGCCTGAAGCAGATCTCGGATGCGAGCGCGCTCGAGCGGATCGCGGCCGAGATCATCGCCGCCAATCCCGACCAGGTGGCGAAGCTCCGGGACAACCCCAAGGTATTCGGCTGGTTCGTCGGTCAGGTGATGAAGGCGACGCAGGGCCAGGCCAACCCGCAGCTGGTCAACGAGGTGCTGAAGAGCGCGCTAATGCCCAAAGGGCTGCCAGAAAATCTGGACAAACCATGATCCGCGGGATTACCAGGCTTCATCTGCGAGACGCTCGCTGCTTTGCCGGGGTCCACGACGTGCCCATAGCCCCGCTCACCTTACTCGTTGGCGAGAACAGCACTGGCAAGTCGTCATTCCTGGCGCTGCTACGGATAGCAGCAGAAATTGCTCAAGGTGATCTTTCTCCCGGCTTTAACGCGGAGCCTTTTTTGCTGGGAGCATATGATCAAATTGCGAATTACAGGGGTGGTCGGGCTGGTCGGGCCCGCAGTTTTGAAGTGGGCATCACCGTCACCGCCTCCCCACGTACAACAGACGTGGTTCGGGAACCATTACGATGTAGGGCGACGTTTGAGAAACAAGGTGCTCAGCCGATAATCACTGATTTGACCTGGGATATCGGGGCCTACTCCATACGGATTAAACGAAGTGGTCGGCGGGCGGAGGCCATAACTGTCACCGCTCCTAACTTCCGGCAAGAGCTCACTGGAGCTAGCCTGGGACGCCTTGGCAGCTTCAAGTATTTTGATACTTCCATGCTTCCTATCCTGGCCATGCGCATCGAAGAGAGCGCCAGAGGTCGAAGAACAGCCACCGACCAGGAGCAAAAGGCCTTGCGCGATATCACTCACATTTTCATGCGCCATCTCAGTGTCTTGTCAGGCGGTGTACATGCCTTCGCCCCCGTTCGCAGCCGCCCTGAGCGCACTTACAATCCGATCGAGGAGAGCCCGCGCTCGGAAGGGTCACATGTGCCCATGGTCCTCGCAAAAACTTTTTTCACCGAGCGAAACCGATGGGAGCAGATTAGATCTGCACTGAACGATTTTGGCGAGGCATCTGGGATCTTCCATGAGATATCCGTTCGCCCACTCGGCCAAGCAGAGAGTGATCCCTTCCAGATCGTAGTTAAAATAGCAGGTCCTTTCTCTAACCTGATTGACGTTGGCTACGGCGTGAGCCAGGTCTTACCGATAGTTGTCGATCTTCTGCTGAATCAATCCAGCCGGACCTACCTTCTCCAGCAACCTGAGGTTCACTTACACCCGCGAGCACAAGCTGAGCTCGGTTCCTTTCTGGCTGGGTTCGTTAAAGAAACTAACTCACAGCTTATCGTGGAAACACACAGCGACTACATCATAGATAGGCTGCGCTCTGATATTCGAGATAGCAAGAATTTGTCTTGCGACGATGTGTTGATACTTTTCTTTGAACGACAGGATCTAGATGTAAGAATACATCCAATCAACATTGATGAAAGAGGAAATCTAAGGAAAACCCCGCACGGATACAGGTCCTTTTTCTTGCAAGAACAGCAACTGCTGCTCGGCATTGCTTAATGTGTGTGATCATTGATGCAAATGTCGCTCATACCATTCGAAGTGACCCACCAGGTCCCGACGCGGTGCCGCTACTCCGAAAAATCCTGGCTCGTAGAGTAGGAGTGGTCTCTGGCGGACGGAATGCTGAGGAGCTTCATAGGGCCGGATTGGGGGACTTCCTGGTTACGCTTACCCGAGCGGGCGTCCTGTTCGCGTTTAGGAGAGACGAGCTTGAGGTGGAAGAGACCAGATTGAGAGAAGAAGGCCGCTGTCAGTCTGACGATCACCATGTTTTGGCGTTAGCGCGCGTATCTGGGGCAAGGTTGTTGTACTCAAAGGACCAGGCCTTGCACACCGATTTCAAAAATCAACGAATCATTGCGAATCCTCGAGGCAAGATTTACTCTTCGCCAAACCATGTCCGGCTGCTACGGGGCACTGATCTGTGCAGGCAGTAAGACCTTATTTGTTGGCACTTGCTGGCGAGACGGTCATTGCAAGGTGCTCTATGGCGGTCCCCGGACTAATCCCAGCTGGTCAAGCAGATGCTCGGGGCGTAGCCTCATGCCCACATTTGCAAGTTGGTATGCCTTGACGTAATCGCCGCCCGGTATGAAATTCCTACATGCGAGAACGACGATCAATCGACGGCCGGTTCGTGACGTCCGGCCTCGGGGTGAAAGGCCGGACCGTCGTGCCCAAGGAAGTGCGCGAGGCATTGGGCGTCGGGCCGGGCGATCAGATCGGCTACGCCATCCAGGGCGGGCGCGTGATCCTGAGCGCGATCAAGCGACCGCTGGCCGAGGACAGCCCGTTCGCCTGTTTCGACGAATGGGCCTCCGAGGCCGATACCGAGGGGTATGCCTCAATTTGAGCCCCGGCCTGCAATGGCGATGCCGGGCCGCTCACGATTGCCGACGCGCTGCCTTGGCAGCCACCTCGCCTCCTGAAGATCTAGGCTCGCGGCAAACACTCCTTTACACAGTCCTGGCTCTCTTGACGCGGGCCACGAAGGGGCGACGCGCGGTGATCAGACGGGTCTACGACTGGACGATGCGGCAGGCGGCCTCGCGCCACGCCATGCAGGTGCTCGGCGTCGTCGCGTTCCTCGAGAGCTCGATTTTCCCGATCCCGCCCGATGCGATGATCGTGCCGATGGTGCTGGCCCGGCCGCACGACGCGTGGCGCATCGCCACGGTCGCGACTGTCGCCTCGGTCGTAGGCGGCCTCTTCGGCTATCTGATCGGCTACGCGCTGCTCGAGACTGTCGGCCAGTGGATCATCCAGCTCTACGGCCTCGCCGATCGCGTCGCCGAATACCAGGCCGCGTACAACCAGTGGGGCCTGTGGATCATCCTGATCAAGGGCCTGACCCCGATCCCCTACAAGCTCGTGACGATCGCGAGCGGCATGGCGCATTTCAGCCTGCCCGTGTTCATCCTCGCCTCGATCCTGACCCGCGGCGCCCGCTTCTTCCTGGTCGCCGGCCTCCTGCGCTGGTACGGCGCGTCGATCCGCGACTTCATCGAGGCGCGCCTGACCCTGGTCACCACGGGCTTCGCGGCGCTCATCGTGCTGGGCTTCCTCTCGATCCGCTATCTGTGAGCCGTGGCGGGGTCCTAGCCACATCGCCGCTGACCCGGTCGGATCGATTAGCTCCAAGCCAACCGCAAAGGCTTCGCGTCGCTCGCCGGCCAGATCTATGAAGGCGATCGACAGATACCAGCTGGTCAACCAGGTGCTCTGGCACAGGCTGGAGCCGTGATTCCGCCGTCCGAGACCGACTCGCGGTCCGCGCATCTTGACAGTTGTACGGCTGCACCGTACAGAGACGCCCGTGAGGATTCTGAGCGTCCGCACAAGGGCCTGAAGCGGCTGATCGAGGATGACGACGACCGCGGAATCCGCCCGGACCTTGCGAAACGCGTACGCCGCATTCTTACGGCCCTGCTGAGCGCAGATGGTATTGAGGGGCTGAAAGGACCGCCCAGCTGGCGCATCCACCAGCTCACTGGCGACCGGGCAAGAACGTGGAGCCTTTCGGTCTCCGGCAACTGGCGAATCACTTTCAACATCGACAGCGACGCCGTTACGAATCTAAACCTGGAGGACTACCACTGATGAGCGAACCGATCGCAAAGGTCGGCATGGCGCCCTGCCATCCCGGGGAATTCATCCGCGAGGAGATCCTGAACGAGCTGGACCTGCCCGTGGCGCGCGCCGCGGCGATCCTCGGCGTGCGGCGGGCGACCCTGTCCGATCTGGTCAATGGCAAGGCCGCCCTGTCCCCGGAGATGGCCCTGCGCATCGAGAAGGCGTTCGGCGTTTCCATGGACACGCTTCTGCGCATGCAGGCGTGGCACGACAGCCACGCCATGCGCCAGCGCGCCGGCGAGATCGACATCAAGCGCTACGAGCCTCCATGAGCTCCTATAGACTTTCCCCGAAAGGCCAAAAAAGGCGCTGCTTAAGGGCGCGGTGCTTCGAAGTCCGAAGGGAAGTACAGCCCCTCTAATCAAAGAGCACCAGATCTCAGCTAACTTCGAGTCGCTCACTTCCAGCGACCTGTCGCATCGATAAAGCTCTGCCGTCACATCTACCACGCCAGCAGTCTCAGTTCGCCCGGCAAGTTGCTCGCATAAATCGACAAATCGGACCAGCGGTTCGGCAGGGCATTCGCCATTCTCCACGACAACCCATTTCCCTCCACCTAACCGTTGCGCACGGTCCTTAAGGATTTTCTTCTGCTGCGGCGTAACCCTTTTAAGCTCCAACACATATTCGTACAAATCCTTTCTGAACAGGACACGCCTCCCCTTCGCTTCTATAGCAAGTCGAGATAAGGCATTATTACCCCAACCAAAGAGTAGGTCCGTTGCAAGGGTCGGCTCCGACCTAGCGGTGCTTTCTCTAAAAGGAATTATACCGAGCCTGTAGGCCGCCAACAATTCCCGACCCAAATCCCCCGACAAAACCCCAACCATCCATGGCGGAGCTAGCAGTAACGCTGCGACCCCGGCTTCGTTGAGCAATGCATCGTCAGCCACAGTTACGCCTGTGTTTGTCCAAACCCAGGGCGAGCAAAGCCCTTTCGAGGACCAGTAGTCACTACCCTCCATGCCTACGTAGCGTTCGTAATAATCACCGCCGGCCATCGGTAGCGCTGCCGGTGGGTTCTCACGAGCGTACGCCACGAAATCGTTTAAAACACTCTCCAACAGAACATCATCGAACGGCAGCTTATTGTCAACCAAGGCGTTCCTCTGCAAATTAACTGGAAGCCTCCCATCCGGGTCGAGCACCTGCACATTTGGTCTCCTCAAATCAAATACCCCTACACGCCACCCGGTTCTGGGGGCCTTGTAGGCTCGCTCTGACTGCACTATGATTCCATTGCAAACCACATGAGGAGCCTGCTCATAAGTCCAAAGCACTCTTTTGTAATCTGACACGATTATTTCCACCCAGTTAGATGGCGGCAGCCCTTGGTCCAGCTTGAGAACATAGCGTTGTTTCAACGGAGGCTGACCCGGGCTCACCCGCCGTACGACCCTCGGCCAATCCAGGCAGTAAAAATCCCATTCCCGTTCGCCTCCGCGATCCCAATAATTGGAAGGGCTCGCTAATTCGACCATTCGCTTCCTCCTTTTCTCACCGACCTTCACACGCACGGTTGTTCCGGCCGGCCGAGTGATCCATTTGAGAGATATGGCACTGGCGTCAAGGCTGGCGCGAAAGGTAATCCCCCGGTTCGACGGCGCATCAACATATCTTGTTGAAACCTCCAGTTCGTCCCCTATCAAGAAAGCCGCTAGAACGCCTATTCCAAATCTCCCAGAGCGCAATACTGTTGACCTCCCATTTCCCTCTTCGAACTCACTGCGCCACGCTTCGCTGGTCCGAAGTGAAGCTCCTGCTCGCAGGAAATAATCTAAGATCGTATCGACCGTCATGCCTATTCCTTTATCGCTAATGGTAAAGCACGTCGGTTGGTCATCGACTAGCTCGATTGCGAGCTCGACATCTCCCTCCTGATCTGCTAGCTGGGCGAGGCTCAAAGTTGGGTGGCGTTCGAGATGGGCGTGCAACTCGCGCACTGCATCAAGTGCGTTTTGCAGCAATTCTCGTATTCCGTAGGCTGGCTCATCATTATACAGAGGTGATACCAAGAGCTTCAGTAAATCGGGGTTCGCGGCGTCGAAAGTGGCTCGGCACGGAACGTAATCGACACGATGAGCAAAAGTCTCGACGTCATCTAGATTGATCTAACGCGTCGCAACCGCAGCCCCAATGCGTTTAGCTGTTCGGGAGTGAAGCGCCCATATACCTCGCCCAGAACTGCCCAGGACGTATCCAACTCGGCCTGCAATCCGCGGAGCCAGTCAGTGACGCGAAGAAAGATGGTAACATCTGGAGGTGAGGCATCAATGAACAGGGCTTCCGGGTCGTTCGCAGCAGTTGTGATATTGCGGACCGATGCGTGTACCTTCCATTCAGATTGGGAGATAGGGCTGCGAATCCTTCGTATTTCGAGCACTTCCCGTGGCGCCCGGGCCGGTTGAATTTGCAGATGGTCGGCAATACGAAGTAACACCATGAGAAAAACAGCATGTGCACCCTGGAATTCGCGTAAATGGTAACGACTGCTCAGGTAATCGAGGCAGCTCCGCAAGGGAACGCCGTGACTCCGGGCCACTACTCCAGCCAGATCAGCTAGATCAGCGCTCACACCCGGAAGGACAGCGTAGGTACTGCCACCCGTCGCTGGAATTCCAAAAAGAGCGATGTCGTGGGCCAGCCTGGGATGCTGCCGCCGTAGAAACTCACCGATCAGTAGCTTGTCACGCTCGGTCAGTTGGGCTGGGTCAAGGGGCGGACGTCGGATCGGTTCCGGATCGCCGAACAAAGCTGTCAGCTTCCGATCATCGAACTTGCGAGCGTCTGCTATGAATTCCTCCCAAAGCTCGGCCCACGGCCTGTCAGCAAACGCTGACACACCGGTCCAACGACATCCGGGCTGGATTAGCGATACGAAACCATCTTCAGTCAGGTGCATGCCGCAGTCGTGCAGCAGCACAGCGAAAACCAGGATTGCCGCATCCTGCGACGTAAAAAGTGGCAGCCCATCGTCTTGGATGATATCCACAGCAGTTTGGAGAACCTCTTCGTTGTGCTTAGGACCATGGTCCGTGTACTCTGGGAAAAATGGCAATCGGCTGCTTCTAATAATTGGATCTATGGCGGCCAGAGCTGTGCCGATCCCCGCTGAAAGCTGCATATTTTTACGAATCAGCGAATCCAGGAAGGTCGGAACGCGCATGCTTCACCTGCCAGCCCGAAATGGAGATTCTCTTTGTGGTAGCACCAGCGAGTGCGTCGGGCTAGCGTTTCGGTCGGCCTTCGCGCACCACCGGCCGAGCCCTACTGGACAATTCCTACACTCAACTAGACTAGAGGTTGCCGGATCGGCCCCTCAGGCCGCCGTGACGCCCAACCTTACTGCCAGACCCACTTCCAGGCAAGGAATCCCGTCATGTCCAGTGTTGGCGCCGCGCCGCGCGCGGCCATCTCCGTCAGGAATGCCCGCGCCGCGACGAGGAAGCGCCGGAAGGCGGCTTCGTCGCGCGCGCGTTCGGCCACTCCATCTTCACGGAGGCTGATGAGCTCGAAGCGCTGCGCGACGCCGTGCGGGACGCGGTACGCTGCCATTTCGACGAGGACGAGCGACCGAAAGTGATCCGGCTGCACCTCGTTCGGGACGAAATCTTCGCGGCATGAGACTGCCGCGTGATCTGTCAGGACGCGACCTCGCCAAGGCTCTTGGTAGGCTCGGCTACCAGACCACCCGTCAGACCAGCAGCCATATCCGTTAGACCACCAACGAAACAGCGAACATCACATCACAATTCCGGACCACAAACCCCTACGGATCGGCACACTCGCCGGCATTCTCGCGGACGTGGCTCAGCAACCATAGGCTGACCCGAGACGGGCTGGTCCGATTGTTGTTCAGCCGCAAGTAGATTTGGAGGCCTGCGCATTTACGACCGATCACCTTAAGCAATCTTCCAACGACCAATTTTACGCGAGCGAGAGGCGAGGCAGTTTGTAAGCTTGCGCGGGCCGCTGGTCTTGGCCGTCCTTCTTTCGGCACGCACAGGCCGGCCGAGTTCTCGGCGCTACCGGCTTGACCGCCGTCGGACTTCAATCGCAGATTAGTCAAATTCCAAAGTTGCCGCGGAGGCTGGTCTTGCAATGGCGGTTCCGGATTTTCAATGGCGGCGGACGGGCAGAGATGGGCCAGGCCATCGGCCGGGCTGGCGACGGTGGCATCGACGGCATGATCAAGGAGGACGCGCTGGGGCTCGATATCGTCTATGTCCAGGCTAAGCGGTACGCCGACGGTAATTCCGTCGGGCGCTCAGAGGTGCAAAGCTTCGCAGGCAGTTTAGATGGCGTGGGAGCGACCAAAGGTATTTTCTTCGCCACTTCCACCTTCAGCCAGGGTGCCCGCGACTATGTCGGCCGTATCAGCAAGCGCCTCGTTCTGATCGATGGCGCGGAGCTGGCGCGCCTCATGGTGAGGCACAATGTCGGCGTGCGCACCCGCACGACCTACGAAATCAAGAAGGTCGACCCGAGCCTGGTCACACCCGGCAGAGTGACCGGCCGCAGGCAACTCATGGTCGCCGATTAGCACCGGGGCACCTGGGACAAGGGAGCAAAGGTGCAAGCCTTCGGGGCCCGCCAGCGCGAGCTACGGGCGGTGCCGCCGGGCCGCTACAGCTCCTGGCGCCGGTTGTCGGGATCGTAGAAGGGCGTCGGCACGACCTGAGCCTCGACCATCTCGCGGTCTTCGATGCGGATCTGGAAGCGCTGCCCGATCTCGGCCTGGTCCGGCGCCACATAGGCGAGCCCGATCACCTTGCCGAGCGTTGGCGAGCGCACGGCCGAGGTGACGCGTCCCGTAATCGCGTCGTTGCGGATCACGAGATGGCATTCCTTGGGGCACCTGGCGTCCGCATCGGACAGCGTGAAGCCCACGAGCGTGCGCTGCACGCCACGCGCCTGCTGAATCTCGATCGACCGCTTGCCGACGAAGAACGGCTTGCCCTTGCCGATCGCCCAGCCCATCGCTGCCTCATAGGGATGGGTCAGGCCGTCGGTGTCCTGACCGACGATGATATGTCCCTTCTCGAGCCGCATCACCCGCTGCGCCTCGACCCCGAACGGCTTGATGCCGAAGGGTGCGCCCGCGGCCGTCAGCGCGTCCCACAGCGCCTCGCCCAGGCTCGCCGGCGCGTGGATCTCGTAGCCGAGCTCGCCGACGAAGCCGACCCGGAGCAGGCGCGCCGGAATACCGGCCACATGTCCCGTGCGCACGCCCATGTAGGGAAAAGCCTCCGGCGACAGATCCACGTCATCGCAGAGCTTGGCCAGCACCGCACGGCTGTCCGGCCCGGCGATATTGACCCCGCAGTACGCGGCGGTGACGTTGGTGATGTCCACGTCGAGGCGCCACTGCGCGTTCCACCACAGCATCTGTCGGTACGCGGCATCGGCGCCGCCAGTCGTCGCGGTGACATAAAAGTGCCGCGCGTGCAGACGGCACGCGACCCCGTCGTCGACGATCACGCCCGCTTCGTCGCACATCAGCGCGTAGCGGGCCCGGCCGACCTCCTGCCCGAGGTAGGTCCCGGCGTACATGCGCTGCACGAACTCGGCGGCATCGGGCCCCCGAATGTCGAAGCCGCCGAGCGTCGAGACGTCGATCAGCCCGACGTTGTCGCGGCAGTTGCGGACCTCCGCGGCGATCAGTGCCTCGGCGTTCTCCTTGGCGCCGTAATAGGCCGGGCGCAGCCAGGCGCCGGCGACCATCATCCTGGCGCCGAGCTCGAGGTGCCGGTGGTGCATTGGCGTGTGACGCACCGGATCGAAGCCGCGCCCGGCGAGGTGCGCGAACTTCTCCGCGACGTAGGGCGGCCGCGCCGTGGTCGTGCCGACCTCCTCGATGCCCCGGCCGGTGGCCTCGGCGAGCAGGCGGATTGCGGCGACGTTCGAGTGCCGACCCTGGCTCGGCCCCATGCCGAGCGTGGAGTAG
>JBKPNX010000248.1:0-9932 GCA_046732855.1 Pseudomonadota bacterium
GTCGACGGCGTCGTGGCATCGGCGCACAGCGACTGGTTCCTCGACGGGATCGTCTCGGCCGACGCGCAGACCAAGGTCTATCAGGCCATTCTGGCGCCGGTTCGCGTGGCCTATCGCGCGCTCGGGCCAGCCCGGATGGCGACGATCACCGAGGGCTGGGGCGTCGTCGACTTCGTCCGCGACGCCACCACCCCGAACGGCCGCAGCTCAGGGTCGGGCTGGATCTGGCCGGCCGTCATCGCGCTGGCGGCGCTCGGCGCCGCACTCCTCTGGCGGCGGAGGTCTGCTACCCACTAGGCGAGGCACAGGCCCGACGCGCGGCGCAAAACCGCCCGTCGGGCCTGCCGCCATCAGCGCCGGATCCGCCGGGATCGGCCTCGCGCCCGCCCATGGTCTGCCGTGCGACGGCTGGAGCTGACGCTGCTCGCGCCATCCCGAGCGGCTGGCCGTGGCCAAGCGCGCGTTGAGCAGTGGCCGAGCAAACAGGCTGGAAGCTCGCGAGAGGGCCGGGGCAACTGGCCGGTCGGCTCTAGTCGAGGGACGACATCCCGGTGGCGCCGGGCAGCAGCAACGTGTTCGCCGATCTGTGCTTCGTCGCGCCCGAGGAAGAGCTGACCAGGCGCAGCTCGCGAGCCAAATCCGGCAGATCATCAAGCGCCGTCACCTGACGCGGGGGCGGCCGCGGCTCTGATGTCATCGACCAGCCCAAGCTCTCAGCCCTCCCCAACCGCCGGCTCGCGAACTTCTCCACGAGCGTCTGATGTGCCTTCTGACCACGCTCGGGCGTCGAGATCATGGTCAAGGTCAAGCCGCGCAAGCGCGCTCATGGCCGCATTCGCGTCATCGACGCACCTGACTGAAACACCTTGCAGGTCTCGGCCCTGCCGTAGTGAGATCTGACGACCGCCGCACCCTCAGCCGGCGTGCGGCGAAACCAGGTGGTCGACGGTCGCGGCGGGGCCGGCGCGCGCGTGCTCCTCGCGCAGGCGATCGCGCGCCGCGAGCGACAGCTGGAGATGAAGCTCCTTGAGCTGCTTGTCGTCGACCGGCGAGGGCGCGCCGAGCAGCAGCTCCTCGGCCCGCTGATTGAGCGGAAACGCGGTGACCTCGCGCAGGTTCGGCTGATTCGCGATCAGCATCACGATCCGGTCGATGCCAGGGGCCAGGCCGCCGTGCGGCGGCGCGCCGTAGTGCAGCGCGCGGAACATGCCGCCGAAGCGCGCCTCGAGCACGTCGCGCCCGTAGCCGGCGAGCTCGAACGCCTTAAGCATGATGTCGGGTCGATGATTGCGGATCGCGCCGGAGGACAGCTCGACGCCGTTGCAGACGATGTCGTACTGATACGCCAGGACCTCGAGCGGATCCTTGGTCTCGAGCGCTTCGAGTCCGCCCTGGGGCAGCGAGAACGGGTTGTGCGAGAAGGTGACCTGTCTGGTCTGCTCGTCCAGCTCGTACATCGGGAAATCGACCACCCAGCAGAAGCGGTAGCACCGCTCCGGGATCAGCCCGAGCTCCTCGGCGATGCGCTGCCGGGCGAGTGCCCCGAACTTCGCCATGGTCTCGGGCACGCCGGCGACGAAGAACACCGCGTCACCGGGCTGCAGCCCGCGTGGTCGGAGCGCGAAATAGGGTTCGAGGACTTCTGGCACGAGCCCTTCCGGCAGGCGCGAGCGGTCGAACGCGCGGACCAGTTCGGCGCGCTCAGGGCCGAGATTCTTCGCGATCGGCCCGGCGCCCCCGTCCTCGCCCTCGCGCCAGAAGATATAGCCGAGGCCCGGCTGCCCCTCGCCCTGAGCCCAGCCGTTCATCCGATCGCAGAACGCGCGATTGCCGCCGCCCGGCGCCGGGATCGCCCAGACCCGCGCGTTGGCGTCGGCCTCGATCAGCCGCGCGAACACCTTGAACTCCGAGCCCCGGAACACGTCGGTGACGTCCGCCATCAGGAGCGGATTGCGCAGATCCGGCTTGTCGGTCCCGAACGCGCGCAGCGCCGCACGGTACGCGATGCGCGGGAACGGCACCCGTGTCACTTCCCAGTCGGTGAACTCGGTGAACAGCCCGTGCATCACCGGCTCGACCGCGGCGAACACGTCCTCCTGCGTGGCGAACGCCATCTCGAGATCGAGCTGATAGAACTCGCCGGGGCTGCGGTCGGCGCGCGCGTCCTCGTCGCGAAAGCAGGGCGCGATCTGGAAGTAGCGGTCAAAGCCGGACATCATCAAGAGCTGCTTGTACTGCTGCGGCGCCTGCGGCAGCGCATAGAACTTGCCGGGATGCAGGCGGGACGGCACCAAGAAGTCGCGGGCGCCCTCGGGCGAGCTTGCAGTCAGGATCGGCGTCTGGAACTCGACGAAGCCCTGCGCCTCCATGCGCCGCCGGATGCTCGAGACCACGCGCGAGCGCAGCAGGATGTTGCGCTGCATCGACTCCCGCCGCAGGTCCAGAAACCGGAAGCGCAGGCGGGTGTCCTCGGGATAGTCGTGCTCGGCGTTGACCTGCAGCGGCAGCTGCTCGGCGGGCGCCTCGACCAACAGCGCGTCGGCGACTACCTCGACCTCGCCCGTCGGCAGGTTCGGATTGACCGTCTCGGGACTGCGCGCGACCACGCGGCCGGTCACGGTCAGCACGCTCTCAAGGCGCACGTTCTCCGCATCCGCAAAGAACGGATGCTCGGGCTGGAACACGACCTGGGCGATGCCGTAGTGGTCGCGCAGGTCGATGAACAGCAGCTGGCCGTGATCGCGCTTGCGGTGCACCCAGCCGGACAGGCGCACGGTCGCGCCGACATGCCCCGTGCGCAACTCGCCGCAGGTATGGGTGCGATAGGGATGCATGCTGCCCTCGTGGTCTGGGTCGCGCCGCCGCAGCCGGCCAGCGCGGCGTAAAGGTCACCGAAGCCCGCCACCTGTCAAGCCGACAGCCGAAACACGACCCGCGGCGCGCCGGGCCGGCGCTGGCGGTTCGGCCTCGCCCCGGCCCGATCGCTCGGGTTGCGGCGCGGCGCGCCGCCCCTATGCTAGGGCGCCTTTTTTGAAGGAGCACCGGCCGCCGGATGAGCCCGCTGACCACGACCGCGGAAGTCGCCGCCCTGTGTGCGGAACTTGCGACCGAACCCTATGTCGCCGTCGACACCGAGTTCATGCGTGATCGCACCTACTGGCCGAAGCTGTGTCTGGTACAGCTCGCCGGGGCGAAGCGACAGGCCGCGGTCGATCCGCTCGCCAAGGGCATCGATCTGGCCCCGCTGTTCGCGCTGCTGGCCAACCCGTGGGTGCTCAAGGTCTTTCACGCCGCCCGGCAGGACATCGAGATCTTCCATCGCCTGACCGGCGCGGTGCCGACGCCCCTGTTCGACACGCAGATCGCCGCCATGGTCTGCGGCTACGGCGAGGAGGTCGGCTACGAGACCCTGGTGGGCCAGATCGCGAAGGGCCGGGTCGAC
Source organism: Pseudomonadota bacterium (assembly GCA_046732855.1). Lineage (GTDB taxonomy): Bacteria > Pseudomonadota > Alphaproteobacteria > Geminicoccales > Geminicoccaceae > JBKPNX01. Next base: position 3,443 of record JBKPNX010000248.1, read on the forward strand.
AAGTCTTCGCGCTTCACCGACTGGTCGCGCCGGCCGCTCTCCGCCCAGCAGCTCGCCTATGCGCTCGGCGACGTGAGCCATCTGCGCGTGATCTACGAGCGCCTCGAGCGGCAGCTCGAGCAGACCGGGCGCACCGAATGGGTCGCCCAGGAGCTCGCCGAGCTGACCGATCCGGCCACCTACAGTCCGCCGATCGAGGAGGCGTGGAAGCGGATCAAGGTGCGCTCGCGCGAGCCGCGCTTCCTCGCCGTGCTGCGGGCGCTCGCCGCCTGGCGCGAGCGCGAAGCGCAGCGGCGCGACGTGCCGCGCAACCGGATCGTGCGCGATGATCTCCTGCTCGAGATCGCGGCGAACCGGCCGACCTCGGTCGAGGAGCTCGCCAAGCTGCGCCGCATCAGTCTGGACCGACCGGGCGCCGCGGCGGTGGTCGAGGCGGTGCAGACGGCGCTCGCCCTGCCCGAGGACGAGCTGCCGCGCCTGGAGCCGCCGCCCAAGCTGCCGCGCGGGCTCGGCCCGATGATCGAGCTTCTGCGCGTGCTGCTCAAGCTGAAAAGCGAGGAGCACCACGTGGCCCAGCGCCTGGTCGCCACGACCGGCGACCTGGAGGCGATCGCGGCGCAGAAGCACCCCGACGTCGCGGCGCTCAAGGGCTGGCGGCTCGAGGTGTTCGGCCGTTCGGCGCTCGCGCTGAAACGGGGTGAGGTCGGCCTCGCCATCGCGGATGGCCAGATCGTGCTGATCCCGATCGGCGGGCTGCTCGGCTCGGGCTAGGCGTCGAGCATGTCGGCCCGGCGCGACGCCGGCCGAGCGCTCGCGGTCGGCCGCAATAGCTTCATCGCCCGCCATTTCCTCGCGCTCTGGCGGCGGCCGATCATTGCGGTCGATCACGACGCGATCGATCGGCCGGACCTGCTCGACGGCGTCGATCGCGTGATCAGCTTCGCGCGCCATCCGCTGCTCGGCCGCGCGGCGTACCGGCCGGCGGCGATGGACCCGGACCTGCGGCTCGCCGAGCGGCTTTCCGGGCGCGGCATCGATTACATCATGCTGAGCTCGCGCAAAGTCTATGCGCCGAGCGCGCGACCGCTCGCCGAGACCGACCCGACCGGGCCAGAGAACCTTTACGGGCAGCACAAGCTCGCGGTCGAGGAGGCGCTGCGCGAGCGGCTGGGTGCGCGCCTGACCATCCTGCGGCTCGCCAACATATTCGGCTACGAGCGGGCCCCAGACCGCCGCAGCTTTTTCGCGCTGCTGCTCGAGCGGCTGGCGCGCGACGGCCAGATCCGGTTCGACATGAGCCCCTTCGTCGAGCGCGATTTCCTGCCGGTCGAGGCATGCGCGCGCGTGCTCGCCCGCATCCTGGCCGCGCCGCCGGGCGGCGTGCTCAACGTCGGCTCGGGCATCGCCTTGCCGACCGGACGCCTCGCGCTCTGGGTGCTCGAAGGCTACGGCCGCGGCGATCTGGTGATCGAGTCGCCGCGCGAGCACGACGCCTTCGTGCTCGACAGCACGCGCCTGACCAGCCTCTACGGTCCGCCCTGCACGTACGACGAGCTGCGCGCGAGCTGCATCGATCTTGGCCGTCGCCTCGCCCGCGAGACCGGTCAGCGCTAGCGCGGAGACGAAGGCTGGGTCCCAAGCGCTGAATGACTCTTGTCGGTCATGCCCCGACTTGATCGGGGCATCCACCGGTGAAGGCAGGCGCTAGCGTCACGGTGGATTGCCAGGTCAAGCCCGGCAATGACAAGGAAACCGAGGGACGCCTCGCTGGTCTAGCGGAGGCGGACTGCGGGAAATCTGCGCTTCGGCGCGACCAGGTCGTCCTGCGCCGCGACCAGCTCGAGCTCCTCGGCGCCGGCCGCGCAGGTGCGCTCGACCAGGGCGAACACCGCGGCCACCGCACGCTCCAGACCGGCGCGCAGCTCGCCCGTGCTCAGATAATGCCCGAGAAACAGCGCCGAGAACGCATCGCCCGTGCCGCCGCCGATCGAGAGCGGCAGCTGCGGCGTCGCGACCAGCCAGGCCTCATCCGCCGAGTCCGCGAGCACCGCCAGCTCGCCGGCCCGGTCGGGCAGGTTCAGACCGGTGACGACGACCAGACGCGGACCGCGGGCGCGCAGCTCGGCTGCGGCGGCGCGCACCTCCTCGAGCGATTCAAGCGGCCGGCCGGTGAGCTGCGCCAGCTCGAAACGGTTGGGCACGACGATGTCGGCGAGCGGCACGAGGCGCTCGCGGATCGCTTGGGGCACGCCGGCGCTGACGAACACGCCCTGGGCGTCGTCGCCGATGACCGGGTCGCACAGATAGAACGCGTCGGCGCGCGCGCGCCGTACTGCCGCGACCGCCCGCGCCACCACGTCCGCCATGCCCGAATCGCCGAGATAGCCACTGAGGGCCGCCGCGCAGCGCCCGAGCACGCCGTGCTCCTCGAGCCCGCCGAGGATCTCGTCCAGCTGCTCGGGGCGCAGCTTGTGCCCGCGCCAGGCGCCATGGCCCGGATGGTGCGCGAGCTGCACGGTGTTGAGCGCAAACACATCGAAGCCGAGCCGCTGGAGCGGCAGGACGGCGGCGCTGTTGCCGACGTGGCCGTAGGCGACCTGGGACTGGATCGAGAGGATCGCCCGACGCGCCTCGCTCATCAGGCGCGGGCGCGCCGCGCCTGCTCGGTGCAGGCGAGCGCGACGCGATCGAGAATCGCCTCCGCATCGATCTGATGGGTGCGATAGAGATCCGGAATGTCGCCCGACTGGCCGAAGCGGTCGACGCCGAGCGGATAGACCGGGCGACCGGTGGCGCTGCCCAGCCAAGCGAGCGTCGCCGGGTGGCCGTCGAGCACGGTGACCAACGCGGCATCGGCGGCGAGCGGCGCGAGCAGCTGCTCGATCACGGCGTCCGCGGTCTCGCCCTGCGCCCGCCGCTCCTGCACCGCGCGCCAGTCCTCGAGCAGCCGGTCGGCCGAGGTAATCACGAGCACTCCGAGCCCCGACAGATCGTCGGCGAGCGCATCCGCCGCCGCGAGCACCTCGGGCACGATCGCGCCGGCGCCGACCAGGGCGAGCTCCGCTCCTGCAGCCGGCCGGCGCAGCCAATAGCCGCCCGAGAGAATCGCGGCTTTCAGCTCCTCAGGCATCTCCCGCTCGGGCTGCTCGACGGTTCTTGTCGACAGCCGGAGATAGACCGAGCTGCCATCGTCGCGTTGCAGGTGGTCGAACGCGAAGCGCAGGATCTCCGCGAGCTCGTCGGCATAGGCGGGCTCGAAGCTGAGCAGCTCCGGCTGGCCGATGCCGATCAGCGGCGTGGCGACCGACTGATGGGCGCCGCCCTCGGGGGCGAGCGAAATGCCGGACGGCGTCGCGACCAGGAGAAAGCGCGCACCCTGGTAGATCGCGTAGATCAGGGCATCGAGGCCGCGCGCGATGAACGGGTCGTAGAGCGTGCCCACGGGGATCAGCCGCTGGCCGAACAGCGGCCCGGACAGGCCGAGCGCCGCGAGCAGCAGGAACAGGTTGTTCTCGGCGATCCCGAGCTCGACGTGCTGGCCGCGCCGGCTCTCGGCCCACAGCTGGGACGAGGCGAGGCGCTCCTGCCGGAACACGTCCGCGTGCTCGGCGCGGTTGAACACGCTGCGCCGGCTGACCCACGGACCCAGGCTCGTGGACACCGTGACGTCGGGCGAGGTGGTGATGATGCGCGCCGCGAGCTCGCCTTCGTCGCGCGCCAGCTCGCCCATGATCCGGCCGAACGCCTCCTGGGTCGAGGCGCGTCTGGCGCGCCGACCGACCGGCAGGCTCGCCGGCACGAGGATCGGGGCGCTGGCGTGCGCTTCGGTACGGCTGGCAAACGGCACGCTGCGCAGAAACGCCTCGAGCTCCTCGGCCGCGATGTCGAGCCCGGCGAAGCGGTCCCATTCCTCGCCGTCCGGGACCCGGTGCTGCTTCTTGAACTCGGCCATCTGCTCGGGCGTCATCAGCCCGGCGTGATTGTCCTTATGGCCGGCGAACGGCAGCCGGAAGCCTTTGATGGTGTAGGCGATGAAGCAGTGCGGCCGGTCGTCGTCGACCGCCTGGAACGCCTCGCGCACCAGATCGAGATCGTGGCCGCCGAGATTGGTCATGAGGCGCGCGAGCTCGTCATTGTCGTGCGCGGCGAGCAGCGCGCCGATGCCCGGCAGATGGCCGAGGTCGTGCTCGAGACGCTGGCGCCAGCCGGCGCCGCCCTTGAACGTCAGCGCCGAGTAGAGATCGTTCGGGCAGTCGTCGATCCACTGGCGCAGCGCTGCGCCGTCGGGCTCTGCGAATGCCGCCTGCAGCAGCTTGCCGTACTTGAGGGTGACGACCTGCCAGCCGACCGCGCCGAAGAAGTCCTCGATCTTGGCGAACAGGCGCTCGGGCACGACCCGATCGAGGCTCTGGCGATTGTAGTCGATCACCCACCACACGTTGCGGATGTCGTGCTTCCAGCCTTCGAGCAGCGCCTCGAACACGTTGCCCTCGTCGAGCTCGGCGTCGCCGACGAGCGCGACCATGCGCCCCTTGGGCTGCTCCATCGGCAGGAGGCGGCGTTCGTGCAGCAGATCCTGCGTGAGCGAGGCGAACAGCGTGATCGCCGCGCCGAGCCCGACCGAGCCGGTCGAGAAGTCGACGCCGGGGCCGTCCTTGGTGCGCGACGGATAGGCTTGCGCGCCGCCGAGCGCCCGGAAGCGCGCGAGCTTGTCCTGCGTCTGTCGGCCGAGCAGATACTGGATCGCGTGGTAGACCGGGCTGGCGTGCGGCTTCACCGCGACCCGGTCGCCCGGGCGCAGCACGTCGAAGTAGAGCGCCGTCATCAGGGTCGCGATCGAGGCGCACGATGCTTGGTGACCGCCCACCTTCAGGCCGTCGCGGTTTTCGCGGATATGGTTGGCGTGGTGGATCATCCAGCACGCGAGCCACAGCACCTTGTGCTCGAGCGCGGCGAGGTACTCGTGGGTCCGGTTGCTCGGCCGCACCTCGCTCTCGATCGAACGCCTGACAAGCTCCAGCATGATCTCGCTCTCGATGCTCCTCGACGGATCAGCGCGCCGGCCCACCGGCTACCCCGCTGATCGGTTCCTCAACGGCTTGGCCCACGCCGCCCTGCCTCGGCTTGGCCGGCCTGGCGCGTGCGTGGCACCCCGATCTGCAGGGCCGCGGCCATCTTGCGCAAGGTCTCGGTGAAGAACCTGCGGCGCTGCTCGGGTTCCGCGCGTCCCCAGGCCCGGATCAGATGGCCGTTGACCTCGTCCAGGCGGCGCGCCAGCACGGTCGCGACGTAAAGAGCGAGCAGAGGCTCCTGTCGCAGCAGGCCCTCGGCGTGGTCGACGATGTAGAAGCTCGACGGCTCGACCGCGAGCACGTCCGCGGTGTGCGGCAGGCCGAGCAGCACCGACATGTCGCCGAACACCGCGCCGGGCTGGCTGACGCGGGTGAGCTGGACCTCGTCCTTGACCACGTCGACCGCGCCCCGATTGAGGAACAGCAGCCGGTGCGTCTCGCTGCCTTCGGACAGCACGATGTCGCCGCGCTCGAAGGCGCGCAGCGGATAACCGGACACCTTCTCCAGGACTTGGCTCGGCTCCACGATCAGCATGGACGCGACCCTGTCGTGCAGGGGGCACCTCGACGGGTTGCTCGGACGTGGGCGCCGCCCGACGCGCCGCCGCGGGCCTGGGACGGCAGAGTGGCGCTTTTGATCGCGACAAGCAACCTTCTGCACGCAAGGCAGCCCCGGACGGAGCAGGCGGGCCGCCCGCCGGCCGCTGCCCTTCCGATCTCGAGGGGGCGCGCTCGGGATTGCGCCATCGATCAGATCGTGAGCCCTCGCCTGGCGCGCGAAGCTCAACTGATGCGGCGCGAGTCGCCCGCGAACTCGGCCGCGCAGAACGGCCCGCCGTGGAACTGCGCGGTGATCGGGTCCTCGGGATGCCCCGCTGTCACCGCGTGCGCGTGCTCCGCGTGATCCTCCGCTGCGTCCTGCGGACGGTAACCGAGGCGATACGCGTTCGAATTGTCCCACCACGAGCGCAGATTGTTCGAGGCGCCGTACACGATTTCGCAGTGGATGTCGGGATGGGTCAGCCCGATGCGGAACAGCTGGGCGAGATCGCGCGGGCTGATCCAGATCGAGAGCCGGCGCACGTCGGCGGGCCGGTGATCGACGTTGCCGATCCGGATGTTGAGCACGCGCAGTCCGTACTTGTCGGCGTACATCCGCCCGAGCGCCTCGCCGAACGCCTTGCTCACGCCGTAGCGCGAGTCCGGGCGCGGCATGGCGGTCTCGTCGATCGTGCGCTGGCGGCGGTAGAAGCCGACCACGTGGTTGGTCGTGGCGAACACGATTCGCTGGCAGCCCTGGCGGCGCGCCGCCTCGTAGGTGTTGTACAGGCCGACGATGTTGGCGCTGTGCACCGCGTCCCAGTCCGCCTCAACCGCCTGGCCACCGAGATGAATGACGCCGTCGGCGCCCTCGAGCA
>JBKPNX010000249.1:0-44342 GCA_046732855.1 Pseudomonadota bacterium
ATCACGCGAACGGGACTCTCCTCGCCGATCCAGTCGTCCAGGCATTCGGGAAACAGCGTGCTCTGCGCGCGATCCACGCCCTCGACGAACCGCTTCATCCGATCCCCCGCAATTGGTGCCGGATTCATACCGCGCGAACCCTATGAAGCCAGCCGTTTTCACACAGCCAGGGTCAGGAGCGGCCATCGGTGTCACGAGGCGGCTTTGTGCCGGATAAGCGGACTTGGAGGGATCTGAAAAGCCCCGGAAACGTGCTGTTGTCTTCGCCCGCGCTCACCACCCCGCTAGCATCATTTTCCGCGCATTTCTCGCCGCTTGTGATGCAGACGGCGTTGACGTCGCCCGAGACCGGCGGTCGGCATCGTGGAAGCGTCGCGCCGCGTACGCCGGAGAGACCCGTGGATGCGCAGCTCGTGGTCGGCCACGGCCATGGGGTCGGCGCTGGGTGCCGCTCGGGTGCAACATATCGCGGGCCCCGGATCTCGATCGCACTCCTCGTGATCCAAGAGTCCGGCCGCGCACCCGATCAGTGATAGCCCTCGCCGGGGCGGACCTTGCCGCGGAAGACGTAGTAGGTGACCGCGGTGTAGCCGAGCACGACCGGGAGCAGGATCAGGGTGCCGACCAGCGCGAACGCCTGGGTCCGCGGCGGGGCGGCCGCCTCCCAGATCGAAATGGAGGGCGGAATCACGTTCGGCCACAGGCTGACCCCGAGACCGAGGAACGACAGCAGGAACAGGACCATGGTGAGCACGAACGGCAACACCTCGCGCCGCTGCCCGAGCGACCGCCAATGCCACCCCGCGATCGCCGCGGTGACGATCGGGACGGGCGACAGGTACGCGAGGTTCGGCCAGCTGAACCAGTGCGCGGCGATGCGCGGATCCATCAGCGGCGTCCAGATGCTGACGATGCCGAGGAACACGAGGACCGCGAGCAACAGGCCGCGCGCGAGCGCGAAGCAGCGGTCCTGGAGCGGGCCCGTGGCCTTCATGATCAGCCAGGTGGCGCCGAGCAGGGCGTAGCCGCTGACCAGCGCCGCGCCGGTGAGCAGGCTGAACGGCGTCAGCCAGTCGAACATGCCGCCGGCGAAGCTCTGCTCCGCGACCTCGAAGCCGCGGATGTACGTGCCGAGCACCAGCCCCTGCGCCACGGTCGCGAACAGCGAGCCGAAGTGGAACGCGCGGTCCCACCAGTGCCGGTTGGTGGAAGCCTTGAAGCGGAACTCGAAGGCGACACCCCGGAAGATCAGGGCGATCAGCATGATCAGAAGCGGCAGGTAGGTGCCGGGCAGGATGACGGCGTAGGCGAGCGGGAACGCGGCGAACAGCCCGGCGCCGCCGAGCACGAGCCAGGTCTCGTTGCCGTCCCAGATCGGGGCCACGGAGTTCATGGCGACGTCCCGGTCGGCGTCCGCGCCGAGATACGGGAACAGGATGCCCACGCCGAGATCGAAGCCGTCGAGCAGAACGTACATGATCACGCCGAGCACGATGATCGCGGCCCAGATCAGCGGCAGGTCGAGCGCGGGCGCGGCCATCTGCTCACTCCGCCGGCTCGAGGACGTCCGCCCCGGACAGGGGACGCATCGGCGTCGCAGGAACAAATGGCGGCGCGTCGCGCTCGGGCGGGACGGGACCCGCGCGCACCAGACGGAGCATGTACACCATGCCGGCCGGGAAGATGATGCCGTAGACGATCACGAAGGCGGCGAGCGAGGTCGCCACGGCGCCCGGGGTGACCGCGGGGGTCGCGGCATCGACGGTGCGCAGCAGACCGTATACGACCCAGGGCTGGCGGCCGACCTCCGTGGTCACCCAGCCCGCCAGGAGCGCGACGAAGCCGGCGGGGCTCATGGCGATGCACAGCCTGAGGAAGGAGGGGGTGCGATAGATCCGGCCGCCACGGCGCAGCCAGAGGCTGAGCGCCGCCACCGCGATCATCAGCAGCCCGAGGCCGACCATCAGCCGAAACGACCAGAACACGATCGGCACGTACGGCCGCTCGTCGGGCGGCCATTCGTCGAGCCCGCGCACCGTGCCGTCGAGCTCGTGCGTGAGGATCAGGCTGCCGAGCTTCGGGATCGCGACCTCGTAGCGGTTGGTCGCGGCCGCCTGATCGGGCAGGGCTAACAGCACGAACGGCGCGCCGGCGCGGGTCTCCCAGTGGCCTTCGATCGCCGCCACCTTGGCCGGCTGGTGCGCGAACGTGTTCAGCCCGTGCAGGTCGCCGAGGACCAGCTGCGCCGGTGCCAGCACCGTGATCAGGCCGAGCGCCATCGACAGGCCGACCTCGCCGTGCGGTACCGCCTGCTGGCGCAAGAGCTGCCAGGCGCTGACCCCGGCGACCACGAACGCGGTGGTCAGGAACGTCGCGGTGACCATGTGCGCGAACCGGTACGGGAACGACGGATTGAACACCACCTGCCACCAGCTGATGACGTGGAATGTCCCCTCGCGCAGCTCGTGGCCGGTCGGCGTCTGCATCCAGCTGTTGGCGGCGAGGATCCAGAACGCCGAGATCAGCGTGCCCGCCGCCACGGCGCAGGCGGCGCCGAAGTGCACCCAGCGCGGCACCCGATCGCGGCCGAACAGCAGGATGCCGAGGAAGGATGCCTCGAGGAAGAACGCGCTCAGCACCTCATAGTGCAGCAGCGGCCCGAGCACGTTGCCGGCGCGGTTCGACAGCTCGCTCCAGTTGGTGCCGAACTGGAACGACATGACGATGCCGGACACCACGCCCATGCCGAACGACACCGCGAAGATCCTGGTCCAGAACCGGGACAGATCGCCATAGACCGTGCTGCCGCGCGTCAGCCAGACCGCCTCCAGCACGACGATCCAGGCCGCGAGCCCGATCGTGAACGCCGGGAACAGGATGTGGAACGAGATGCTGAACGCGAACTGCAACCGCGCCAGCAGCACGGGATCGAGGTCCATGCCATCTCCCTCCGCGCCTGCCGGAATGCGCGGGCGTACGGCACGCGGATTCCATGATCATTAAAGGCAAGATCGCCTCAGCCAAGCCGCACGATCCGCTCGTTGTCGGATTGACACTTGCGCGCCGCTCGATTCCGGTTCTCAGGGACCGGTGCTCCTCAGCAGCCGCGGCAGCCACAGCGCGATCTCGGGGAACAGAATGACGATGAGCAGGCCGGTGAGCTGCATCAGCATGAACGGCCACAGCGCGCGGAAGATGTCCTGCAGCGAGATCTCGGGCGGGGCGACGCTCTTCAGGTAGAACGCGGCCGGGCCGAACGGCGGCGACAGGTAACTGATCTGCATGTTCATGCAGAACAGGATGCCGAACCAGATCGGGTCGTAGCCCAGGTTTTTGATGATCGGCACGAAGATCGGCATGGTCAGGAGCAGGATGCCGACCCAGTCCATGAACATGCCGAGCACGATCAGCACCGCCATCATCAACAGGATGACGACGATCGGCTCGAACGGCAGCTCGCCCATGGCATCGTGGATGAAGCGGATCCCGCCCAGGAGGTTGTACACGCCGATCAGGGCCGTGGCGCCGAAGGTCAGCCAGAGCAGCAGGCCGCAGGTCGACATGGTCTGCTGCATGCACTCGCGCAGCAGCTGCCAGGTGAGGGTGCCGCGCAGCCATGCGGCGAAGATGCTGCCCGCGACGCCGACGGCGGCCGCCTCGGAGACGGCGGCGACGCCGGCGTAGATCGCGCCGAGCACCGCGAACGCGATGCCCATCGGCAGGACCAGGCCGCCGAGCAGCCGGAACTTGGCGCCAAGCGACATCGCCCGCTCCGCGGCGGGCAACGGGGGGCCGAGCTCGGGGCGAAGGCCGCAGCGCACCAGGGTGTAGACCAGATAGATGCTCGCCAGCAGCAGCCCCGGCATGACCACGGCGATGAACAGCTCGCCAATCGGCACGTTCGCGGTCAGGCCGTAGAAGATCAGCACGATCGAGGGCGGGATCATGGTGCCGAGCGAGCCGCCGGCGCAGATGATGCCGATCGCGAGGTTCCGGTTATAGCGCAGGCGGAGCATCTGGGGCAGCGCCACGAGGCCGAGCAGGATGATCTCGCCGCCGATGATGCCGGTCGTGGCCGCCATGAACACTGCGGCGACGAGCGTCATCGCGCCGACGCCGCCGGGCAGGCCACCCGCCCACACGCTCATGGCGTCGTACAGATCGCGCGCCACCCCCGAGCGATCCATGATCGCCGCCATCAGCAGGAACATCGGCACCGACAGCAGGACGTAGACGTTGACGAAGCCGTAGATCCGGCTGGCGATCAGCTGGATCGCGCTCCAGCCGAAGAACGCCCAGGCGAAGGCGACCGCAACGAAGCCGAGCGAGAACGCTAGCGGCACGCCCATCGCGAGCAGCAGCAGCAGCGAGCCGACCATCAGGACGGTGATCAGCTCGATGCTCATGGACCTGTGTTCATTGCCAGGGACTGGCCCGTTTGCGGATCAGCTCGACCAGGAGCGATGCGGTCTGGAGCGCAAGCAGAGCGGTGCCGAGGAAAAACGCGGTGCGGATCACCATCGGCATCGGGAAGTCCCAGGCGCGGCCGCTGCGCTCCACGCGCATGATCGAATCGATGGCCTGCGCCCCGGCGAACCAACCGAGGCCCAGCAGATAGACGAGGCCGACGAGGAGGCCGATCAGATCGCACGCGCGTTGCGCCGGGCGCGGCAGCGCGTCGTAGATGAAGGTGATCCGGATGTGGTCGCGCCGCTGCAGCGCGTAGGCGCCGCCGAACAAAAAACAGATCGCGCCGAGCATGATGGTGGAATCGTGGACCCAGATGGTCGGGGCATCGAACACCGAATCCATCATGACCTCGTAGCAGGTGAACGCGGTCGAGATCAGGAACAGCCAGGCGAGGCGGTCGCCGAGCGCCCGCGACAGGCGATCCACCGGCGGCAGGTCAGACATGGGCCTCGGCCGGGGCGCCACCGGGGGGATCGCTGCCTGGGGTGTCCGGAGCGGCGAGACGGCGGTGCAGGCCGCTGCCGACGACATCCATGAAGGCGCGCACGCGCGCGGTGCCTTTGAGCGCCTTGTGGGTGACCAGCCACAGCTCGCGGGTGAGCTCGGGCACCGGCGGCAGCACCCGGCGCACCCCGGGCTCCGGGTCCGCAAGGTAGCAGGGCAGGACGGCGAGGCCGAGGCCGGCCGCGGCCGCCACGAGCTGGTTGATCAGGCTGCTCGAGCGGTAGGCGATCGCGGCGTCCGGCACCATCTCGGCCAGCCACTCCGCCGCCCGCGCGGGCACTCCTGCGGCGTCCCAGCCGATCACGGCGTGGCGCGCCAGATCCGTTGGCCGGGCTGGCGCGCCATGCTCGGCCAGGTAGCCGGGCGCGGCATAGATGGCCCAGGCGAGGTCGGCGAGCTTGCGTCCGAACAGGTCGCCCTGGCTCGGGCGGGTCGCGCGCAGGGCCACGTCCGCCTCGCGCCGGGCGAGGTCGAGCTGTCGGTTGTCGATCACCAGCTCGATCTGTATGCCCGGGTGCAGGCCGCGAAAATGCGCGATCTCGCCGGTCAGGAGGCGAAACGCCAGGGTCTCGGAGCAGGTGACGCGCAGGCGCCCGCACAGGCGCGTGTCGCGCCCGGTGATCTCGCGCTCCGCGGCCAGCGCCTCGGCCTCGACCCGCTCGGCCGCGCCGATCAGCCGCTCGCCCGCCTCGGTCGCGACATAGCCGCCCGGCAGGCGCTCAAACAGCTGCACGCCCAATTTGTCCTCGAGCGCGTTCAGGCGGCGGAACATCGTGGAATGGTTGACGCCGAGCGTACTACCCGCGCCGCTCAGACCGCCGGCGCGCGCGATCGCCAGGGCATAGCGCAGATCGTCCCAGTCGAGCATCGCGCTCCTTGCATTGCCGCAAACGAGATTACCAATCTTGCATTTTGTCTTGCCTTAGCGCAACGCATAGCATCGCCTGCGTCAGCTCAGACACGACGTACACCGCAGCGGAGAAAGCCCACATGATCAGCACCATCACCCGCGACGAGCTGAAGGCCGCGCTCGAGGGACCGGCCAGGCCGGTCCTGGTCGAGGCCCTGCCGGCCAGATACTATCTGGACAAGCACCTGCCCGGCGCGATCAACATCCCACACGATGAGGTCGACGCGCTGGCGCCGACCCTGCTGCCGGACAAGAACGCGCCGATCGTGGTCTACTGCGCGAACGGGCCCTGCCGAAACTCCGGGATCGCAGCCGCCCGCTTGGCCGAGCTCGGCTACACCAAGGTGCGCGACTACCACGAGGGGAAGGCCGACTGGATCGAAGCCGGCCTGCCGGTCGAGAGCGGGCCGGGCGTGCGCGCCGCCGCCTGAGATTCGGCGCCCGGGTCGGGCGGCGTTGTGCCGCCCGGGCCTGGGAGCCCGAGCAACGCCGCAACCGTCCAGCCCACCGGGGCGGTCCCTGCGCCTCGCTACAGCAGCCCGTGTTCCTTCATGTACGCGACGTGGCTGTCGTAGATGCGCTTAGCCATCTCGCTCTTTTCCGCCCACTCCGCCCAAACCTCCTGCGCCACCTCGCGCAACTCGCGCCGCTCCTCGCGGCCCCAGTTGATCAGCGTCGAGGGATCGCGTTTGGCGGCGTAGCTCTCATCGAGCTCCCGATTGGCTTGGATGCTGTCCTGGTTGAACGCGATCGTCGCCTCCTGAAGCACCTGCTTGAGGTCGTCGGGCAGGCTGTTCCAGACGTCGAGATTGATCGACACGTCCGAGGCCGGCATGGAATGGATGCCCGGGTAGATGGCGTATCGCGCGATGTCGCCGTAGCCGAGCTCGTCGTTCATGCCGAGCGTGCCCCAGTCGGTCGCCTCGACCTTGCCGCGCTCGAGCGCGGTGTAGACCTCGGTGCCGGGCAGGGTGGAGACGCCGACGCCGAGCTTGCGCCAGAGGGCTGCGCCCATGCCTTCGGGCGAGCGCATCTTGATGCCATGGAAGTCCTTGATATTGCGCAGTGGCATCTTGGACGGGATCGACTCCGCGCCCCACAATACCGGGCCGATGTAGTACGCGTCGTACTGCGCGTACAGGTCGCGGGCGACGTCGATGCCGCCGCCATGGTAAAACCAGTCGGTCAGCTGCTCGGGGTTTTCGTAGCCGGCGTTGAAATCGGAGAGGAGCGCGAACGCCGGGTCCTTGCCGACGAAGTAGCCCGTGCCACCGTTCATGCATTGGATGATGTTGGCGCTCAGGGCATCGAGCATCTCGCCTGGTGGCACCACCGCGTCCACCGGTAGCGCCTCGATTGCGATGCGGCCGCCCGACTTGTCCTGAACGCTTGCGGCGAAGCGCTCGAATGCCTGCTGATTGACCGTGCTCGGCTGCCAGAACGACTGGCACTTCCATTCGTACTCGGCGGCACCGGCGCTGGCGCCCAAGCCGAGCGCCGCTGCAGTCGCGATGCCGGTCAGCGCGGCGCGCCATCTGCAACCTGACATTTTGCTCTCCCTGACGCTGATTGGGTCTGTCGCCCGTTGCTAGCGGAAGTTCTCCCGGCCGGTGCCGCGCATCAGAATCCGCGCGCCGCGTGCGCTCACCGCCGCGTGCTGGGCCAGGGCCGCTTCGTCCAGGTCTGCGGCCGGCGGCGTCTCCTCGAGAAAGTGGTGATGGGCGTCGACTCCGCGTACCAGCAGGGCGCTGTCCTCCATACCGGCGGTCTGGCGCACGTAGGTCGGCACGTAGCGAATGGCGAAGCCGATCCGTCGGTCGTCGGCCTGATTGGCGCCGGAGCCGTGGATCAGCTTGACGTGATGCAGGGACATCTCGCCTGGCTGGAGGATCAGGTCTTTAGCCAGACGCTCGTCGACCTCGACCTGGATCTCCTGGCCGCGGGACAAGAGGTTGTGCTCGGCAAAGGTCTCGGTGTGCGGCATCACCTCCTGCTTGTGGCTGCCCGGGACGACGCGCATGCAGCCGCTCTCGGGCGTGCTGGGCGACAACGCGATCCAGGCGGTCACGATGTCGGCCGGCTCGAGGCCCCAGTACGTGAGGTCCTGATGCCAGGACACGTAGCCGGGATCGTGGGCTTCCTTGGTGAAGAAGCTGCTCGCCCAGCATAGGATGTCGGGGCCGATCACGCCCTCGACCGCATCGAGCACGAATTCATCGCGGACCAGCTCGTCGAGCCAGGTGAACAGCAGATGGGGCTTTTGCCGCATGGCGCCTTGGAAGGGCCCGCCGTTCGCTGCCTCGGCGGCTTCCAGCTGCCTTCGGCAGGCGGCTGCCCGCTCCGGGCTGAGCACCCGGATCGGACACAGATAGCCCTGCTCGTGGTATTGCCTGATCTGCGCGTCCGACAGGCGCATGGTCCAACCTCCCCGCTGGCATCCCTGGACCGATTATCGACGGACGCGCTGCCGAGGGCAACGCCCTGGGGGCGAAAGATGACGATCACGCGCCTCGACCTCGCTTGCGACCATAGGACCCGAACCGGATTGCACGACCTTGGGCACCCCTGCTCGCGCCGGGCTTGCTACATTGCGCGTCTGGCATCACGATGCTCAAGCGGGTGAATGGCGTCCTCCTTGTCGTGGTTTGCGCCCTGCGCATCAGAACTTTGTTCACCTGAGGAAGTGCGGCAAATGGCGGAGGCAGCGCGTCGCGAGGACTTGCCGCGAACCCTCCAAGAGTTCGAGACCTGGCACGCCCGCCAGCCGGAGCGCTGGGAGTTCATCGACGGGCGGCCGCGGCTGATGGCGCCGGCTACGATCAAGCATTCCATCATCAAGGCCCAGGCCTTTGCCGCCCTGCACAATGCGCTCGCCGGCACCCCCTGCCGCGCGCTGGTGGACGGACCACAGATCCTGACCGACGAGATCTCGGCGATTCCCGACGTCGTGGTCACCTGCAGCGCGCTCGACCTGTCGACCCCGGTGATCCGCGAGCCGGTGATCATCGTCGAGGTCATGTCGCCCTCGAGCGAAGTGGACGATGTCGGACGCAAGTGGTTCCGCTATCGCAAGATCCCGAGCCTCAGGCACTATCTTGTCCTGTCTCAGGACGAGCGCGTGGCGCAGGTGCACAGCCGCGCCGGCGATCTCTGGCGCGAGCGCTTCGTCAGCACCGGCACGATCGAACTGGACGACCCGCCGGTGCGGCTCGAGATCGAGGCGATCTACGCCGACACCGATATCAGGGCGTGAGCGCCGCGCCCGCCGGCCGCACCGGGCTCGATCTCGTCCGCCGCAGCGTCCGCTCGCCTCGCCGCCGCGGCGCCCGACCGCTCAGCTCTTCTTGCCGGTCATCGCCACGAACGCCGTCGGGACGCTTGCGACCTTGTCGCTGCCGCATTTCGGGCAGGACGGCTTGGCCGTCCCATGCTCGGAAATGCTCTGGATCCGATCGAAAGTTTCGCCGCAGTCCTCACAGCGATACGCATACGTCGGCATCGCCATGGCCTCCCACCGAAGCAGCAGATCTGACGGCTAAGGACATAGGGCAGCTACGTTCTGCCTCCATTGATCTTGGTCAGTTCGGGTATGTCGCCGGGGGCGCTTTCCCGCATCAGCTTCGGTGCCCGGACCGGTCGCGATGCACATGCCGGGTAGCTCTCGAGCGCGGGGACGGAAGGCAGGCGGGGCGCGGCAGCAGAGGCGCGGCTCGGAGCGATCGGGCCAAAGGCTGGGGGCCCAAGCGCGCGGCCGCGCCCGAAAGCGGTCGCCTCAGCAGGTCGTCATCCGGCCGACTTGCGTGCTCGCGCCGGATCGACTTGAAATGCGCCGGGCGAAGGCCGCGCGAGATTGGTGAGCCATGCCGAGCGAAATCGACGCCACCAGCACGAGCGCGCTGCGCGACAAATACGCGATCGTCGGGGTCGGCGAGACCGCGTACGTGCGCGGCGCCGGCACGACCACGCGGGCGCTCGCCACCGCCGCGATTCGCAAGGCGATCGCCGACGCCGGGCTGCGCGCTTGCGACATCGACGGCATGCTATCGTATTCGCTGATGGACGGGGCGCAATGCCCTGAAGTCGCGAGCGATCTCGGCATCCGCCTCGACTTCTACATGGACGTGTGGGGCGGCGGGTCGAGCACCGAGGCGCTGGTCGGCATCGCGACCGGCGTGATCGAGGCGGGCATGTGCCGCACGGTGGTGATCTACCGGGCGATGAACGGCTACAGCCAGCTGCGCATGGGCGGCACCGGTTGGAGCGCGGCGCCGATCGCGGGCGGCGAGCTGCACTGGAAGACCTACGGCTGGACCAGCCCGGCGCAGTGGTTCGCGCCTGTGTTCATGCGCCACATGTACGAGCACGGCACGCGACCCGAGCAGGCGGCGCTGGTCAAGGTCGCGCACAGCGAGCACGCGTCCTGCAACCCGAAGGCGCTGTATAAGAACCGCGTCACGGTCGAGGACGTGCTGGGCAGCCGCTGGATCGTGAAGCCGCTCCATCTGCTCGACTGCTGCGTCGAGACCGACAACGGCGCGGCGCTCATCGTGACCAGCGCCGAGCGGGCACGCGACCTCGCGCAGCCGCCGGCCCTGATCAGCGCGGTCGCCGGGCGGGTGTGCAAGCGCCGCCCCGACATGCACTTCCAGGAAGGCCCGGTGACCGAAGTGGCCGGCCGGCACGCCCGTGAGATCCTGTGGCGCAACGCCGGGGTCGGGCCCGAGGACGTCGACGTGACCGGCTCCTATGACGCCTTCACCTTCACCGCGCTCCTGCAGTTCGAAGCCTACGGCTTCTGCAAGGCCGGCGAAGGCGGCGGCTACGTCGGCGACGGCACGATCCGGCTCGGCGGCCGGCGGCCGAACAACACGAGCGGCGGCCACCTGTGCGAGGGCTATACGCACGGCATCAGCATGGTGATCGAGAACGTCCGCCAGCTGCGCCACGACGTCGACGACTACTGTCCCCCCGGCCCGGACGGACGGCGCGCCCACACCCACGACTACCGCGCGGGCGGCTGCCGCCAGGTCAGAAACGTCGAGCTCACCGCCAATCTCGGCTGGGGCACGCCGTGGACCGGCTCGGCGGTGGTCCTGCGCCGGGGTTGACCGCGAGCGACATCCGTGATTGCGAGATGCGCGGGCGGACCGGAAGCAGTCAGACGGACGGGACCGAAGCATGAGCGAAGAGTGGCAGTATCAGGTGCGGATTGATCTGGCCGACGGGCCGGCCGAGGTGGCGCGACGCGATCCGGCCGATCCCGCGCTGGCGCCGCTGCCCGACATCCTGCGCCGGCACAACGTGATCCTGAAATCCCAGTACGACGCATTTGCCGGCTACGTCGCCGAAGCCGAACGCCAGGGCATCGAGAAGTACCCCCTGTATCACTGGACCAAGGCGACGATCGAGAATCCGGCGAAAAAAGCCAAGTACCAGAAGTCGTTCACCCTCTATGTCGACGGCGACGAGGTCTACGCCAAGGACAAGGCGGACGCGCTCGAGGCGGAGCTGCAGCCGTTGGTCGGCGGCGGCCTGATCACCCGCCTCGCCAAGCACGACACCAACCCCGCGAACAATCCGCAACCGCCGGCGCGCTATCGCAGGTGAGGACTGGCTGATCCGCAAGGCGGCGCGAGCGGGACCTGCGATACGGCAAGGGTACAGCGCCGGACAATGTATCCCAAGGCGAGGGCCGCCGGGGTGGGGCGCTGATCGGTCGTAACGTGACCCGAAATTGGGCGGATGGACTGGCGCCGGGTCGGCTAGCGGGTGGGGTGATCGAGGTCCGTTGCCGCGCTTGACGCGGCGGGCGGCAGCGAGGAGAGGGCGCGGCGGGCGGGGCGGAGCTCGGCCGCGGCTTCGAGCGCGCCGGCGGCGAGGATCAAGAGGCAGCCCGAAGCCTCGCGCAGGCCGAACGGCTCGCCGGCGAGCGCCGCCGCCGAGAGCGCGGCGACCGCGACCTCCAGGAGCAGCAGCAGGGACACGCGGCCGGGGTCGAGAAAGCGTGCGCCCCACAGCAAGAGCCAGGTGCACGGCACGAGCCAGACGAGCGCGGCGAGCGCCGCCCAGGCGAGAACCGCCGGGCCGAGCACAGCGTCGGGGGGTGGGCTCGCGGCCAGAAGCAGCAGCGACAGCAGCGCCGCCGCGGCGAACGACACCATGGTCTGCTCGAGGCCGGAGATCGCGTCGCCCTTGCGCACCAACGTCACCGAGAGCGCGAACAGCACGCCGGCCGCGAGTCCGAGCCAGTCGCCGAGCGAGCGCGGCAGCGGCAGGCCAGCGGCGAAGCCGAGCAGCACCGCGGCGCCCGCAAGTCCGAGCACGACCGAGAGTAAGCGCAACGGCCCGACCGGCTCGCGCAGCAGCGCGAGCGCGAGCAGCGTCGCCCACACCGGCGCGAGGTAGAACAGGAGCGTCACGCGTACCACCTCGCCGAGGATCAGGGCGAGGTTCCAGGAGACCAACGCGGCCCCGAACAGGGCGCCCGCGCCGAGCAGCAACGGGCCGCCGGCGGCGATCCTTGCGCGCCTGCGCCAGACCCATGGCAGCAGGGCCAGGGTCGCGATGCCGTAGAGCGCGGCGTTGACCGCGGGGCCGGAGAGCCCGGCGTCGGCGAGCGCGCGCAGGGGCAGCCACCACAGGCCCCACAGGCCCGCGGACAGCGCCACCGCGGCCGCGGGCCGCCAGGCAGTGGCAGATCGCATGCTGGCCGCGCGCTCGGGACCCGCCTCCGGCGGCCCTGCACCGTTACGCTCGACCGCCTCCCGTGAAGCGCGCGATCAGGTCGTTCGACGGTCGTTGCGGATCGCGCAGCTTCTCAGTGGTCGCAATGCCAGCGACCGGCAAACTGCCGTCGTCCAGCAGCCCGATCTGCATGAGCACGCTCGCCTGGTCCCAGTAGATGTGCTCGCTTTCGATCTTGCCGTCGCGGAACTCGACGATCGCGACCGTCGGGATCTCGACGCGCCGGCCGGTCGGCGCCACGCCCGGCAGGAACCAGTCCATTGCGACGGTGTGCGTGCACTTGAAGATCATCTCGTCGACGATCCGGTCGCGCCCGATGGTGCGCGAGATCAGCTCGATCTCGGTGTCCGGCGGCAGCCGCGGGATGAAATGCGTGGCGTAGAAGGTGCGGACCTGGTCGCGGCCGACGCCGCCGGTCATGACCGGCACGTGATTGAGATGGGGCGCCCTGCTAATCGTCTCGAGCGCGGCGTCGGCGCTGTGGTCCTGAAACTCGGCGTCCAGGTGCCTGTGCCAGACCTCGAGCATGGCCTGCTCGCCGGGCACAAGGTCGTCCTCGCCTGACGTCGTCATGTCACATCCCCCCCTTGATTATACCGCTTCGAACCGGCGTTCGTCCGTCGCCGATGCTCCATGGACGCTGGTGATACTCGAGTGCCTGGATGCAAGAGATCGGCCGACCGATGCGTCGCGCCGACCGCAGCGAAGAACCGCTCGAAGGCGAGACGGTGCGGCAAAGCTAGTCGGTACGCGCAAGATGGCCGGCCTGGGCGGCAGCGACAGTGGCTGCAGCGTCGGCCGGCAGCAGGAGCCGCTCGGCCACCAGACGCTCGGTCGCCTCGCGGACCTTCTCGACATAGATGTCCGGGCTCGGGTAGCGTTCTTCGATCGACGGTCGCAGGTCACCGGCCGCCAGACGCTCTTCGCGCGTCGCCGCGAACGGCACCACGGCTCCTTGGTTCGTGCAGAGCGCGCCAGCGCCGAAGCCCGCGGCGCGCGGGTTCCAGCCCGTGTAGGTCGCACGCGGCACCTCGATCACGGGCAGGCGAATGCCGTCGATGGCGAGGCCGTCGGCATCCATGCGCGGGAACAAGACGGGATAGCTGGCAATTTTCGCCGGCGGTATCTGTGCCGTGTCGATCAGATCGGCGGGAGTGTGGAGGCCAGCGTAGGGTAGCCCCGGGAACTCGGCGTATAGGCCCGCGGCCGGCACCAGTGTGCCGTGTGACAGCATGGGATAGCGGCTGGCCGGTGGCTCAATGCCGTCGCGAACCCACTGGTCGAGTGCCACCAGCAACGCTCGCATGGGGGCGCCGGCGTGCAGCGGATTGCGCCAAAGAGCGCAGGTGTCGACCTTGCTTGGTACAGAGCCGGGATCGGCGAAATGGGGGTGGCCCGCCATCATGTACGCGCGCACATCTGGCGGCAGCTCGACGTGATGACCGAGGGTATCGGTGACCAGCAGGGAGCCGCGGGAGCCGAAGAACTCCGCCTCGCTGTCAGTCTCGATCACTTTGGGGCAGGTGTTGGTCAGGCGGCAGCGTAGCATCAGGCCGTCGTGCCGCCCGGAGATGGGGTCATCGGTCACTGTATAGGTGAACGGGAACTGATCGGCCGGGTAGAGCCGGTCAGTCTGCGAAGATGGATTGCGGCCTGGCTGGGCGAAACGGGCGTTGGTGTAGGTACGGCGGGTGCCGGGAACATGGGGGTTGATCGCATCGAACACGATGCGGCCCTGTTCATCCTCGTTGAAGCCCCAGTAGAGGAAGTCGCGGAGAAAGCGGCCGCTCTGGGAGACGCCGTGGGCATAGGCGTGAGCCGCCGGCTGCCCCAGGGGATTGTTGCTCGTCTCGCGCCGGAGGAAGGAGGCGACGTCGCGGAACGCGGCAAATCCGAGACCGAGCACAAGGGGGTCTTTCGCGGTATAGATCAGCTCGTAGATGGCCCCGGCATCGAAGCCTGCGGGGCGGGTGATCTCGACCGCCTGCGGCCCAGTGAAGCTGAAAGACAAGTCCGTCGGGCTCTGGCGCTCGTCCTCGGGGTGGGCGCGGACGGTCAGTTTGGCGTCGCCGGGGATTGATGCCGCCGGATAGGTCAGAGTTTTGGTGACCGGGTTGTCGGTGTTGTCGAAGACAAACTCCTCACGCGAGAGACCGGTAATGCCGGGCAGCACAGGTACTTCTACGCGAAGCGTTCCCGGCGCCGCCGGAAGATCACCCTGCCAGCCGACCCAGACGAGGATGTAGCCCTCCGACAACAGGAAGCCGTTGCCGGCGTCCGACGCCTGTTCCAGTCTTCCGGCAGCCTTGGCGTCAGCCGTCTCGTCGAACAGGACTGACATCAACTTGCGGCCGCGATTGGGCGCTTCCACCAGAATCGTGCCGGTGCCGCCGTCGAGCGGACGTAGGATCTCCACATCGACGGCTGCCTCGACCCGGCCGTCGGCGGTGCGCGGCGCGAGCCCGATGTCTGCAATCACCTCGTTGCGCGGATCGGCGGGATCGACCCTGATCGTGGCGCGGCCAGTGATCTTCTCGACCGCTCCGTGTGTGCCGAAGGTCCGGCCCCCGAGTGCCGGGTTGACTCTGGACAGAACATCGAAGCGCACCACCTCGGCCTGCGCTGACTGGACAAGGCCTGTCGCGCTGAGAACGACAAGGACGGCACTCGCGGCCGTTCGTGATCGGGATCTCGAAAATGAATTGCTCAGTGTTCGAGCATCGGTATTCGCTTGAGACGTCATTCCGTCGTCTCCCATCATTTTTGGGCTTATCGCGCGTCGGCTAGCCTCTCTTCCGCTACTCCGTCAATCAATCAGCTCCGGCACAAATGAAGGAAGCAGGCATTCATAGTTATCACTTGCGCGCAGGGTTGAAAAGCACCGTTCAGAACGCGCCCGGGCGCACACGGCCCAGGAACGGCGCACGGCCGGCCGCGGGATCGGGCGGGTCATCCGGCTCGTGCGCGGTGATGAGGATGTCCGACCATTCGATCGGCATGCCCATGTGCTGGAACAGCCCGAACGAGGCCGCGCGGTGGCGCGGCAGATGCGCAGGCACCTTGGCGTCCTGCTCCTCGCACAACCAAACGGTGGGCTCCGCGGCGTCCGCCGGCCAGATGCGAAAGCGCACGCGCGTAATGCCGCGCACGAATGCCACCTGATGGCGCACCCGATAGAGCCGGTTGCGCTCGATCGGGACCTGCGCCGGCGGATCGGTGGCGATCGCCCACTCCTCCGGCCGGGCCGAATGGTCGCCCCACGCGATGAAGCTGCGCGCCTCGCCCCCGGCTGAGAGCGCAGCCATGCCGGCGCTCGACCAGCCGACCTTGATCCCGCGCGGCGGCGCGCCGTCCTCGAGGCCGGCGAAAAAGTCGGCTAGGCCCAGCCACTTCGCGCCCATGAAGTCGAGAAAGCGCACGGCGTAGGTCGCTTCCTGGCTACCGTGCGGCGAGCCGAGCAGGAGCAGGGCATCGGGCGCGACCGGGGCGCGCGAGCGGATCACGTTCTGCCTGCGGTCGAGGTCGAACGCGCCGTTGACCACCTGTCCGATCTCCTGGATGTCGTCGAACCGGGTCAGGTCGCGCAGATCGAGCGGCAGCGGGAGCGGCCGGGGGTTCCACGCGAAGCCGAGGGTCGCGGTGCTCCTGCGCCCCGCCGCGTCCTCGACGCGCAAGACCAGCTGGTTGCCGCCGCGGCCGAGGTCGTCGGCGCCGATCGGGATCTCGATGCAGAACTCGCCGAGATCGCGGCAGCGCAGCTCCGCGGGCGAATTCTTGTACCCCGCGACCCAATCGATGCCGTGGTCGGGGATCGCCTCGACGTAGAACGAAGTCTCGGCGCCGCCGTTCAGGCGATACGCCGCACGCCGCACCGGCGGCGCCAAACCGTCGACCTGGCCGCGGATCGTGATGTCGCGGTGGCGATAACGAAAGCGCTGGCGCGTGCCGTAGGTCAGCCGGATGGTCATGGCTCTATCGCGTCCCCCGCGTCGGCCATGCGAAATCGGAGGCCGACGTCGCCCGGACTCAGGGCGATGGCTTCGCGCCGATCACGTTCACGATCGCGGCGGCGAGATCCTCCTGCGCGTAGGGCTTGCGCAGCATCGGCAGCCGCAGCGCGCTGCCCTTGGGCAGCTCGGCGTACCCGGTCGCCAGGATCACGGGCAGATCGGGCCATGACGCGCGGATCTCGGCGGCGAGCTCGGTGCCGCGCATGCCCGGCATCGCTTCGTCGGACACCACGACGTCGATCGGCGTGCCCGCGCGCAGGATCTCGAGCGCCTTGCTGCCCGAGGCCGCCTCGATCACCCGATGCCCCAGGTCCTTCAGCATCTCGCCCGTGGCGGCGCCGATCAGCGCGTCGTCGTCGACCACCAGCACGGCACAGGAGCGCGGCACCTGCGGCGCCGCCCGGTGCGGCGCGGCGGTCGCGCCCGCGGGCGAGACCTGCGCCCGGGGCAGCCACAGTTCGGCGGTGGTGCCGGCGCCCGGCCGGCTCGACAGACGCAGTGCGCCGCCCGACTGGGCGGCCAGGCCGTGCACCATCGACAGGCCGAGACCGGTGCCCTTGCCCGCCCCTTTGGTGGTGAAGAACGGCTCGGTCGCGTGCGCGAGCGTCGCGCCGTCCATGCCCGCCCCGGTATCGCAGACCGCCAGGCACACGTAGTCGCCCGCGGCCAGCGCATCGTCTCCTGCCGAAGCCACCGCCACGTTGCTCGCGGCGAGCGTCAGGCGACCGCCCTCGGGCATGGCGTCGCGGGCGTTGACCACTAGATTGAGCACCGCCAGCTCGAGCTGATTGGCGTCGACGTGCGCCGGCCAGAGGTCGTCCCCGAATGCCGTCTCGACACGGATGAGCGGGCCGATCGAGCGGCGCATCATCTCGAGCATGCCGTGGATCAGCTCCCCGACGTCCACCGCCGCCGGGTGCAGGTCCTGTTGCCGCGCGAAGGCCAGCAGGCGCTGGGTCAGCGCGGCGCCGCGCTCGGCCCCCTCGATCGCGCCGTCGATCAGGCGCCGCGCCGCGGCGTCGTCCTGGCCCAGGCGTTTGCGCAGCAGCTTCAGGTTGCCGAGCACGGCCGCGAGCAGGTTGTTGAAATCGTGCGCGACCCCGCCGGTCAGCTGACCGACCGCCTCCATTTTCTGGGCCTGACGGAAGGCGTCTTCGAGCTTGATTCGGTGCTGGATCTCGGTTGCGACCCGTTCCTCCAAGTTCTCGTTCAGGCGGTGCAAGGCATGCTCGGCCTGCCACCTTCTGATCGCGATCGCCGCCTGGTTGGCGGTGACCTCGAGCAGGAGCCGCTGCGGCGCGCTTGGGAAATCGGTGGCGCGCGAGCCGGCGACCACCGCGGCGGCCTCGCCGGCGGCGATCGGAATGATCGCCAGTCGGACCGAGCCGCTGCCTAGAGGATTGGCGAGCGTGACGACCTCGCCCGGCGCATACCGCTCGAGCCAGCTGCCGAGCGCGCTACGGATCGCCGCGGTCGGATCCTGGACGGTCCGGTCGCTGGTGCGCACCACCCGCACTTCGGGATCGTCGCCCCAGCGCACCGCCATGTAGGCGAATTCCAGGCCGAGCATCCTGACCAGGACCTCGGTCAGGCTCTCCGCAATCTGCTGAGCGTCGTAGTTGCGCCAGACGGCCGGGAGTATGGAGACCGCCACCAGGTCGCGCAGGCTGCGGCGTAACTCTTGCGGGTCATCGCCGATCGCCTCAACCGCGGGCACGGACGCTCTTCCCGTCCCGCGCCGGGAGGCCGCACGACCGCCCGCACCGATTGGTCGAACCGTGAGTCACCGCACCAGCGTGTTCCGCGCCCGCAACTCAGCCAGGAACTGCTCCGGCATCACGTAAAAAGGATTCTCCTGAAGGATGCCGCCGACGATCACCTGCGGATGCGTGCGCAGGATGTCCATCACGACGGTCGCGCTGAACCGGTTCAGATCGTAGGCGCAGACCACGACGTCGTCGAACCGCGAGGTCACCTCGTTCAAGCGGCTCTCGTATTCGACCAGGTCATCGACGCCCGGAAAATTCTCGAGCGACCATTCCATGTCCGCCCAAAAGCGCGTGAACCCAAACCGCTCTTTGCCTTTGCTCAGGATCTCCTCGAGCAGCCCGATCATCGCGTACTGATCGAACCGGCTTTCCCGCAGGTGGGCGTCCTCCCAGGGACGGACCTCGAGCTGGCCGGATTCCTCGGCCGCGGAGACGTCAATGCCGAGCGCGCCGATCCGGCGCAGCCGCTCCTCCCGCTGCCGACCGTCGACGATTTGAAAAATCCTATCCTGCTGGGCGAAGCCTTCGCGGACGAAGGGCAGGAGCAGCCGATATTCCTCCTCCCGGTCGTGGAAGAACGCGCAAGCATGGCAGCGGTGCTTCAGCGCCGAGCCGGCCAGTGTCACCGAATGGTTTTGCGGTCCCATTCCTTGCTCCCTGTGAGCTAAACGCTTCCATCTAAGCGCTTCGGCTTGTTCACCGCAACGGAGCCTGTTGCCTGCCCGGCAGGCTTGCCCACGGAGGCTACCGCGTGTCGCCGCGGGCTCGGGCACGCTGGAGGCCGAAGCGCAGAGCGGGGCTGGCACGCCGAACGATCAGGCAGAGCGCCTTACACGCTCGCCGAATCGGGCAACGCCTCGCGCAGAAGCAGCGCTCATGCCGCTCGGATGACCCGGCAAAGCCAGCTGCCGGCGACTGCTCACCTTGGGGAAGGGGCCGCCAGATGAACCCAGGACAGCTTCTCTTCGGCGAACGCATCGCGGCCCGGAACGAACTCCTCCGGCCGGTCCATGCTGCCGACCAGCACGTTCACCTCGCCCGGCCAGCGGTCGCCCTCATAGGTGAGCGGCGTGCCGCAGCATCCGCAGAACGTGCGGGTCACGCCAAGCGAGGAGCGGAAGCGCACGGGCCCGCCCGCGACCAAAGACAAAGCGCTCGGCTAATTAGCCCGCATAGGTGGTGAGCGGCGCGCCGTCGCTCGACGGCAGCTCGCGCAGTGGCAGTTCGCGATCCACTTGGGCTCGCCGAGCGCCCGATAACTCACGGCCCCGCACAGCCAGTGGCCGCTGCGCTCACGTGCGCGACCGCCTACGGGGTTTGTCAGCGGCGTGACTCATCGACGCCGGTCGAGTTCAACGAGCCCGGCTACCGCTCAAGTAAGATCCCAGCTGCCCTAAAAGCAGTAGGTGCGGATTGCCTCGAATGCGATCGCCAATCCCCATTTGGCCCAGAGCGCGATGCCGAGGATCAGGCCCGCACCCAGCAACGCCACCGGCAGCCAGGTGGCAGGCGCCGCCCGCTGTCCTCGCCGCTCCCGCACCGAATTCGCCGAGGCTGAATGGATCGCAGGCACCGAGGTGCTCCATGCTGCCGCTGCCGGCCTCAGAATCGCCCGGCGGGCCGCGTTTGGCAAGCCGCCGTCCCTGTCGACTGGCCGTCACAGCGACTTCCTACCAGCCCACGCCGAATCAGGGGCTGCATTCGTGCCCGTGACCGCCGTCAGGGCAGGTGCTGATTGAAGTCCGGCGCAGTCGTGCAGAAGGCATCATCCGAGGCGGTCGCCGTCGCAGCACTAATGCGACCGGCTCGGGGCGTCCTGCGCACCAGAGTGCGCACCCATCCCCAACTCGCCCGACGCGCCCGGCGCTGTTCCCGATCAGGATCCGTTACGCTGGCGATTCCGGTCGGCCTTCGTGCGCTTCTCAGGCTGTTGCGTGGAGCGGAGCACGCGCAACAATCGCTCGGGGATCTCCTGATTCAGCACCTCGTCGCCAAGCTCGCGCAAAGCTTGGTCCAGCTCTTCGTCGCGGTTGGCCGCAGGCCATTGCTGGCGCTTTGATTCCTTGGCTTCGGACAAGCAGCGATCTCGCGTAGCTCGGGTTTCCAGCAGCATCCGTTCTCGGTTCCACGCCCGGAGGCGTGGTATACTAGGGTTTCCGGCCACCGGGCCGCAACCAGCTTGCTCAGGTTGGGTGGCCCGCTTATGTTAATGGCAAGATCGTTAACGAGTTCCCGCAGAAAGTGGCGCCGCCTCGATCGGTGTGTGGCAGGTGCCGCGGCTGCGCCGCCCCTGAGCAGGATGAGGCATGTCCGACGTCAGCGAAGCGCTCCTGAAGCACATCCCTTACCTGCGCCGCCATGCTCGCCTGCTCACCGGCTCGCAAGAGGTGGGCGACGAATACGTGCGCATCTGCCTCGAGATGGTGGTCGCGGAGCCCTACCATCTCGCCAACGGTGACCTAAAAGTCCAGCTGTTTCGCGCTTTCCACGACGTATGGCGCGTGGTCACGACGACCATCAGCGAAAGCTCTCCGCTCGAGCACGTCGATCTGAGCGATCGGCTCGAACAGGGTCTGACCGCGCTGCCGCCGCTCGAGCGGCGGGTTCTGCTCCTCGCGGTGGTGGAGAAATTCACGCACCCCGAGGTGGCCCGGATTCTCGATCTCGACGCGGCGGAAGTCGGCGAACTGCTCGCTCGGGCCCGGCAGGCTCTGCACCAGCAGGTGTCGGTGCCCGTCCTGATCATCGAGGACGAGACGCTGATCGCGATGGAGCTCGGCCGGATCATGGAGAGCATGGGCCACACCGTCGTCGGCGTGGCCAGTCGTGAGGCGACGGCGCTCGAGCAGGCCGAGCAGGCCTCTCCCGGCCTGGTCCTGTGCGACATCAAGCTGCTCGACGAGGACAACGGCATCACGGCGGCGCAGCGTATCCTGCAACGCTTCGACGTGCCGGTGGTGTTCGTGACCGCGTTCTCGGAGATGCTCCTGACCGGCGGCCGGCTCGAGCCCGCTTTCGTCGTCGCCAAGCCGTTCGAGGAGGAGACGCTGAAGGTCACGGTCGCGCAGGCGCTGTCGACCTACGCCTCCCCCGGCACCGCCCGCGACCACAAGGCGGGCCTGCTGGCGAAGCTGACGGAGATCTCGTCACGGGGCCTCTCGCCGTCGACATGGGAGCGGGCGAGCCGGCACTGAGCCGAAGTTGCTGGCAATCCTTACTGGCTTGATCAGGCCGAGGGTAAGGCCAAACCGGCTGGGCGTAGTCCGGCGGTAGGACGCGTCGGTGGGCGCGGACCGCTCTGCTCCCGGTTCAGATCCCGCTCGGCGTCACCGTCACCTCAGACAGCGGCAGCCTGAGGCGGCACAGGAGCCCGGCCGTCCGCCAGATCAGCTCGGTCTGCCCCTGATGCTGGTACTCTAGCGCCTTGCCGAGCAAGGTGGTGCCGAAGCCTGCCGTGGTCGGCGGCTGCACCGGCGGTCCGCCGTCCTCCTGCCAGACCAGCACAAATTCCTCGCCGGTTGCGGCCCGTTCGATGCGGGCGCTGAGCCGCACCCGACCGCTGGCGCCGGACAGGGCACCATACTTGGACGCGTTGGTGGCCAGCTCATGTAAGGCGAGGGTAAGGGTCAGGGCGAACTCCGCTCTGACCGGCAGATCCTGCACCTCGATGTCAATCCGGCCGGCGTCCACGAGGTAGGGCTCGAGCGCGGCGTGCACGAGCGCGGCGAGGCTGGCGCCCTGCCAGTCCGTGGCGATGAGCGCGGATTGCGCGGCGTTGAGCGCCCGGATGCGCCCGCGGAAAGCTTCGAGGAACTCCTCGACCGATCCGGCTCGCTCTCCGGTGCGCTCGGCCAGAACGCCGATCACGGTCAGCAGGTTCTTGACCCGATGCGAGAGCTCCGCGGTCAGGATGTGCTGGCGTTCTTCCGCTTGCTTGCGATCGTCGATATCGGTGGTGCAGCCGAACCAGGCGGTGATGCGCCCCTCACGGTCACGGATCGGCGATGCGCGCGTAAGGAACCAACGGTATTCGCCGTCGTGCCGCCGATTGCGCACCTCGATCTCGTAGTCGCTACCCTCGCGCAGCGCGCGGGTCCACGCTGCAAGACAGCGGTCGCGGTCGTCGGGATGGAGCACCAGCTCCGGCCAGCCGCGCTCGTTCTGCTCGGGCGTGATGCCACAGTACCGGAACCAACGGTCGTTGGCGAAAGTGATGCTGCCGTCCGGAGCGGCGGTCCACACCATGTCCGGAACCGCATTCGCCAGATTGCGGAAGCGCTCCTCGGTGACGCGCAGCGCCTCATGGAGGCGTCGATGCTCGGTGATGTCGCGGGCGATCTTTGAGGCGCCGATGATTCGCCCGGACTGGTCGCAGATCGGCGAGACCGTCAGGGCGATTGCGACCAGACTGCCGTCCTTGCGGCGCCGCAGCGTCTCGTAGCGGTCGACCTTCTCGCCGCGGCGGATCCGCTGGAGGATCGCCGGCATCTCGTCCTCGCGGCCGGGCGCGGCCAGAACCGCGATGTGGCGGCCGATCATTTCCTCGGCGGTGTAACCAAACAGCGTCTCGGCGGCGCGGTTCCAGCTCGTGACGATGCCGTCCAGGGTCTTGCTCGCAATCGCCTCGTCCGCAGAATCCACGATCGCAGCCAACCTCGCCACCGTTTCGGCGGCCCGCTCGGGACCGACCTCCCGGACGACGACCAGGACGGCGCGCACCGAGCCGTCGCGCCGCTTGATCGGCACGATGTCCTGGGTCCAGCTGCGCAGGACCCTCGGTTGACCCGGCGTCTCCCCCTCGATCGGTCGGCCGACGAGCGGGTCCCCCGTTTCGAACACGCAACCGAGTGCCCGTTCGAGCTCATCCGCAAGCGTCGGCACCATTTCGCGCACGGTGCGGCCCAGATGGGCCTCGATCGGCGCGCCGTTGATTGCCGCCAGACGCGCGTTCACCCGGAGGTAGCGAAGCTTTCGATCGAGCAGGGCCAGACCCGCGTCCGACGCTCGGTAGAGTGCCTCCAGCTCGGCGAGATAGGCGTCCGCCTGGGCTGCTCCTACCTCGAGCCCTTCCGCTGTGGCTGGCCAGCTGTCATCGTTCATGGACAGGCGGCCGGGCGCCGCGGCATCGGGTACTGGTAAGGTCGGAGGCTGGCTGGCGGCGGGGCGCTTACCAGCAGCGCGTCCCATGGTGCTTCCCCCACCGCGCGGCAGAGTGCTTGTGCCCGAAGAGGACATGGCAGCGCTCGATCACGCTCGTCGACGCACGACGCCCTACCGGCGGCGTCGCCATGAATGTACATACCTGCGGCCGATTCGACAACATTCGCGGTGGGTTTCGTTCCAGGCTCAGAAAGGCGCCCGCTCCTGCGCGGAGGGTAGCCTGACGCAGGAACCCGATGGCCCGATGACAGAGGGCTGAGCCGCCCGGATCCTGGCTGTGGGCCGCATGCGGGCCGGTCAGGCCGCCTTGCTCCTGCCGGACTTCCGTCCTTTGGACGCAGCGGCTTTGGCCGCTTTGGCAGGCTTTCGCCCCTTGGTGGCGGCCGCGGTCGCTTTGGCAGACTTCCGCCCTTTGGCCGAAACCTTCGCCGCCTTGGTCGATTTCCGCGTCGGCGCAGCAGGGCCACGACCGACCGCGCGCGCCTCCGGCACCTCGATCAGGCGGCCGCTCTTCACGTCGTAGATGTAGCCGTAGATGGCGATGGACCTGTTGACCAACGGATGGTTGCGGATGCGAGCGACGTCCTCGACCACGCTTTTGGCGTTGTCGTCGATGGTCAGCCAGTCGATGTAGCGCCCTTCGCTCGAGCCCGGGCCGCGCCCGACATCGCGCCATCCCCGCTGGTCGCGGGTCGCGGTCTCGAGGCTGCTGGCCAGCAGACCGCGCATAACCTCATCGGTAAAGGTCTCCATGCCGCAGTTGGTGTGGTGCACGACGAACCACTCGCGCGTACCAAGCAGTTTGTACGAGATCACGAGCGAGCGGATCGCGTCGTCGCTGGCGCGACCGCCGGCGTTGCGGATCACGTGGGCATCGCCCTCGGCGAGCCCGGCGAACTTGGCCGGATCAAGGCGGGCGTCCATGCAGGTGAGAATGGCAAACCGCCGCGCGGGCGGGATCGGCAGTTCGGATCTGTCGCCAAAATCCTCAGCATAGCGCGCGTTTGAAGCCAACACCTCGTTCAAGACCTTACTCATGCGATCCCCCCGACTGATGGCCGCGCCGATGCTGGAGCTCGAGGGCGGCGATACTGCCCGATGCGTCATCGATATCAAGGCGTTTATGACGGAACCGACCGATCCGGCGCCGCCAAGTCATCTGCTTGCGATCAGCAGCGCGAGACTGTCGTTCCTGTCAGCGGCCGGCCACGCGCCCACCTGAAACCCTGCGACGACGCTCCCGCGACCCGCCTTCACCCTGATCCGGCGCGCGACCGGACCGGCCGCTTGAATAAACCTTCGACCATGAGCGATCCGGCGGGCATAACCTGTTCCCTCGGAGGCTGTGGGCTTTATCCGAGGTTAGCGCATGGTACCCGGCGCGAGCATGGGCGAGTGGCAGAGGGAACGTCAATGAAGCGGCTCCGGGTGCTGATCGCGGAGGACAATGTGTTCGCCGCCATGGAGCTGGAGAAAGCGCTCGTCGATTTCGGGTACGAACCAGTCGGGCCGGTGGCGCAGCTCGATCAGGCGCTGCGGCTGGCGCAGCAGGAGACCCTGGACGGCGCGCTCCTGGACGTGGACCTGCGCGGCGAGCCGGTTTTTGCCGTGGCCAAGGAACTGGAGCGGCGGCGGATCCCGGTGATCTTCGCGAGCGGCTACGATAGCGACGACATGTTTCCGCCATCCTTCGTGCACCATCCCCGCCTGCGCAAGCCATTCGGCGAAAACGAGATCCGGAGCGTGCTCGAGGCCGCGCTCGGACGCGGGTCCGTCGCTTAGAGCCGATCCGAGAAGGTAAGGACCCGGGCCACTGTGGAACTCCCGCCTGAGCACCACGCTGCGGCTCAGTCCCGCAGCGCCGCCTATCGCACCGTGACGAGGCTTCTGCGCTGCAACAGCTGGGCGATGCCCAGGCAGACCAGTGCGACCGTCACCAGGCCGGGCACCATCAGGTGAGCCGGACGTAGGCCGACCTCATCGGCCAGGCCGCCGAGCAGGGCTGGCATCGACAGGATCGACAGGCCCACCGCCAGCATGAAGCGAGCGCTCGCGGCGGCAGCCTGCGGGCTCGCCGCCTCGATCGCGAAGCCGATGGAAAGTGGGTAGAGGGGGGCGATGCCGAGACCGAGCACAAACAGCCCGACCACCGCGACGACCGGCCAGCCGATCCCCCAATACACGAGGAAGCCGAGGATGGTGATGAGGAGGGCGGCAAGGAACAGTTGCCACGCCACGACGCGCCCAACCAGGGCGCTTGCCGTTAGCCGGCCGGTGAGCATGGCTACCGAGAAGGCAGCCGCGCTGGCCGCCGCTGCCGCCGAGGACAGGCCGACCACGCGCTCGAGAAACGCGGGGGCCCAGAACAGGACTGAGAACTCGAGAGCAACGACAGCGCCGAGCATGCACCAATACGCCCAATAGGCGGCGGGCAGGCTGGCACGTTCGGTGGCCGGAAGGTCGGCCGGATCGGCGATCGCCACGTTGCGAAACAGCAGCACGACCGCGCCACCGATGACGGCGCCGAGCAGCACGGCGCTGCGCCAGCCGAGCGACAGCGAGAGGCAGACGCTCATGGCCAGCGGCGCCATGATCGCGAAGACATAGGAGACGGCAGTGCACTCGCTGAACGCCTCGTCGCGATGCTCGCCCTGGACCTCGGCGAGAAGGGCAAAGACCATTGCCGGGATCAGGCCGCCCGGGACGCCGATCAGCACGCAGCTGCCGATGCTGGCCCAGGCGGCGGGCGCCAGGCAGAGCAGGACCGCCCCCGCTGAGATGCCGCCGGCGGCGAACCAGAGCGCCCGGCGCCGGCCGAGCCGGCGGATGATCCGGTCGCCGAACAGCCCGACTGCGATCATGCCGATGGCGATCGCGCTGAAATGCAGGCTGACCGCACGGTAGCTCAGGTCCAGCTCGGCCTGGAGGAACGGGAGGATGTTGCCCTGGAGGTTGAGGAGGTAAGTGAAGAACCCCAGCATGAGGTAGCTGAACCAAGTGACCTGGCCGCGCCTCATCCCCGCTGCGTTCGCCCTTTGAGCGGCATGCTCGATCCAACCTGCTTTTCGGCAAGAGCCCTCGCGCGCGCCGCGGAGCGCTTCGAT
Source organism: Pseudomonadota bacterium (assembly GCA_046732855.1). Classification (GTDB taxonomy): domain Bacteria; phylum Pseudomonadota; class Alphaproteobacteria; order Geminicoccales; family Geminicoccaceae; genus JBKPNX01. Next base: position 26,672 of record JBKPNX010000249.1, read on the forward strand.
GGCGCAGGGTATCTCAGGTAGGTCCTCGTTGCCTCTCTTGCGGCGTCGGCTTGCGCCCTACCACACCAGACGCGCTCCATATACCTTCCCGAAGCCGGCGCGGGCCCAGGGCGCTGATGCTATTCGGCGAGTTCCGAGCGGACCCAGAGCGCCACTTCCTCGATGTGCTGCTGGGCGGCCTCCAGCATCCGGGTCATGTGGATGCAACCATGGGTCACCCCCGGCCAGAGCGCGTAGCGATGCGGTGCCCTTGCCTCCTCGAGCCGGGCGACCAGGCGGGCGCTGTCGTCGTGCAGCGGATCGAACTCGGACGCGGTGACGAGGAGCGGCGGCAGGTTACGAAGATCGGCGAGCAGCGGCGCCGCGAGCGGATCGCGCCTGTCCGCCTCGCCGCTGAGATAATGGTTCCAAAACCAGCGCAGGTCGGCGTTCGAGAGGATGTAGCTGCCATCGCCGTAGGCATCCCGCGAGGGCGTCCGCGCGTCGGCGTCCGCGTCATAGGCGCCGTAGATCAGCGCGCCGGCGCGGAGCGGCGACATGCCGGCGTCGCGCAGGCTGAGCAGCGTCGCGAGCGCCAAATTCGCGCCGGCGCTGTCGCCCGCGATCGCCAGCCGGCTCGGGTCGATCCCCCAGTCGGCGCCGTTGGCGGCAATCCAGCGCACCGCGGCGAGGCAGTCCTCGAGCCCGGCGGGGAACTTGTGCTCGGGCGCGAGAGCATAGTCGACGCTCGCCACCAGAAAGTCGCCGGCCGCGGCGAGCCGCCGGCAGGCGCCGTCGTGGGTATCGAGGCTGCCGATCACCCAGCCGCCGCCATGGATGTAGATCAGGCATGGCGCCGGTCCGCGCGCGCCCGGGTCGTACAGACGGACGCGCAGCGCGCCGTGTGGCCCCGGGATGGCGTAGTTGTAAACCGCCCAAAGCGTCGGCCGGTCGGCGTTCCAGAACGCCTCGAACGTCGCGTTCATCTGCGCCCGCGCCTCGACCGCCGACAAGGTCACGCGCGCCGGCCGGCCCTTCATCGCGGCAGCGTTGAGCGCCAGGATTTCAGCCATTTGCGGGTTCAGCTGCGGCATTGCCCTCCCTCCTGATCCTCCAGCCCCGGTCACTCCGGCCCGGGTCAACGTCGAGCGACGCTGCGCCGGTCGCTAGGGGCATCGATGCTCGATAGCGCAAACCTGGCCAACGGCAAACCGGGTGCTAGATCCTGCTGGTGGGGGGAGGCAATGCCGTCATGACCCGATTTCTGATCGGACCATGGTCGGTGCCGAAGCAGCGCGCGTCGGCGGGGCTGCGGCGCCGATCTATCGGCCGCTGGCTTATGGCGGTCGGCGCCGCGGTCTGGGCCTTCGGGTCGGCCGCCCAGGCCTTCGCGCAGTGCTTTCCGATCGCGGGCGCCGAGCCCGAGCTCATCCCGGCGGTTCGGCAGACGGCGCTGCCTCCTGGTGCGGTGCTCCTGACGTTCCTCGGCCACTCCAGCTTCTGGATCGAAAGCGCGGCCGGCGCCACAGCGGTAACCGACTTCAACGGCATGATCCTGCCGCCGCAGATCCCCGACATCGTGACCATGAACAACGCCCATTCGACCCATTACACCGATTACGTCGACCCGGCGGTCAAGTACGTGTTGCGCGGCTGGGATCCCAAGGGCGGCGTCGCCCTGCACGACGTCACCGACCTCGACATGCACGTGCGCAACGTGCCGACCAACGTGCGCGAGCTCGGCGGCGCGCGCACCAACGGCAACTCGATCTTCGTGTTCGAGGTCGCCGACCTGTGCATCGCGCACCTCGGCCACCTCCACCACGTCCTGACCGACGTCCATCTGAGCGAGCTCGGCATGATCGACGTGCTGCTCACGCCGGTCGACGGCTCCTTCACCATGGCCCAGGAACTCATGGTCGAGGTGATCCAGCAGATCCAGCCGGCCCTGGTCATCCCGATGCACTATTTCGATTTCGGCACGCTCAGCCGGTTCATCCACCTGATCGGGGATCGCTACGAGGTCGAGATCGCGAACACGCCGACCGTGGTCCTGACCCGCCATAGCCTGCCGTATCGCAAGATCCTGGTTCTGCCGGGCGGCTGAGCGGCGCCGTCTTCCGCCCGGATCGGCAATCTGCCAAGTTGCGTCCATGACCGCGCTCGACGCCGCCACGGCCACGCCCCGCCACGACCTCAGGGTGATCAGCCTGATCGGCACGGCGCATTTCTTCAGCCACTTCTACATCATCATCCTGCCGCCGCTGTTCCCGCTGCTGCGCGACGTCTACGAGGTCAGCTACACCGCGCTTGGCCTGGCGCTCGCCGTGCTGAACGGGGTCACCGCGCTAACCCAGGCGCCGGTGGGCTTTTTGGTCGACCGGTTCGGCCCGCGCGCGCTCCTGGTCGCCGGACTCGCCCTGTTCAGCCTCGCGACCGGCCTGATCGGCCTGTTTCCCAGCTACCCGATGCTGCTCGCGCTCATGGTCCTCGCCGGCCTCGGCAACAGCGTGTTTCACCCGGCCGACTACGCGATCTTGTCGAGCGCGATCGACCAGCAGCGCATGGGCCGGGCATTCTCGATCCACACGTTTGGCGGCCATGCAGGCTTCGCCTTGGCGCCGCCGATGATCGTGTTCCTGACCGGCGCGTTCGACTGGCGCGTCGCGCTCGCGCTGGCCGCGGCGCCGGGGCTGGTCGTGAGCCTGCTGCTCGCGCTGAGTGGCGACCTGCGGCGCACGGGGCCAGGCCCGGGGCGCACGCGCGGCGCCCGGCCGGGCCGCGGATTGGCCGGAATCCGCCTGCTGCTGAGCGGGCCGATCGTCATGGCGCTCTTGTTCTTCGCCATGCTCGCGGTCAGCAACGGCGGCTACACCAGCTTCAGCGTCGCCGCGATCGCGTCCATGTACCAGGTGCCGCTCGCCCAGGCGAACCTGCCGCTCACCCTCTATCTGGCGTGCAGCGCGGTCGGGGTGCTCGCGGGCGGCTGGATCGCCGACCGGACGCCGCAGCATCACCGCGTGGTCGGCGGCAGCTTTCTCCTGGTTGCGCTGGTCTCGGCCATGATCCCCGAGCTGCTGCCGCCGCTTGCGGTCACCGCGGGGCTGTTCGCGCTCGCCGGCTTCTTCTCGGGCCTGGTCGCGCCATCCCGCGACATGATGGTGCGCGCGGTGACGCCGCCGGGCGCGAGCGGCAAGGTGTTCGGCTTCGTCACCACGGGGTTCAATGTCGGCGGCATCGCCGGGCCGCTCCTGTTCGGCGCGGTGCTCGACTTCGGCGACCCGGGCCTGGTGTTCTGGACGATCGCGTGCCTCAGCCTGCTCACCCTGCTCGTGGTGTACGCCACGGCGCGCTCCGGCCAGCAGGGGCTGACGGCGCCAGCGCCTCGCTGACGGGCGCTCGGGAGTACGACCGGCGAGCCGGGCCAGCGATCAGACGCGTGCGGCCGCGCGTGCAGTGCGACGACTTTGCCGGGCCGCCGCTTGCCCGAGGAGGAGAGAGATGTGGATCGGGAGCATGTTGCTGATTTGTGCGTTGCTCGCGGGATGCGGTTGCGTGGAGGCGGGCCCGGATGCCGCGTCCACCTGCCATGGCATCGGGTCGGTCGTCGAGAGCGACACGCCAGGCGATACGGCGAAGGAACGCGGCGAGAAGCAGCAATGACCGGCCGTCCCCGTCGCAAATGAGCCTGCCGGAAGAATGAGCGAGGCGGCCCCCGCCTCGCCGCAGAGGATCGGGTGGTCGCAATCGGCTCGGCTGTGCCGGCCCCGCCGGACTCAGGCGCGGGCGGCGGGAGTGCCGAGGGCGCGATTCACCGCCGGCATGACCTGGCCGGCCGTCAGCTCCATCGAGCGCCGGGCGAGCCGTTTGTCCAGCCAGTCGTGGCCGGCGTAGAGCAGCGTACCGAAGTCGCCGACCTGCTCGCGAAACGTCAGGATCTGGTCGGCCACGGCGTCGGGCGTGCCGTAGATCACGAGCTGCTCGACGATGGTCGCGAGATCGAGCGCGTCGTCCGGCTGATCCGGCGCGGTCTTGAACAGGTTCGCCCTGCCCGCTGCCCTCAGCTTGTGGAACAGCGAGCGGTAGTAGAAGTGATACGGGCCGTTCGGATCGGTCGCGTAGCGCTTCGCGGTCGCCGGATCATCGGCGACGAAGATGCTTTTGGCGACGCGCCAGTTCTTAGGGTCGGCGGGGCGGCCGGCCTGCGCGCAGCCCTCGACATAGTTCGGCCAGTGGGTCCGGACCCACTGCGGCTGCAGGAAGTTGGCCGAGATCGGGTCCCAGCCGCGCGCGGCGGCCGCGGTGACCCCCTTGGAGTACGGCGCCACCGCGGTGACCACGATCGGCGGATGCGGCTGCTGGTACGGCCGCGCGATCACGCCCTGGCCGAGCTCGGGGATCAGCGTGCGCGCGGTCGAGATGGTCCAGAACCGGCCCGCGAGGTCGTACGGCGCCGCGCCGCGCCAGATCGCCAGGATGTGGTCGATCGCCTCCACGAACATCGCGGTGCGGTCCTGGTCCAGATTGCCGAACACCTCGGCATCCGAGGGCAGGCCCCCCGGGCTGATGCCGAAGATGAAGCGGCCCTTGGCCATGTGGTCGACCAGCGCGACCTCGGCCGCGACCATCGCGGGATGGTGGTTGGGCAGATTGACCGTGCCGGTGCCGAGCCGGATCCGCTTGGTCTCGCGCAGCAGCCAGGCGATGAAGATCAGCGCGGATGCGATGTTCTCCGCCGCATCGGTGACGTGCTCGCCGATGAAGCCTTCGGCGAAGCCCAGCTCCTCGGCGAGCAGCACCAGCTCCCGGTCCTCCTCGAGCGTCACGCTGAGCGCGCGCCCCGGGGGATGGATGGGCATGGTGAAGAAGCCGAGCTCCATGGCGCCTGTCTCCGCTCGCTGTCCGACGCACTGCCCCGGGCGACGTGCGTCTGCGCGGTCGCGCCGGTTACGCGCGAAGCTAGCCGATCGCCGCGGCCGGGCCGAGTCCCGTGGCGCCCGCAGTCGCCGCGCGACCCGCCGCGCGTTGCGGCCGGCTGGCCTTTCCGAACGCGCCCGCTATAGTGCCGCCGAGGGGGCGCCTGGCGGGGCAGGGCATCGCCGGCCGGCGCGGCCCGTCCGGGGGAGCACCATGGCTCAATTCGACGAACACACGCTCACCGCCGCGGTGATCGCGCGGCTCGCCGGCAGCGACGATCCGCGCTTCAAGACCGTCATGACCTCGCTGATCCGGCATCTGCACGACTTCGTGCGGGAGGTCGAGCTGACCGAGCAGGAGTGGATGACCGCGATCCGCTTCCTCACCGCCGTGGGCAAGACGTGCACCGACAAGCGTCAGGAGTTCATCCTCCTGTCCGACACGCTCGGGGTGTCGATCCTGGTCGACGCGATCAACCACCGCACGTCGAGCGGCGCGATCGAATCGACCATCCTCGGGCCATGGTACGTCGAAGGCGCGCCGGAGGTGCCGCTCGGCGCCGACATCGCGAACGGCGCCGCGGGCGAGCCCGCCTTCTACTCCGGCCGCCTCCTGAGCATCGATGGTGCGCCCATTGCAGGCGGCATGCTCGACGTCTGGTCGGGCGACGGCGAGGGCGTGTACGACCTGCAGATGCCCGACCAGTCGGAGATGCTCTGCCGCGGCCGGTTCCGCACCGATGCGGAGGGCCGCTACTGGTTCCGCTCGATCCGGCCGACCTTCTATCCGGTGCCGACCGACGGACCCGTCGGCGACATGCTGCGCAAGATGGGGCGCCAGCCCAACCGCCCGGGCCACATCCACATGATCGTATCGGCCCCCGGCTACGAGACCGTGGTGACCCACCTGTTCGTCGCGGGCACGCCGTACCTCGATTCCGACCCGGTGTTCGCGGTCAAGGATTCGCTGATCGTCGAGTTCGAGCGCCATGAGCCGGGCGTGACGCCGGACGGCGCGCCGATCGCGGTGCCATACTATACGTGCCACTACGACTTCCATCTCGCCCCGGTATCATCCGCCGCGGAATGAGCCGGGAGACCGCAGGCGGCGGCTGGCGCGCATTGCGCCCCGGCTCCCCGCTCCCCTGCCGGGGCGCCGGTCCTCGGGATCCGGCAGCGGGGCCACTCCGGACGCTTGCCCGTCAATCCTTCTTCAATCTTGGCTTGACACAATGGCGGATGGTGGAACAGGACCCGGCACCTGGTTCTTTGGCGCAGCGGACTGCGATCATGCCATGCCGCCGCGGCATCAACCCGCAGGCGGCCGGTAGCTGGCGCGCGTTGCGCCCTGAGCGCCCGCTCCCCCGCCAAAACGTCAGTCCTCTGGAACCCCCGGCAGCCGGGCCATCCTGATGCTTGCTCCGTCAACCCTTCTTTTACCTTGGCTTGACAGACCAGCGGATGGTGGAACAGGACCGGCGCCGAGTTTTTTGGTGCCGCGGCGGATTCCCACCATACCGTGCGCGGAATGTTGCGGCGCCATGGTTGACAAAGCATTAGCGCGGACGCTCTTGCCGGAGTCGTCGGGCAGCGCGGTGTCAAACGGGTCGAACCCTTTGGGCAGCGCTGTGTCAAACGGGTCCGAAGCCTTTGGGCAGCGCGGTGTCAGACGGGTCCGAACCCGCCGCAAACGCTACGGATCGGGTCCGCCTGGCCTCGGCGCCCCACGCTGTGCCCCCGCGGTGCGCCGACGGTGCCCGTCTGCGCGCCGCGGACCGACATGGTTCCGGAAAGGAGGCTCCATGCCCCGCCGTTTCGTCGACCTTTCGGTCCCGCTGCAGGCCGGCATCGCCTCGGACCCGCCGGGCCTGGAGCCCGCGATCGAGTACCTCGATCATAAGCAGACCGCCGCCGACGTCTGCCGCTTCTTTCCCGGGTTGAGCCCCGCCGACCTGCCGGGCGGCGAAGGCTGGGCGATCGAGCGCCTGCAGATCGTGACCCACAACGGCACCCATCTCGATGCGCCCTATCACTTCCACTCGACCATGAGCCGCGGCGAGCGGGCGATCACGATCGACGAGGTGCCGCTCGAGTGGTGCTTCAATCCGGGCGTCAAGCTCGACTTTCGCCATTTCGCCGACGGCTATGTCGCGACCGCCGCGGACGTCGCGGCCGAGCTGGCGCGGATCGGCCATGCGCTCCAGCCGCTCGACATCATCGTGGTCAACACCGCCGCCGGCGCGGCGTACGGCCAGCCCGACTACGTCGCCCGCGGGTGCGGCATGGGCCGGGAGGCGACGCTCTATCTGCTGGAACGCGGGGTGCGCGTCACCGGCACTGACGGCTGGAGCTGGGATGCGCCCTTCGTCCATACCAAGGAGCGCTACGCCCGGACCGGCGACGCCAGCCTGATCTGGGAGGGCCATCGCGCCGGCATGGAGATCGGCTACTGTCATTTGGAGAAGCTGCACAATCTGGAGGCGCTGCCGGCCACGGGCTTTCTCGTATCCTGCTTTCCGTTCAAGATCAGAGGCGCCTCGGCCGGCTTCACCCGCGCGGTCGCGATTTTCGAGGACTGAGCATGGCGCGGCCGCCCGGCTCGAGCGCGCTCGCGTTGTTGTTGGAGCGCCATCGCGCGCTGCCAGCCGGCGCCAATCCTGGCGCACTACCCTCGCGGGAACTCTCATCCTGCCCGTTCGGCGGCCGGCGGCAGAAGTTGACCTGGCTGGACATCGGGCGGCAGCTCCGGCCGGACTGGGCGCTCATGCCCGGCGACTTCAGCCGAGGACCGCTGCGATGAGCCAGCGCCTTCTGCCGACCACCGTCGTCGGCAGCTACCCGCAGCCCGACTGGCTGATCGATCGCGCGCTGCTGAAGACCATGGTGCCGCGCGTGCGCGTGCCGGAGCTATGGCGCGTGCGGAAGCCCTGGCTCGAGCAGGCGCAGGACGACGCGACGCTGCTCGCGATCCGCGACATGGAGCGGGCGGACATCGACATCATCACCGATGGCGAGATGCGCCGGGAGAGCTATTCGAACCGTTTCGCCACCGCGCTCGAAGGGGTCGACATCGCCAACTCCGCGACGATCATCGGGCGCGCCGGCAAACCGGTCCAGGTGCCGCGCATCGTCGGCCCGATTCGGCGCAAGCACCCGGTCGAGGTGCGCGACGTCGAGTTCCTGCGCGCCAACACCGGGCGCACGATCAAGATCACCCTGCCCGGCCCGTTCACCATGTCGCGCCAAGCGAAGAACGAGTTCTACGACGACGAGGAGGAACTCGCGCTCGACTTCGCGGCCGCGGTCAACGAAGAGGCCCACGACCTTAAGCGGGCCGGCGCCGACGTGATCCAGCTGGACGAGCCGTGGGTCGAGGCCGCGCCCGAGCACGCCGCCCGCTACGCGCTCAGGGCGTTCGAGCGCGCGCTCGCCGGCGTGCCGGAACCGACTGCGGTACACCTCTGCTTCGGCTACGCCCAGCTCGTGCACGACAAGAGCAGGGCGCGCTACGCGTTCCTGGAGCCGCTCGCCGACAGCGCGGTCGACCAGATCTCGATCGAGGCGGCGCAGCCTGAGCTTGATCTCGGGGTGCTCAGCGCATTTTCGCGCCAGACCATCATCCTTGGCGTCCTCGACCTCGGCGCGACTGCGGTCGAGTCGGCCGAGGAAGTGGCGGCGCGGATCCGCCACGGTCTCGAGCACGTGCCCGCCGAGCGCCTGATTCCCGCACCCGACTGCGGGATGAAGTACCTCGCCCGGGAGGTCGCGTTCGGCAAGCTGCAGGCGCTCGCCCGCGGCGCCGCCCTGGTCCGCGCCGAGCTGGCGTGAGCGGCGGCGTCGCGGCCCCGGTCGACCCCGGGTGCCCAACCGGCGAGGTTGGCGCTGTCGGCGCCACCCGGCGGACCTTCCCCGTCGGCGGCGGGTCGGACTGGCGAAGTCCGGGGCCATGCCCGGTTGGCGTTCCTCGCGAGCCGGCCGGCTTGGTCTTGATGACCGTTGCCCCGAGCCCGCTGGCATCTGGCTATGGGACCGGCGACGCGGTCCGTGGTATAGCGGGCCTGGCAAGAGCGCCACCCTCGCCGTGGGGCAATCGGCGGGTTGACCGCGGGTGACGCTAGCTGGACGGGCTGGTCCCGCATCATGTTCACTGCGACCCCTTGGACCGTCTTCGTCGCGGCCTTCGTGACGGCGATTGCCACAGGGTTGGGCGCCGCGCCCTTCCTGTTCGTGAAGGAGATGAGCCGGTGGTGGCTGGGCGTCTGCAATGCGATCACCGCCGGGCTGATGCTTGCCGCCAGCCATGGCCTCCTGGTCGAAGGCTCCGCTTACAACTCCTGGCGCACCATTGTCGGTTTCCTGCTCGGAGCAGGCTCGATCGCGGCGATCCGGAAGCTCGTGGCGGGGCGTGACGAGCTCCACGTCGGCGCGCTGCGCGGTGCGGATGCCCTGAAGGCCCTGACGATCGTAGGCGTGATGACGCTGCATTCGATGGCGGAGGGCATCGGGGTCGGGGTGTCCTACGGCGGCGGCGAGGAACTGGGCGTGTTCATCACCACGGCGATCGCCGTCCACAACGTCCCGGAAGGTCTGGCGATCAGCCTCGTCCTGGTGCCCCGCGGCGTCGGGGTGTGGAGCGCCGCGGGTTGGAGCGTGTTCTCGAGCTTGCCGCAGCCAGCCCTGGCCGTCCCTGCGTTCGTCTTTGTCACGATGTTCGAGCCGCTGCTGCCGATCGGTCTGGGACTCGCCGCCGGGGCGATGATCTGGATGGCGGTTGCCGAGTTGCTGCCCGATGCGTTGCATCAGACTTCCCCCACCGCGGTCGCGAGCACCGTGTTGGTCTCGGTCGGCGCGATGCTGGCCTTTCAGCAATTCCTCAAAGCCTGAACGCGAGCACGATCGGCGCGGCGCATGCGCGGCGGCGCGACCCGATTCGGTACCAGGCTTGATCTTGCGCTATCGGCCCACTTGGCGGTGGATCAGGCCAAAGATGAACAGGATCCCGAACAGGAAAAGAGCGAGCCCGGTGCCGTCGAAGATATTGTCCTGCGCGGCGCTTGCCAGGAAAAGGCCGAAGAGGCTTAGCAGTCCCATGACCCCGCCCAAAATCCAGGGAGCGATGCTGTCATCTCGCATGGCCGCAACTTCCTTATTCGGGTCACCATTCGACGAGATCACGATAGGCATGCCAGGTGGCATAGCCGATCAGCGGCACGGTGACGATTAGGCCGAGATAGAGCGTGACCAGCCCGGCGCCGGTGAAGCCGACGATCAGCGCCGCCCAGAGCAGCATCGGCCCCCGGTTCGCCATCACCGCCAGCACGCTCGTGACGATCGCCGTCATGACATCGAGCGGCCTGTCGAGCAGCATCGGCAGCGACACGGCGCTGATCGCGAACACGAGACCCGCGAAGATCGCGCCTACCGCCGTTCCGAAGGCGAGGAACGGCAGACCCTGGGGCCGCAGGAAGGTGTTGACGACGAGACCCTCGAGGGAAGGAGGCGTCAGGCCCCAGTAGAGCATGAAGATCATCGCTGCGATCCGCATCCAGGTCAGCAGAACCAGGAGCAGGATGAAGACCATCACGGCGAACTGCCGTGGATTGCAGGAGAACGCGCGCATCACCCGGCCGAGACTGACCGGCTCGCCGCGCATGTGCCGACGGCTGACATCGTAGAGGCCCACCGCAAGCAAGGGGCCCAGAAGCATGAAGCCGGCGGCGAGCGGCAGGACGAGGTAGAGCAGGCCGGCGAACCATAGACCAAGGCTCAGGCCGTACCCGGCGAGCGCGAACATGGCGCCGATGCAGAGGCTCACGCCCGGCGCCCGGGTGAAATCCTGCCAGCCCGCCGCAAGCCATTGCCAGGGCCGCGCGAGGTCGACCCTCCGGATCTCCGGCACGACCACATCGAAGGATGTCACCACCTCAGCCATCGCCAGTCCTCTTGGATCGCGACTCAGCGGCCTTTGCGGCGACATTACCGTTACCAGCAGTCGCCGCCCGCGCCTTTGATCAGCATCAAATCGCAACCGCGCCACGTCTCGCCGAAGCCCGGATATTGCGGCCGCGGTTTGACTTGGATCAAGGCCATTGTACGGCTCACCATGCCACTAGCAGCCGTCGGACGCCGACCGACAGCGAGGTGGGGGGCAAGGGCCCGCTGTCGTGCTGCGACCCAGGGGGAGGATCCATGGTAGCATCGGTCGCGGTGCCTGCAGGGCGGGACCTGTCCGCGCGGGCGGCGTACGACGAGGATAGTGTCCGCCTCTTCATCATCGCTGCCCTCGCGTGGGGGCTGGTGGGCTTCACGATGGGCGTCCTGATCGCCTTTCAGCTCGCCTACCTACGGCAACCTGATCGAAGATGCCGAGGTCACCGCCGTGTTCATCCGACCGACAGAGGCCGGGCACGACGTCGCGCTCGAAGTGCCCCACATCCATGCCGGGGTGTATCGCGCCGAGGCCGCGCTGCCGTTGGCCGGGGTCTGGGACCTGCGCCTCGTCGCGCAAAGCGGCGGCGACACATACCGCGTTAACCGACGCGTATACCTCGAGCCATGACCCCGCCCGCTGCGGTCCACACCATAGCGCCGGAGGCCGCGGGCGAGGTGCTTGCGCTCGACGTGTCACCGTACGTGACGCCGGCCGCCGACGGCCGGCACACGCTGCACCTGATGGTCGATGGCATCCACTGCGGCGGCTGCGTGCGCCGGATCGAGTGGGCCCTCTTGGTCGATCCCGCGGTCGCCGCGGCGCGGATCAACTTCACGACCCGGCGCCTTGCGGTCACGTGGCGCGGGCCGAGCGAGATCGCCCGGCGGTTGATGGCGACCCTCGCCGGCCTCGGCTTTCGCGCCGTGCCCTACGATCCCGAGCAGATCAAGGGCGGCGACGATGCCACCGAGCGTCAGCTGCTTCGCGCCATGGCCGTGGCGGGCTTCGCCGCCGGCAACATCATGCTGCTTTCGGTCTCGGTCTGGGCGGGCCATGTCCAGGGCATGGGCGAGGCGACGCGCGCGCTCCTGCACTGGTTCTCCGCGCTGATCGCGCTGCCCGTCGTGGTCTATGCCGGCCGGCCGTTTTTCACTTCGGCATGGGAGGCGCTGCGGCACAGACGGACCAACATGGACGTGCCGATCTCGGTCGGCATCGTGCTCGCATGCGCCATGAGCCTGTTCGAGACCGCACGCGGCGGCGAGCACGCGTACTTCGATTCGGCCGTGATGCTGCTGTTCTTCCTCCTGATCGGGCGTTACCTCGACCGGCGCGCGCGAGGTCGGGCGCGCTCCGCGGCCGAGCGGCTCCTGGCGCTCGACGTCGGCGCGGTCACGGTGCTCGAGCCGGACGGCCGGCAGCGGGCTGTGCCGGCGGCGCAGGTCTTGCCGGGCGCCCATGTGCTCGCGGCCGCGGGCGAACGGATCGGCGTCGACGGCCGGGTCAGCCAGGGCGTCTCGGAGGTCGACACGAGCCCGATCACGGGCGAGACGGTGCCGCGGGCGGTCCGCCCGGGCGACCCGGTGTTTGCAGGGACGCTGAATCTCGGTGCACCGCTTAAGCTCGAAGTGACGGCGACCGGGGAGAGCACGCTGCTCCCCGAGATCGTGCGGCTGATGGAACTCGCCGAGCAGCGGCGCGCTACGTGGTGCTCGCCGATCGCGTCGCGCGCCTCTACGCGCCCACAGTGCATGGCCTGGCGCTCGCGACCTTCCTCGGCTGGCTGCTGTTCGTCGGCGCGCCTTGGCAGGTCGCGTTGCTCTAAGCGATCGCGGTGCTGATCATCACCTGCCCGTGCGCGCTCGGGCTCGCCGTGCCGGCCGCGCAGGTGATCGCGAGCGGCCGCCTGCTGCGCAGCGGCATCCTGCTCAAGTCCGCCACCGCGCTCGAGCGCCTGGCGCGGATCGACACGGTGGTGCTCGACAAGACCGGGACGCTCACGCTCGGTCGGCCGACGTTGGACCGCAACAATCCGATCGATCACTCTGCCCTTAGATTGGCCGCATCGCTCGCCGCCGCGAGCCGTCATCCGCTCGCCCCGGCCCTCGCCGCCGCGGCCTCGGATGTGCCCGCGGTGGCCGGCGTCGTCGAGGTGCCGGGCTCCGGCCCGCGCCGGCAGGGGCCGGAGGGCGAGGTCCGGCTCGGCAACCGCGCCTTCTGCGGCGTGCCCGATGCCGACGACGACGCCGCCGGCTCCGAGCTTTGGCTGGCACGCCCCGGTGCCCCGCCGGTTGCCTTCCGGTTCATGACACGTTGCGCGCCGACGCGTCCGCGGTCGTCGCGAGCCTGAAGGCGCGTGGCTGCGCGATCGAGTTGCTGTCCGGCGACCGCGCCCCGATCGTCGCGGCGATCGCGCGTGCGCTCGGCATCGAGCACTGGCGCGCCGCCTGCACGCCCGCCGCCAAGGCCGCGCGCCTCGAAACGCTCGCTGACGCCGGCCGGCGCGTGCTCATGGTTGGCGACGGCCTGAACGATGCCCCGGCGCTTGCCGCAGCGCACGTCTCGCTCTCGCCCGCCTCCGCGGTTGACATCAGCCAGAATGCTGCCGACGCGGTGTTTCAGGGCGATCGCCTGGCGCCGGTGGTCGAGGTGCTCGAGGTCGCCGGCCGCGCCGATCGTCTGATCAGGCAGAACCTCGGTCTGGCCATCGCCTACAACGTGTTCGCGGTGCCGCTCGCCGTGCTCGGCTTCGCCACCCCCCTGGTCGCCGCGCTGTCCATGTCGGTCTCGTCGCTCCTGGTCGTCGGCAACGCGCTCCGGCTCGGCTGGAGGCGCGGATGAGCGTGCTGGTCTACCTGGTCCCGATCGCGCTGGCGCTCGGCGGGCTCGGCCTCGCCGCCTTCCTGTGGGCGCTGCGCAGCGGCCAGTTTGATGACCTGGATGGCGCCGCGGAGCGGATTCTGTTCGACGACGACTGAACGCCGTGGCCGAGCGTCAGGATTGCAGGTCAGCCGCCGCTTGACGTAGCGCTCCAGGCGGCCCCGGTGCTATCGCCCAGGGCGCCTCTCGCAACGCGCCTCGGCCTGCCATCCGCGCCGCGCGGCCAGCGCCGGCGCGCCTGTCTCGGCTCGAAAGTGCCTGGCGTCTTTCATCGGCCGTGCAGGAGCTTTGCGGACCCGCGTCAACGGCTACCCCCGAGGTTACATCGCCGCCGTGCGCGTCATCATGGCCGGCTCGTCGCCGGCTGCTCGCGCGCAGCCGTGGCCATGGCTCCTCCTGCGATCAGAGCCGTCATCTTAGCGCGACCCGCGGCGCGGGTACGGGTCGATGGCGACCATCGGCAGAGGCATCGGGCGAGGCCTAGAACACCCCACGCGAGCGCGCACGCAGGGCGTGAGCTGGCCGCGGGACGTCTGCGCCTCTCCACGCGCTGCGCGACGGCTTGCTGGCGAATGCCGACTTCGGGTAGGTCAGGGTCGCCAAAGGAGGATCTGGCGGCCATGGCCGGCAATCTTGACCTCGACGCGCTGAACGAGCAGGTCGCCGCGGGGGCGATCGACACCGTGCTGGTGTGCTTCGCCGACATGCAGGGCCGGCTGATCGGCAAGCGCGTGAGCGGGCGGTTCTTCGTCGAGCAGGCGGCGCACGAGATGCACGCCTGCGACTATCTGCTTGCGGTCGACATGGAGATGGAGCCGGTGCCGGGCTACGCGGCGGCGTCGTGGGACCTCGGCTACGGCGACTTCGCGATCCGGCCGGACCTCGCGACGCTCCGCCGGATTCCCTGGCTGGATGGCACCGCGCTCGTGCTCGGCGACGTGGTCGACCATAACGGCGAGCTGCTGGCCCATGCACCACGCTCGATCCTGCGCCGCCAGATCGAGCGCGCGGAGGCTCTCGGCTACCGCGCCAACATGGCGACCGAGCTCGAGTTCTACGTGTTCGACGAGCCGTACAGGAGCGCCCGGCAGAAAGGCTACAAAGGCCTCGAGACCGCCGGCTGGTACATCGAGGACTACCACATCCTGCAGACGAGCAAGGAAGAGGGCCTGATCCGCGTGATCCGCAACGGCATGGAGGGCGCCGGCATTCCGGTCGAGTCGTCCAAGGGCGAATGGGGCCCCGGTCAGGCCGAGCTCAATCTGCGCTACGCGGATGCGCTCGAGATGGCGGACCGGCACGTCATCTACAAGAACGGCGTCAAGGAGATCGCGCTGCTGCAGGGCAAGTGCGTGACCTTCATGGCGAAATGGGACTACGGCCTCGCCGGCAGCAGCTGCCACATCCACACCTCGCTCGTGGACCCGGCCGGCGCGCCGGTGTTCGCGGACGGCGACGGCCAGAGCGCGCTGTTCGAGCACTACCTCGCCGGCCAGCTCGCGCTCGCCCGCGACATCACCTTGTTCCTTGCGCCCTACATCAACTCCTACAAGCGCTTCCAGGCCGGCTCGTTCGCGCCGACCAAGGCGGTCTGGAGCCGGGATAACCGCACCACGGGGTTCCGGGTGGTCGGCCACGGCCCCTCGCTTCGGGTCGAGTGCCGCATCCCGGGCGCCGACACCAACCCCTATCTCGCCTGCGCCGCGCTGCTCGCCGCCGGCCTGCACGGCATCGGGCACCGGCTCGAGCTGGAGCCGGCGTTTGCCGGCGACGCCTACAAGGCGAGGGAGATCCGCGAGGTGCCGAAGACGCTGCGCGAGGCGTTGGAGTGCTTCGACCGCTCGGCGGCGCTGCGCGCGGCATTCGGCGATGCGGTGGTCGAGCACTACCTGCACGCCGGCCGCTGGGAGCAGTTCGAGTACGACCGGCGGGTGACCGACCACGAGCTGATCCGCGGCTTCGAGCGGGCCTGAGGCGATGGCCCGCCGGGAGGGATTCGCCGGCAGGACCGCGGTGGTCACCGGCGCCGGCGGCGGCGTGGGCCTGCAGATCGCAAGCGAGCTGCTTGCCGCGGGCGCGATGGTCGCCGGGATCGACCTCAAGGACCGGCCCGAGGCGCTCGACGACGCGCTGTTCCATCGGGGCGACGTCAGCGACGACCGCTTCGTGCGCGAGGTGATCGGCAGCGTCTACACCGCGACCGGCCGCCTCGACTATCTGGTGAATGCCGCCGGCGTATTGTGGTTCGGGCGCGACCGCTCGCTGCTGGAGGTCGAGCTCGATGTGTGGAACCGGGTGATCGCGATCAATCTGACCGGCTGCATGCTGACCGCGCGTCACGCGATCCCCTTGATGCGGAAGTCCGGCGGCGGCGCGATGGTGCACTTCTCCTCGACCCAGTGCCTGCGCGGCGACGACCGGCCCCAGGATACCTATCAGGTGTCCAAGGCGGGGATCCTGGCGCTCTCGAAGTCGATCGCGATCCAGTTCGCCAAGGACGGGATCCGCTCCAACGTGGTCTTGCCGAGCGCCACCGAGAGTCCGATGCAGGCGCGCTGGAACGAGGATCCGGGAGCTCAAGCGGGCGACCGCAGCGGGCGTGCCGCTCGGCCGGGTGGGCACGACCGAGGACATGGCGGGCGCGTGCCTGTTCCTGCTCTCCGACCAGGCGTCCTTCATCACCGGCACCGAGCTGGTGGTCGACGGCGGCCGCACCGCGCTGCCGTGATCAGATCGGTCGCCCGCGGGGCCGCGCGGCAATGTCGCCTCAGCGCACGGAGTGACCCCCGCGCAGCAGGCGCACGCGGCTCGCCTGCGGTCCCATCGGACCCTCGGCGTCGGCCAGCGAGTACATGATCTCGCTGCCGACCGTCAGCCGGTCGAAGCCGTCGTCCTCGACCACGACGCGATGGAAATAGACATTCAGCCGGCCGGGGGTCTCGATGAAGCCGTAGTTCTGCTCCGGATAGAGCTGCGCCACGCGCGCGTAGGTCGGGCCGTCGTGGGTCTTGACGGTGCGGCGCCGGATGCGCGCATGCTCTTCCAGCTGGCGCTCGGCGGCATCGAACGCGACCCCGATCACCTGGTAGGCATCGTCGCGCGCTTCGTGATGGCGCAGCTCGCGTTTGACCACGATCTCGCGCCCGGGCACGCCGATGTCGACGGTGATGCCGACGGTGCTGCGATGCGGCTGCTTGTGCGGCGCTTCGACCGTCACCCGGCAGGACACGATGTCGTCCGAGAACCGCTCCAGGCGGGCCACTCGCTCGCGCACCCTCGCCTCGATCGCCGCCGACGCCGCCATGTTGTGGAAGCGGATCTGGAAGGGCACCTGCATGGTCGGGCTCCGAGACAGGCAAGCGGCCGGCGCGATCGGGACGCGTCGCAGCGCATCGCTTGGGTCGGTCGACTCCATCCTACAGGTAGATTGCGGCCTTTGTCATGAGCCATGGCGGGCCGCTCGATCGCGCGCTGCGCATGGGAATTGCGGCGCAACCTCAAGTCACAATGGCAGGACCGCGACGGCGCCCGGGGCGCCGCGCCCCATTCAGCGCACGGGGTGGTCGCTACCCAAGGTCCAGACGCTGCTCCACATATATGCGGATAAACAGGCCGCATGATGAACGATTTCAATGACTTGGCGGGTTTTCGCGACGCGCTGCGGTGGCCAACTCCTCAAAATTTTTGCGGGTTCCCGCACGCGAGTTTTGCAGTCCGACGAGTATAATAATGATGCAAGAGATTGGTGTTTTAGGCCACCCGTCTCTTCGCCCTTCTCACCTTTTGGAAATTCCCCTGGCCCTTCGGGGCCGGGGTCTTTTCCAAGGTGATGAAAGAGAAAACAGAACATGCAACCAAAAGGTGACCACATGACCCACAGGGAAAATCCCACGCAGGAGCGCACCGACGCCGAGCGTCAGGCGCTGTCCGATGCTCTCCGAGCCTATGTAGCCAGGATAAGGGC
>JBKPNX010000250.1:0-11512 GCA_046732855.1 Pseudomonadota bacterium
CATATGAAGAGGGCACCTACGAGTTCAGCAGGGTGAACCCAAAGCTTGGACTCCAGTGGAATGTTACCGATAACCTTCTTTTTAGGGCGGCCGCTTTCAAAGCGGTGAAGCCAACGCAGGTATTTGACCAAGGACTTGAGCCGACCCAAGTATCCGGCTTTAATCAATTTTTCGATGAGTTTGACGGTACGAAGAGCGCACTTGCCGGGGTAGGCATTGATGCACGGTTGAGGCGGGACATCTTTGCTGGAGCTCAAACATTTTGGAGGCAGGTAGACGTACCCTTCTTTCTACGGGGAAACGTTCTCCATGAGGACGGAGATGAGAAGAACATCCACGCATATGCCAATTGGGCCGTGTCCGATAACTGGGTGTTGGGAGTCGAATTTCTATACGACTGGTTCAAGACAAAGGACGAAATCTTTAACGCTGCTCGCTCTACGCCGAGGCGGGTCGAAACAGTAAGCGTCCCAGTATCTCTGCGTTACTTTGGGCGATCAGGCGTATTTGGCGGGGTGATCGGTACGCTAGTGAATCAAAACGTGCGGCAGCGAAGTCTAGCGCCGCCCACTTTCGAGGTGAGGAGGAGTGAGGACGATGATACCTTCTTCGTTGTCGACGCGTTTCTGGGTTACCGCATTCCTAGACGGGCTGGCGTAATTAGTCTTGAGGGAACCAACCTGCTAGATTCCAAATTCAATTTTCAAGACGATAATTTTCGCACATCGGCGGCAACATCCGAGGTTGGAATCGTGAGAGCGCCAATGTACGTTCCGGAACGAGCTGTCTTCGTTCGGCTAACGCTGAGTTTCTAGCCCCCCGGGGCGCAACGAGGGAGAGTAGGACATGACTGGTCGCGATCTACAGGAGACAAACAGCCGTCGGTGGAGAGCGTTGGGGTTTGCGGTAGCTCTGGCGGCTATTGGTAGCACGTCCTTGGAATCCTCGGCGAGTGGTCAGGAAAAGGAAATAGAGCCAATGCAGCTCTTACCGTTCGAGAAGGCAACAGTGCAGGAGGCCTTGCGTGAGCTGGCAGAGAAGTCGGCCGGGTATGGCATAGCCGGCAAGAACATAGAGTTCTTGATTATTGGCACGTCGGAGCCGGGTAAATTGTACCCATTCTATGGACCCACTCTTAAGGTAGGTTCAGACTTCACCGTGGGTGGCGGGAACAAAGTCTTTGACGTCCCTAAGGATCAGGGCGGTGCCAACGGAAACTTATGGACAGTGCCAAATAACGGCAACGTGATCATATTGTACGACTTTAGTCCGGGCCAAGGCGGCGTCTGCATAGGCAACCAATGCAAACCGGTCCCCTGACGCGGTGACCAACTGGTTCGGCGAGGGGCCCACGACACAGCCGAAAGGCCGCGGCCGAGGCAGCGACCCGGCGAGGTAAATACGCCTAGTCGTCACGGGCCGGCCTCCGGCCGTGGTACGCGTCGTCGAGCAGGGCACGGATGTCCTCGCGGGTGAGCGGGGTCGGGTTCGGGTAGGGGCTCTCGACAGCGAGGTTGGCCGCGCGATCTAAGTCTTCCTCGCGCAGGCCGATCTCAGCGAGGCTCTGCCTGGCGCCGAGCGCGGCGGCGAGGTCGAACAGGCCCTGCGCCGCGTCCTCGGCGCTGAGCGCGCGTGCGATCCGGGCCATCGCCGCGGGCGCGCCGGTGCGGTTGTACGCGGTCGCGTGCGGCAGCACGATCGTGTGCACCTCGGCGTGTGGCAGATCGAAACTGCCGCCCAGCACGTGGCAGAGCTTGTGGTGCAGCGCCATGCCGACCGCGGCCAGCGCCGCGCCGCCGAGCCAGGCGCCGTAAAGGGCGTCGGCGCGCGCCTCGAGGTTCGCCGGCTCGCGAACCACCGCGGGCAGGCTCTTCGCCAGCGCCCGGATGCCCTCCTCGGCGATCAGCGAGGTGAGCGGATTGGCGTCCGTCGCGTACAGCGCCTCGACGCAGTGGGCGATCGCGTTCATGCCGGACGGCCCCGAGACCGCGGCCGGCAGGCTAAAGGTGAGCTCGGGGTCGTAGATCACGGTCCGCGGCAACATCCTCAGGTCGCGCCGGGTGCGCTTGACGCCGCCTTCGGTGATCCCGAGCACCGGGGTCATCTCGGAGCCGGCATAAGTGGTCGGCACGGCGACGATCGGCAGGCCCAGCTCGAGCGCGATCGCCTTGGCGAGGCCGATCGGAGTGCCGCCGCCGAGCGCGACGCAGGCGTCCGCCCCGACGCGGCGGGCTTCCGCGCGCGCGGCTTCTGCGTTCTCGATCGGCGCGTGCATCCGGGCGCGGTCCCAGATCCCGGCCGCCCTGGCGCCGAGCCGCTCCGCCGCATCCTCGGCGAGCCGGCGATGGCCGGGCGTGCTGACCAGCAGCGCCCGCTCTGCGCCGAGCCGGGTCACCTCGTCCGCCAGGCGCGCGCGGCTGCCAGCGCCGAACACCACCCGGCCCGGCAAGGCGTCATGGACGAACTCCAGCATGGTCCGATGCCTCGCTACTCGGCGGCCGCGCGGACTGCGCCGAGGCCCTCGAGCGCGGCGGCGATCGCGCGCTGCTGGGCGGCCGACGCGACCGGCATCGGGGCGCGCGGTAGGCCGCCGGGGCAGCCCTGCAGAGTCTGGGCATGCTTGGTGCAGGCGGGCAGGTTGTCGCCGACCATGGCGTTCCACAGCGGCAGCAGCCGCCGGTGCACCTCATGCGCGCTGGCGTGATCGCCCCGCTGCACCGCATCCCACAGCTCGACGCAGGCGTGCGGCGCGGCCGCGAGGATCGCCGCGATCGAGCCATGGGCGCCGAGCGCGAACGACGGATAGAGCAGCGCATCGACCGCGCTGAAGATGCGGATGCCGGCCGGCGCCGCGAGCAGCAGATCGGCGAGCAGCTTGAGGTCGCCGGCGCTCTGCTTGACCCCGATCACGCCCGGCGCCTGGCGCAGGATCCGGCAGAGCAGCTCCGGCGACAGATAGCTCCACGGGACCACGTTGTAGATCACGATCGGCAGTCCGGTCGCCTCGGCGATCGCCCGGAAGTGCTCGAGCATGGCGGCGTCGTCCGGCCGGAACAGGTAATGCACCGGCGTCACCTGCAAGGCGGCGACCCCAAGGTCGCCGAGCACCTGGCCGCGGCGGATCGCATCGCGCGTGCTGTCGACGATGATCCCGGCGACGACCGGAACGGCGCCGGCGGCCTCCTCCGCGACCGTGGCCACCACGCGGCGCAGCTCGTCCTGATCGAGCGTCTGGCCCTCGCCGGTGCTGCCGCCGACCGCGAGACCGTGCACGCGCGCCGCGAGCAGCCAGCGTACCTGCGCGCGCACCGCACGCTCATCGATCGCGCCGTCGCCATCGAACGGCGTGGTCATCGGCGGGATGATGCCCTGCAGTTGCCCGCTCATCGCCTCCCCCTCCGTCATTGCGTTGACGCGCGGCCTCGAGTTAACCCCGCACTATACGGCATCGCCCCGCAACTTGCATGCCGTGGCATTCAGTGAGCCGTTTTGGCTCGCTGCCTCATCGCCTCGCGACTTCCATGCCGTCCGCTTCGCCCAACATTTGGCTTCGCAATCGGCGGAGGATCGAACCCGCCCTGGCCTTGTTGTCGGGTCGCAGCATTCGCACCGCGCGTTCCCTTGCCCACATTGCCCCGCTGAGCGCGATCCTCACGCCGGGCAAGCGCAGCGGTGGCGCGGCCTGAGCCGTGCGGGGATCGCGAGCTGCGGTGGCCGGCCGACCCGGCGCGACCACCCCGATCCATCGCCGCTCTGGACGGATCGGTGGGCGCGGTGACAAATGACGCCGGAAGCAGCGCTCGCCGGGCGCTCAGCAGGACGCGATCCGATGACCGAGACGATCCAGCCGCGGCGCAATCTGCTGTTCGTGCCGGGCACGCGGCCGGACCGGTTCGCGAAGGCGCTCGCCGCCGGACCCGACATGGTCACGCTCGACCTCGAGGACGCGGTGATTCCGGCGCACAAGGACGACGCGCGCGCCCGTTCCATGGCCCTGTTCGACGGCGCGCGCCCGGATCGCATCGAGCGGCTGGTGCGCATCAACGGCATGCGGACGCCGTTCGGGCTCAAGGACCTGCTCGCGATCGTCGAGCATCCGAGCCCGCCGGATGGCGTCATGCTGCCCAAGGTCGAGTCCGCCGACGAGGTGCGGATCGTCGATGCCCTGTTGCAGGGCGCGGCGCGCCCGGTCGGCCTGCACGTGATCATCGAGAGCAACGCCGGGCTGGATCAGGCGCGCGCGATCGCCGCTGCCTGCCCCAGGATCAGATCGCTCCTGTTCGGCGCGGTCGACATGGCGGCGGAGCTGGGCTCGGCTCTGGACTTCACCTCGCTGCTGTACGCGCGCAGCCGCGTGGTGCACGCCGCGGCGAGCGCCGGCCTGGACGCGATCGATGTGCCGTATCTGGATCTCGACGACGAGGCCGGGCTCGCCCTGGAATGCCGCCGCGTGCGCGATCTGGGCTTCACCGGCAAGGCGGCGATCCACCCGAGGCAGCTCGGGCCGATCAATGCGGCGTTCACGCCCGATGCGGTGCGGATCGCCTATGCCCGGAAAGTGATCGCCGCGTTCGAGGCGGCCCGGGACGGCCTCGTCGTGGTCGATGGCAAGCTGATCGAGCTGCCGGTCGTGCGCAGCGCCCGGCGCACGCTCGCGATCGCGGCGGCGACCGGCGTCGCCTGAAGGAGGATCGCATGGTCGCAGAGGCGCGCAAGGTCGGCGACAAGCGTTACCGCGAAACCTACGGCCGCTGCTTCGAGGACTTCACGGTCGGCGACGTCTACGAGCACCGGCCGGGGCGGACCATCACCGAGGCCGACAACACCTGGTTCACCCTGCTCACGATGAACCGGCACCCGCTGCACTTCGATCGCGAGTACGCGCGCCACACCGAGTTCGGCCAGCCGATCGTCAACAGCGCGCTGACGCTCGCCGTGGTCACCGGCATGTCGGTGGCCGATGTCAGCCAGCAGGCGATCGCGAACCTCGGCTGGACCGACATCCGCATGCCGGCGCCGGTGTTCAGCGGCGACACGCTCTACGCCGAATCCGAAGTGCTGGAGAAACGCGAATCCAGGTCGCGCCCGACCCAGGGCATCGTGACCATCGCGACCCGCGCCAACAAGGCCGACGGCACGCTGGTCATGGAATTCAAGCGCACGATGCTGGTGCCCAAGCGCGGCCACAGCATCGAGGACCGGATCGAGGTGGCCCGCTCAGGCGCGGTGTAAGAGCGAAACGCACGGTCTTGCCGGGTTGGTTATCGCCGCGCCGCCCAGAGGTATAGGCCACGGATGTGATTGATCGACGGACGTGCGCTCTGGTCCGGGGCGGACGAGTTGTTGCCAGCATCAGGGGCGCCTTATATACGTATCCAACACGTATGAGGAGCCAGTAGATGCATAAGAAGCTTACGATCACGGTGGACGAGGAGGTCTACGATGGCCTGCATCGAGTCGTGGGCCGGCGTCGTATCAGCCGATTCATCAATGAATTGGCGAAGCCCCACGTAGTCGAGGATGGGCTCCAGGAAGGCTATCGCGCGATGGCCGCGGACGAAGCCCGAGAAAGAGAGGCGAAGGAGTGGGTCGAAGGTCTGGTCAGCGATGTCGCCGACGACCCGAGATGAGCCGCGCCGCGGCGAAGTCTGGTGGGTCGCCTTCGACCCCGCCACGGCCGGCGAAATCCGCAAGACTCGTCCCGTAATCGTGGTCAGCAATGATGCGGCAAACCGCATGCTCAACCGGGTCCAGGTCGTGCCACTGACGGGTCGAATCGATCGTCTCTACCCCGGCGAAGCCTACGTGACGCTCGATGGTCAGCGGCGCAAAGCCATGGCCGACCAGATCGCGACGGCCTCGAAGCTGAGGCTGCGCGGCCAGATCGGTCGCCTTGACCCGGCCGACATGAGCGCGGTCGATCGCGCGATCCGAACCCAGCTGGGGCTTTAGGCTCAAGCCAGCATCAGGCCGCCGTCGATCACGATGATGCCGCCGGTCATGTAGCGCGAGGCGTCCGAGGCGAGCAGCAGGAGCGCGCCGTCCAGGTCCTCGGGCGCGCCGAAGCGCCGCTGCGGGATGCGCTGTTTCATGCGCTCGCCCGCGCTCCCGGTCTCGAGGAACTCGCGATTGATCTCGGTCACGATGTAGCCGGGCGCCAGCGCATTGACCCGCACGTCATGGCGGGCGAGCTCGAGCGCCATGGTCCTGGTCAGCTGCCACAGGCCGCCCTTGGATGCTGCGTACGGCGCGAGATGGCCGATCACGTCGAGCGCAAGCACCGAGGCGATGTTCACGATGTTGCCGCCCCAGGCCGGCTGCGAGTCGCGCGCGACCATGCGTTTGGCGACCGCCTGCGCGACGAAGAATGCACCCTTGAGGTTGGTGTCGATCACCTTGTCCCAGTCGGCCTCGGTCTGCTCGAGCACGCCCTTGGATACGGCCACGCCCGCGTTGTTGATCAGCACGTCGATCGGGCCGAGCGCGTCCTCGACGGCCGCCATCGCCCGCTCGATGCTCGCGTGGTCCGTCACGTCGAGCACGACGCTCGTGACCCGGCCGCCGCCGTCTCCGATCTCGCGCTCGAGCGCGGCGAGCTTGTCCAGCTGGCGCGCGGCGAGGCCGACCGCGGCGCCGTGCTCCGCCAGAACGCGGGCAAAGCGCTGGCCGAGTCCCTGCGAGGCGCCGGTGACGAGGGCAACGCGGCCGTTCAAGTTGAACCGATCGCTCATCCGAGCTCCTCCCGAAAGATGCGGGCCGCCGCCCGTGGCCGAATTACTCCACGCCCATCACGACAGGTACGAGCCGCCGTTGACCGGCAGGATCACGCCGTTGGTGTAGCTCGCCGCCTCGCTCGCGAGATAGCGCACCGCGGCGACCACCTCGGGCATGCGGGCGAGGCGGCGCAGCGGGTTGGCTCGCGCGAGCTGCTCGCGCTGCCGCTCGCTCAGCTGGCTGGCCATCGATCCCTCGATCACCGAGGGCGCCACGGCGTTGCAATAGACCCCATATCTGGCGCCTTCGAGCGCGTAGGTCCGGGTCAGCGCGTGCACGCCCGCCTTGGACGCGCCGTAGGCCGGGTGCAGCGCGGTGCCGCCGACCTGGCCGGACAGCGAGCCGAGGTTGACGATCCGGCCGCCGCCTTCCCGGCTCATCACCGCAAGCGCGGCGGCGCAGCCGTGGAACGTGCCCGTGAGGTTGACCGCGATGATCCGCTCCCAGTCCAGGTCATCGGCCTCGCTCACCTTGACCACGCGAAGGATGCCTGCGGCGTTGATCCAGAGCTTCAGTTGCCGGGCTTCGGCCGCAGCGCGCTCAGCCAGCGCAGAGACGCCGGCGCGCTCGGTCACGTCCAGATGCACGGGCACCAGCCCGCGGCGCGGCCCGACCGGCGCGATGTCGCCGCCGTAGACCCGATAACCCTCGGCAAGAAACGCCTCGGCGAGCGCCTGCCCCAAGTCGCCGGCGGCGCCGGTGATCACCGCCGCGGTCATTGCGCCAGCGCCGCCGCGCGGCGGCGCAGGACATCCTTCTGCAGCTTGCCGTTGGCGTTGCGCGGCAGCGGCTCGGTGCCGATGGTCACAAACTCCGGCACCTTGTAGTCCGCGAGCTCCTCCCGGCAGAACGCGCGCACGTCCTCATCACCCAGCCTGTCGTCGCGGGCGGTGACGAACGCATGCACCTTCTCGCCAAGAATGGGATCGGGTCGCCCGACGACCCCGGCCTCTGCGATCAGCGGATGCTGGCTCAGCACGTTCTCGACCTCGGCGCTGAACACCTTATAGCCGGCGCGGTTGATCATGTCCTTGAGGCGGTCGAAGACCCGAAGAAAGCCCGCCTCGTCGATCGCGCCGATGTCGCCGGACCGCCAGAAACCTGCGACGAACGCCTCGCGGGTCGCGGCATCATCGGCGAAATAGCCCGGCACCACCATCGGCCCTCTGATCCAGATCTCGCCCGCCTCGCCCGGCGGCACCTCGCGTCCGGCCTCGTCCATGATCCGCACCTCGGCGCAGGGCACGACCCGGCCGACGCTATTCGGGTGACGCGCCGCGTGCCCGAGCGGGGTCAGGGCGACTCCAGCGGTGGTCTCGGTCGCACCGTAGCCGTTGCCGAGCTCCAGGCGCGGCAGACATTCGGCGAGCCGCGCGATCGCTGCTTCCGTGATCGGAGCGCCGCCACAGACACCCCTCCGCCAGGAAGAGAGATCGAAAGCCTCGACGTCCGGCTCCAGCAGGCAGAGCTGATACATGGCCGGCACCATGTTGGTGACGGTGACCCGCTCGGCGGCGACCAGCTCGAGCAAGTGCCGCGCCTTGAAGGCGCGCATCATGACCGTGCTGCCGCCGACATGGATCATCGCCAGCACGGTCGCGACCAGGCCGATGGTGTGGCTCGCCGGCACCGCGAGGAGCGCGCGATCGTCTGGCCCGAGGCTGCGGCAGAGCGCGCGGTGCGTGACCGAGTGGGCGATGTTGAGGTGGGTCAGCATCGCGCCCTTGGGGCGACCGGTGGTACCGGACGTGTAGACGATGATCGCCACGTCCTCCTCGTCGGGACGATGCGGCGGGGGCGCCTCGGCGCGCCCGTCCAGCAGCAGTGCGAAGTCGCCGCCGCCAAATGCCTTGCCCAGCGCGACCTGATCCCGCCTGCCGTCATGTGGCACCCGGTCGTCAAAATCGGCCTCGTAGATCAACAGCTTGGCACCGGAGTGCACGAGCATGTAGCGCAGGCCCGGCGCCTGCTCGCGCACGCTGAGCGGCACCGCGACCGCGCCCAGGCGGGCCACGGCGAACAGCGTGATCACAAACTCCGGACGATTGCCGATCAGGAGCGCGACCCGGTCCCCTGGCGCCACGCCGCGCGCGGCCACGCCGGCGGCCAAGCGTTCGACCTGCCCGGCAAGATCGCCATAGCTCAGGCGGGTCTCACCGCCGACCAGAGCGAGCGCATCCGGATCGCGCAGGGCGGTGGTCTCGAGCAGGCCGTAAAGACTACTCGGCCGGTCGGCGAAGCAGCGCACCAGCCGATCGCCGAAGTGCAGCTCGTGGCGGATCGGAGGCAGGGGATCGTCGGGCCAAGCCATCGCGCTCAGCCGTGTTGCCTGGCCTCGGGCGGAAGCAGGTAGTCGGCGGCGCGGGCGTGGTTCGGCTCCTGCGCGCGCATCTCATGGCGCGCCACCGTGCGCAGATGGACCTCGTCGGGGCCGTCGACGAACTGCAACGCGCGGCCCCAGGTCCATAACAAAGCGAGCGGCGTGTCGGGGGTGAGGCCCATGGCGCCATAGACCTGCATCGCCCGCGACAGCACCGTGGTCTGCAGGCGCGGCACCACGACCTTGATCATCGACACATCCGTGCGCGCCGCCTTGTTGCCATGCCGGTCGATCAGCCAGGCGGCGCGCAGCACCAGAAGGCGCGCCTGGTCGATCTCCATGCGGGAGAGCGCGATCCACTCGGCGACCGTGCCGTGCTCGTGCAGCTTCCTGCCGAACGCCTGGCGCTCGCGGGCGCGCGCGCACATCAGCTCGAGAGCCAGCTCGCACTGGCCGATCGAACGCATGCAGTGGTGGATGCGCCCAGGGCCAAGCCGCGCCTGGGCGAGCGCGAAGCCCTTGCCCTCCTCGCCGAGCAGATTGGTGACGGGCACGCGCACGTCCGCAAAGCGCATCTCGCAGTGCCCCTCGGGGGCGACGTGGTGCATGACCGGCAGGTTGCGCACCACGGTGACGCCCGGCGTGTCCATCGGCACCACCACCATGGAGTGGCGGCGATGCGCCTCCTCGGCCGGATCGGTCACCCCCATGACGATGCAGATCCGGCAGCGCGGGTCGGCGGCGTTGGTGATGAACCACTTGCGGCCGGTGATCACGTAATCCTCGCCCTGGCGTTGGACTCGGGTGGCGATGTTGGTCGCATCCGAGCTGGCGACGTCGGGCTCGGTCATGGCAAAGCAGGAGCGGATCTCGCCGTTCAGCAGCGGCTCTAGCCAGCGCGCGCGCTGCTCGGGGGTCGCGAACAGATGCAACAGCTCCATGTTGCCGGTATCGGGCGCCGAGCAGTTGAAGATCTCCG
This sequence comes from Pseudomonadota bacterium, assembly GCA_046732855.1. Classification (GTDB taxonomy): domain Bacteria; phylum Pseudomonadota; class Alphaproteobacteria; order Geminicoccales; family Geminicoccaceae; genus JBKPNX01. The sequence continues at coordinate 10,074 of JBKPNX010000250.1, forward strand.
AGGCCCAGAACACGCGGCCCATGATCTCGGCGAGCGGCGCGTATTCGAGGTTGGTCAAGCGCGTGCCCGGCTCGCCCTCGCGCAGGCCCGGCAGGAACAGGTTCCATAGGCCCTCGGCCTTGGCCTGCGCCTTCAGCGGCTCGATCATCGAGGGCGGCCAGGCGCCGGCTTCCACGTCGCGCTGCCAGTCGGCGAGACGCGGCACCACGTGGGCGTCCATGAAGGCGCGCAGCCGCTCGCGCAACGCCTCGACCTTGGCCGAATAAGCGAAATCCATGCGCCGCCTCCCGGATGACGGGGACAGAGTGACACAGCGCCAGCGCAGTGGCCAGATCGGCGACCCATGCCCCGGGCACGCCCAGCGTCCGGCAGGTCGGGAGCGCCAGGTGTTAATGCCGCGTTCACCCCGGCAGCGGATGATGGTCGCCAGTGTGCACCATCCGGGAGAGGGCGATGGCGGGGACATGCACGGTCGACGCCGCGCTGTTCGACAATCTGAAGCAGGCGGTCGAGTTCGTGACGGAGCGTGGCGGCGGCGTGGTGTACACCGAGCTCGCCGGCACCAAGTTCGCCGAAAGCATGAAGCTGCCCGAAAACGTCCAGCTGAAGCCCCGGCGCGTCGAGGACCGCGAGAAAGACCAGGCCGCCTGAGCGGGGCTCCCGCCGCCCAGGCGCATCTGCTGCGGACGAGCGTGCGCCTGCTGGCGTCGTGACGAGCGCGGCCGCCACTGAACCATCGCGGGCAGCTCGACCGCGTCGGTCCGGCGGCCCGAGCACCCCTGGCGCGGGATCAGGTGCCGGCGGCAAAAGCGCGGCACCACGCGGACCGTGGTATTTGCCGGGGCGGCAACGCCAGCCCCTGGGCACGCAGGCGCCTCCGACGCGGTCGTCTCGTCCGACCTGGCCGGCACGGCCGCTCGTGGACCCGGTTCGGACGTCAGGGCAACGCCGGGTGACGCGACGGCCGTACGTTCCCCAGCTGCTGCCGCTCACCAGACACGTTCGGCGACCTGGATTGAGGCGGCCGAAGGACGCCGCGGGCCTGTGGCGTTTTCCTGGGGCCTGCGGGGCCGTGCCATCGGTGGCGCAGCGAGCGCCGGACGAGCTTCGTTCGCGCCGCGGCCGCGCCGAGGTCCCGGGCGGCGGCGCCGTGGCTGCCCGGCTCAGGGGCTGAGGGAGGCCGCATAGGCGGCAAGCGAGATCATGTCGTCGAGGGCGAGCTCTGCGACGACCGGCTTCATGAGCGCGCTCCAGGGTCCGGCGCGAGCGCCCGTCTTGAAGTCGTAGAGCTGGCGGACGACGTAGCTCGGGGAGCGCTCGGCAATGCCGGGAATTGGCCCGAGCCCCTTCAAATCAGGCCCGTGGCAGATGCCGCATGCGACGGTGTTGCCGCCCCCCGAAGCGGCCAGCGCCTGGCCCCGCCGGACGCTGCCCGACGG
>JBKPNX010000251.1:0-11121 GCA_046732855.1 Pseudomonadota bacterium
CAACTACGTCGAGCTGACCGGCAACACCCAGTCCAGCAACAGCGTCAATCTGGTCGCTCGGGTCGAAGGCTATTTGCAGTCGGTGAACTTCAAAGATGGCGCCATCGTAAAGAAGGGCGATCTGCTGTTCGTGATCGAGCCCGAGCCCTACGAAGCCAACGTCCAGCTCGCCCAGGCCACGGTCGCGCAGCAGCAGGCGACGCTTACCCAGGCGACCTCGGAGTACGAGCGTCAGCAGCGACTGATCCAGCAGAAGGCGACGTCCCAGTCCCAGGTGGAGAACTGGCGGGCGCAGCGCGACGCCGCCGAGGCCGCGGTGAACGAGGCCAACGCCAACCTCAAGATCGCGCAGATCAACCTCGGCTACACCCGGATCGTCGCGCCGTTCGACGGTCGGATCGGGGCAGCATCAGGTCGACCCGGGCAATCTGGTGGGCGCCGGCGCGCCGACCCAGCTCGCCACCATCGAGCAGCTCGCCCCAGTGTACGTCTACTTCAACGTGAACGAGCAGGACGTGCTGCGCATTCGCGCAAGTCTGCGGGCGGCAGGCAAGACGTTGGCCAGCGTGGAGCCGGTGAAGCTGGATGTCGGCCTCCAAAACGAAACTGGCTATCCGCATGAGGCGACGCTCGATTTCGTTGCGAGCGACGTCGACCAGAGCACCGGGACCCTCCAGGCGCGCGGCTCGATCCCGAACAAGGACTACGTCTTCCTGCCCGGGCTGTTCGTGCGGGTGCGGGTGCCGGTCGGCACGATCGACAATGCGCTTTTGGTCGCGGATCGTGCGCTCGGGATCGACCAGCGGGGCTCCTATGCGCTGGTCGTCAACCAGCAGGACGTGGTCGAGCAGCGTCCGGTGCAGATCGGCGCGCTGATCGACAGCATGCGCGTGGTCGCGCAGGGCGTAAGCGCGGACGACTGGGTGGTGGTCGGGGGCATTCAGCGCGCGATCCCCGGCAGCAAGGTGGCCCCGCAAAGGGTGGAGCAGGCCCCCGCCGCGCCCGCGTCGCCCCCCGAGGCAGCGGCGAGCACGGATACGACGCCGACCGCCACGCCCGCGGGCGCGCGCCCGCCTGCTGCGCAGCGTTAGCGCGGCGCCGCCTGGCATGTTCTCCAGATTCTTCATCGAGCGGCCGGTGCTGGCCAACGTCCTCGCCCTGCTGATGATCCTGATCGGCGCGGTCGCGCTGCTGCAGCTTCCGGTCGCGCAGTACCCGCCGATCACGCCACCCACCGTGCAGGTGACCGCGCGCTATCCCGGCGCCAGCGCTCGGGTGCTGGTCGACACCGTTGCTCTGCCGATCGAGGAGCAGGTCAACGGCGTCGAGGGCATGCTGTACATGCAGTCCACCAGCGCGAACGACGGCACCTACACGCTGGTCGTGACGTTCGACATCGGCACCGACCCCGACTTCGCTCAGGTGCTCGTACAGAACCGAGTCGCAATCGCGCTGCCCTCACTGCCGCCGCCAGTGCAGCAGCAGGGCGTGACCACCCAGAAGAAATCGACCGCGATCCTCCAGATCGTCACGCTCAGCTCTCCTGATGGTCGCTACGACAGCCTGTTCCTGCGCAACTACGCGACGATCAACCTGCAGGACGAGCTCGCGCGCCTGCCCGGCGTCGGCAATGTCAACATCTTCGGCGCCGGCCAGTACAGCATGCGCATCTGGCTGAAGCCGGATCAGCTCGAGGCGCGCGATCTGGTGCCGCAGGACGTGATCAACGCCATCCAGCAGCAGAGCCAGCAGGTGGCGGCAGGGCAGATCGGGATGCCGCCGGCGCCGGCAGGGCAGGATTTCCAGTACACGATCGAGGTGCCCGGCCGTCTCGCGGACGTCGATCAGTTCGGGAGCATCATTGTCAAGACCGAGTCGGGCGAGTCCGGGCGGATCACGCGACTGAAGGATGTCGCCCGGGTCGAGCTCGGCGCGCAGAGCTACAATCAGTTCTTCAAGCTCGACGGTGCGCCGGCCGCCGGCATCGCGATCTTCCAGCTGCCCGAAGCCAACGCGCTCGAGGTCGCCACGCGCGTGCGCGACACGATGGACAGACTGAGCAAAGCCTTCCCGCCGGGCCTGGTCCACGGCGTCCCGTTCGATACCACGACGTTCGTGCGGGCCTCGATCAACGAGGTCTATCGGACCCTGTTCATCGCGGCGGTCCTGGTCCTGATCGTGATCGTGGTGTTCGTCCAGGATTGGCGTGCCGTCCTGGTCCCCGCAACCACGGTGCCGGTCACCATCATCGGCGCCTTCGCGGCCATGGCCGCGCTCGGGTTCAGCGTGAATCTCGCCACTCTCTTCGGCATCGTGCTCGCGATCGGCATCGTGGTCGACGACGCGATCGTGGTGGTCGAGGGTGCCGCGCGCCACATCGAGCAGGGCCTGCCGCCGAAAGAGGCGGCGATCAAGGCCATGGTGGAGCTGTTCGGCCCCATCGTCGGGATCACCCTGGTCCTGATGTCGGTGTTTCTTCCGGCCGCGTTCCTGCCGGGCGTCTCCGGGCAGCTGTACCGGCAGTTCGCGCTGGTGATGGCCGCGACCGCGCTGCTCAGCGCGATCAACGCCGCTACCTTGAAGCCCACGCAATGCGCGCTTTGGCTGCGCCCGACGCCGCAGCAACGCCATTTCTTCTTTCGCGGCTTCAACCGCATCTACGCCGTCGCCGAGCGCGGCTACGCCGGGCTCGTCGCGCGCACGGTCCGGCACAGCCTGATCATGGCGGCCTTCGGCCTCGGCCTCGGCGCGCTCGCCGTCTGGGGTCTTGCAGTTTTGCCGACCAGCTTCCTCCCGATCGAGGATCAAGGTTATGTGATCGCCGGGGTGCAGCTGCCCGAGGGGGCTTCGCTCGAGCGCACCGAGCAGGTGATGGACCGGATCACGACGATCGTGCGTGGCACGCCCGGCGTCGCGCACGCGGTGGCGATCGGCGGCATCTCGGTGCTCGACAACAACGCCTCGCTCGCCAACGCCGGCGCCACCTACGTAGTCCTCAAGGACTGGAGCGAGCGGGGCCGGAACGAGGGCCTGCGGGACCTCTACACCAGGCTCAGCGACGAGCTGTCGAAGCTGGAGGACGGCGTTGGCTTCATACTCCTGCCGCCATCGATTCAGGGCGTCGGCAATGCCGCCGGATTCCAGCTGGAGGTCGAGCTCCAGGACAACAGCTTCGACTTGCAGAAATTGCAGAACGTGGGCTGGGCGGTGGCCGAGAAAGGCAGTGCGCAGTCCGGGATCGAGCGGGCCATGAGCCCGTTCCGCGCCGGCGCCCCGCAGTTGCACGTGGAAGTTGACCGGGTGAAGACGCAGACGCTCGGGGTATCGGTTGGCGATGTCTTCGCGGCGGTCCAGACCTACCTGGGGTCGACCTACGTCAACCAGTTCAACCGCTTCGGCCGCACCTTCCAGGTTTACGTCCAAGCGGATCACCCCTATCGCGTTGTGCCCGAGGAGATCAGCCGGCTCTACGTGCGCAACGCGAACGGCGACATGGTCCCGCTCGGCACGATGATCGAGGTGAGCTACGAGAGCGGCCCCTCACTGATCAGCCTCTACAACCTGCGTCCGGCCGCGCAGATCATCGGGGCTCAGGCCCAGAACTTCAGCTCGGGTCAGGCGCTCTCTCTGCTCGAGCAGATCGCGGCCGCGACGCTGCCGCCCGGCATGGGCTACGAGTGGACTGGCATGTCCTATCAGGAGAAGCAGGTCGGCAACCAGGCCTACTTCGTGTTCGCGCTCGCGCTGCTGCTGGTCTATTTCGCGCTCGCGGCGCAGTACGAGAGCTGGAGCGCGCCGATCGCAGTGCTGCTGGCGGTACCGATCGCGCTATTGGGCACCGTCGCCGTCCTCACCCCGCTCGGCGTCGCCAGCAACCTCTACATGCAGATCGGCCTGGTGCTGCTGATCGCGCTCGCGAGCAAAAACGCCATTTTGATCGTGGAGTTCGCGCGTGATCTGCGCATCAACCAGCGGATCGAGATCCTGGAAGCGGCGGTCGAGGCGGCGCGGCTGCGCTTTCGGCCGATCCTCATGACCTCGCTCGCGTTCATCCTCGGCGTGCTCCCATTGGTGTTCGCCACTGGGGCCGGCGCCAACGCCAGGCGCTCGATCGGCATCACGGTGGCGAGCGGCATGCTCGCGTCGACCTGCATCGCGGTGCTGTTCGTGCCGGCCTTCTTCGTCGTGCTGCAGCGTCTGAGCGAACGGCGCGGGCGCCCGGTAACGCTCCATGCCGATCCGAGCAGGGCGGGCGCAGCCGAGGCGGATGATTGACCGGCGCCACTTGCCCATGCCGGCCCCATCTCGTCGCGCGGCGCGCGCCACGGTCACCCGACGCGGGCCAGGCAGACGACCTAAGGCGCGCGTCGTCCAGGGCTAACAAGGTCGGTCATGGCGCTGCGGATGGAATTGTCCCCTGCTGCCTCGTGCGTGGCAAGCGGCCAGGAACTGCCGTAAATCGGGTGAGGGGAAAACGGGCGACGGGAGCGATCACCAGGTGCTGACAGCTGCGCCAGCATCCGCCTGGAATGATCCAGTCCGCGCGCCCGCCGCCGGGCGTCCCCGTAGCCGCGGATCAGGCATAGCTCTGGCGCGTTACGACTTTTCTGAAGGAGCCGCGCGGTTGGTGTTCGCCCATCGGGGGACGACAGGCCTGGCACGGCTGTTTCAGAAGGCCCCGCTTCGCGTGCTCCTGCCGCGCTCGGGGCCCGGTGAGCCGCAGTGCGCGGTGCTGCTCAATACGAGCGGGGGCATTGTGGGCGGCGATGCGCTCCGGGTCGAGGCGCGACTTGAGACCGGTGCGGCCGCGGTGATCACCTCGCCGGCGGCGGACAAGGCCTACCGCAGCGCCGGCGCCGAAGCGACCGTCGATGTCGCTCTCGATCTTGCCGACGACACCTGGCTCGAGTGGCTGCCGCAGGAGACGATCCTGTTCGATGGCGCACGCCTCCGCCGTCGCCTGCGGGTCGACGTTGCGGCTCAGGCGCGCCTGGTGGCTGCGGACATGCTGGTGTTCGGCCGGCGCGCGCGCGGCGAGCGCTTCCAAAGCGGCATTCTCCACGACCGCTGGGAGGTCCGCATCGGGCATCGGCTGGCCTGGGCAGACGCGCTGCGCCTGGCACCTGAGCCCGGCGCGCTGCTCGATGCGCCGTTCGGGTTCGGCGGCGCCGGCGCAGTCGCGACCTGCATCTACGTCGGCCCGGACGCCGACAGTCGGGTGGAGCTCGCGCGCGACCTGGCCGGGTCGCCGGATGTCCAGAGCGGCGCCACCTGCATCGGGCCCGTGCTCGTCGTGCGCTGGTTCGCGGCCGATCCCGCGTCGGTGCGCGGGGCGCTGCAGCAGTTCTGCGCGCGTTTCCGGCATGCGGTGGCCGGCTGGCCGGAACGGGTGCCCGCAATCTGGCGCACGTGAACCGATTGCCCCGGTCTGAGGCAGACTGCGCAACTCATCGTCAGACGGGCGCGGGCTTCGGTTGGCTCCGCCACGCCGGATGAGCGATCCTGAAGCGGTCTCGCCTGGTACGGGACTTGCTTTCTGGACAGAGTTGCACGACCGCGGGAGAGTCGATGGGGACGATCCGGGCAGATCGGCAAGGGGTGCTCCGTTGGCGGGCGAAGCGGGAAGGCTGCGACGCTGGCGATCTGCAGCGCCTCGACTTCACGCGCGAGCTGGCCAATGATCTGTCGGTCACAGGTCGGCGGCAGGGGGTGATTGCCGGGCCAAAGGCGCCATGGAAAAGGGTGACCTTCGCCGGTGCCGAACGGTCCAGATCCGGTCTTGCTGGGGGACATCATGGACCTGAGCCCGCGGGAGAAGGACAAGCTGCTGGTCGCGGTTGCGGCGATGGTGGCGCGCCGGCGGCTCGAGCGCGGCGTAAAGCTCAACTATCCGGAAGCGATCGCCCTGATCACGGATTACGTGCTCGAGGGCGCGCGCGATGGCAGGAGTGTCGCTGAGCTCATGGCGGAGGGCGGCGAGATCGTGAGCCGGGAGCAGGTGATGGAGGGGGTCGCCGAGATGATCAGCGAGGTCCAGGTCGAGGCCACCTTTCCCGACGGCACCAAGCTGGTCACCGTCCATGAGCCGATCCGTGCTCGGAACGAGCCATGATTCCCGGCGAATACCTGATCCAGGAAGGCGAGATAACCCTCAATGCCGACCGCGCGGCGATCGCGCTCACGGTCGCCAACACCGGCGACCGACCGGTGCAGGTCGGCTCGCATTACCATTTCTTCGAGACCAACACGGTGCTCGAATTCGATCGGGCGGCAACGCGCGGCTATCGGCTCGACATCCCGGCTGGTACGGCGGTGCGCTTCGAGCCCGGCCAGACGCGCGAGGTCCGGCTCGTGCCAATCGCGGGCGCGCGCGTGATCTGGGGCTTCAACGGTCTGGTCATGGGCCCGCTCGAGCAAGGCGAGGCGGAGAGTTGAGCCGGGGAGGGACCCCCTTGCAAGTCATCAATCTCGAGGACAAATTCGCGCGCTTCAGCGAGCACTGGTCGCCCAAGATTCTCGCCAAGCTCAACGACTACCATGTCAAGGCGGTCAAGCTGCAGGGCGAGTTCGTCTGGCACCGGCACGACGACACCGACGAGCTGTTTGTCGTCACCAAAGGCAACCTCGTGATTCGTTTTCGCGACCGTGACGTGACCATCGGCGCGGGCGAGCTGCTCGTTGTGCCCAAGGGCGTCGAGCACATGCCGGTCGCCGAGGAGGAATGCGAGGTGCTGCTGATCGAGCCGGCCGGGACGGCCAACACCGGCGATGCCGGGGGCGCCCGCACCGCCCTGCCCGAGTGGATCTGAGCCATGCCCTATCAGATCTCGCGGCACGCCTACGCCCACATGTTCGGGCCCACTGTCGGCGACAAGGTGCGTCTTGCCGACACCGAACTGTTCATCGAGGTGGAGGCGGATCGCACGATCTACGGCGAGGAGGTCAAGTTCGGCGGCGGCAAGGTGATCCGCGACGGCATGGGCCAGTCGCAGATGACGCGCGAGCAGGGCGCGGTCGACACGGTGATCACCAACGCCCTGATCCTCGATCACTGGGGCATCGTGAAGGCCGACATCGGCATTCGCGACGGCCGCATCGCGGGCGTCGGCAAGGCCGGCAATCCCGACACCCAGCCGGGCGTCGACATCGTCATCGGCCCGTCGACCGAGGCGATCGCCGGCGAGGGCAAGATCGTCACCGCGGGCGGCTTCGACTGCCACGTCCATTTCATCTGCCCGCAGCAGATCGAGGACGCGCTCTACAGCGGCCTCACCACGATGCTCGGCGGCGGCACCGGTCCTGCGACCGGCACCAACGCCACCACCTGCACGCCCGGCGCCTGGCACATCGGCCGCATGCTCCAGGCGTCCGAGGCGTGGCCGATGAACTTCGGGTTCGCCGGCAAGGGCAACGCGTCGCGGCCGGATGCGCTGATCGAGCAGATCTGGGCGGGCGCCTGCGCGCTCAAGCTGCACGAGGACTGGGGCACCACACCGGCTGCGATCGACTGCGCGCTCGCCGTCGCCGATCAGATGGACATCCAGATCCTCCTTCATACCGACACCTTGAACGAGTCGGGCTTCGTCGAGAACACGATCGCCGCCTTCAAGGGGCGCACCATCCACGCCTTCCACACCGAGGGCGCCGGCGGCGGCCACGCGCCGGACATCATCAAGGTCTGCGGCGAAGCGAACGTCCTGCCGTCATCGACCAATCCGACCCGTCCGTACACGGTCAACACGATCGACGAGCATCTCGACATGCTCATGGTCTGTCATCACCTGGATCCGCAGATCCCGGAGGACGTGGCCTTCGCGGAGAGCCGGATCCGGCGCGAGACGATCGCCGCCGAGGACATCCTGCACGACCTCGGCGCGTTCAGCATGATGGCTTCGGACAGCCAGGCGATGGGCCGGGTCGGCGAGGTGATCATCCGCACCTGGCAGACCGCCGACAAGATGAAGCGCCAGCGCGGCCGGCTGCCGGAGGAGACCGGTGACAACGACAACGTCCGCGCCAAGCGCTACGTGGCCAAGTACACGATCAATCCAGCGATCGCCCATGGCATGGCCGCGCACATCGGCTCGATCGAGGCCGGCAAGCTCGCCGATCTCGTGCTCTGGCGGCCCGCTTTTTTCGGGGTCAAGCCGGATCTGGTGCTGAAGGGCGGCAGCATCGCCGCGGCGCTGATGGGCGATCCCAATGCCTCGATCCCGACGCCGCAGCCGGTGCACTACCGGCCCATGTTCGGCGCCTTCGGCCGCGCCTGCATCGACAGCGCGCTCTCGTTCGTCTCGGCTGCCGCGCTCGAGCACGATCTGGCCGGCAGTCTGCATCTGAGCCGGACTTTGGTCGCGGTCGAGAACACCCGCAACCTCGACAAGGGCGCGATGATCCACAACGCCTTGCTGCCGAAGATGCAGGTCGATCCCGAGACCTACGAGGTACGCGCGGACGGCGAGCTGCTGACCTGCGAGCCGGCCACGGTGCTGCCGATGGCGCAGCGGTATTTCCTCTATTGACCATGCGCCGCCTGGTCCGCGTCGCCGCCGCGGGCAGCTGGCCCGCAAAGGATGCCCTGGGCAGCCTGACGCTCGGCTTTCTCGACCGCAACCGGCGCCGGATCCGGCTCGCGACCGACAGCGGCGAGCCGGTGCTCCTCGATCTGCCGCACGCGGCGGCGCTGGCCGAGGGCGACGGCGTCGCGTTCGAGGACGGCGGATGGCTCGCGGTGCACGCCGCGCCGGAGGACGTGCTCGAGATCGAGGCCGCAGATGCCTGCCATCTCGCCCGGCTCGCCTGGCACCTCGGCAACCGCCACCTGCCCGTCGAGGTGGTGAGCGGTGGCCGCCTGCGCATCGCCTACGACCACGTGATCGAGGCGATGCTGGCGGGCCTCGGCGCCCACTCCAAGCGCCGGCTGTCGCCGTTCCAGCCGGAGACCGGCGCCTATGCCGGCGCGCACCGCCATGATTGAGCCCAGCGCCTGCGACACGGAGCCCGGCTTGCTCGAGCTCCTCGCCTGGTTCTCGCCGGCGATGCCGACCGGCGCTTTCAGCTATTCCCACGGGCTGGAATGGGCGGTCGAGGCGGCGTTGGTGCATGACGTCCCGAGCCTGCACAGCTATGTCGAAGCGGTCCTACGGCAGGGATCTGGCCGCGTAGATTCAACATTTCTCGCCGCTGCCTACGGCGCCAGCATCGCCGGTGGGTTCGAGGGGCGCTCTCTCGACGAGGTGATTGCGTACGCTGCCGCGATGCACGGAACGCGCGAGCTGGCGCTGGAAAGCGCGGCGCAGGGCCGAGCCCTTTTGACCACGTTGCAACGAGCCTGGCCCGCGCCCGAGCTGGACCGGTTGGATGCGCTCTGCCGCCGGCTCGAGGTCGAGCCGCGTCATGCGTGCGTCGCCGGCGTCGCCGCGGCGGCCCACGGCGTGGCGCTGCGGGCCGCCGCGCTTGCCTTCCTGCACGCCTTCGCCGCCAACCTGGTGTCCGCGGGCATCCGCCTGATCCCGCTTGGCCAGACCGACGGGCAACGCATCGTTGCGGCGATCGCGCCGGCGATTCTGGAGATCGCGGATCAAGCGCTCGCAGGCTCGCTCGACGACCTCGGCACCGCAACGCCGCTCGTCGACTGGTGCTCGATGCGCCACGAGACCCAGTACACCCGGCTGTTCCGCTCATGAGCGCCTCGCCGCACGGACCGCTCCGCGTCGGCATCGGCGGGCCGGTCGGGTCGGGCAAGACCGCGCTGGTCGACGCGCTCTGCAAGCGGCTGCGCGACCGCTACGACCTCGCGGTGATCACCAACGACATCTACACCCGGGAGGATGCGGAGTTCCTCACCCGCTCGGGCGCACTGGCACCGGAACGCATCGCCGGTGTCGAGACCGGGGGCTGCCCGCATACCGCGATTCGCGAGGACGCATCGATCAACCTCGCCGCGATCGAGCGCATGCGGCAGTCGTTCCCACGGCTCGACCTCGTGTTCATCGAATCGGGCGGCGACAATCTCGCCGCCACGTTCAGCCCGGAGCTCGCCGACCTCACGATCTACGTCATCGACGTCGCCGCCGGCGACAAGATCCCGCGGAAGGGCGGTCCGGGCATCACCCGCTCGGACCTGCTGGTGATCAACAAGATCGATCTGGCGCCCCTGGTCGGCGCCGATCTCGAGGTGATGGCGCGCGACGCCCGGCGCATGCGCGGCGAACGGCCGTTCGTGTTCACCAACATTCGCGCCGGCGACGGGGTCCGGAAAGTCGCCGATTTCATCCGAGACGCCGGCGGGCTGGCGGCGCCGACCGGGTAAGCCTCACGGGCCAGGGTCCTGTGACAATGGCTGCAATATGCGCAGCAGAACCGCGGTTGTCGCCGCGAATTCATGGACGGCGCGAGCAGAAAGGCTCAGGCTTGATTCGGCGCCGGGACCACCGGCACCAATCGACCCGAGGACGCCAGAGGGAAATCGACCGTCGGCCGCTCGATACGGCCGGCGGTCAGAAGTCTGTCGACCGCCACGATTGCGGCAGCGGCTCCAAGCTCCGAGGGTCAGCCCGGCCGGCGACCGGAAAATTCGTGAGCCACGAAGGTCTGCTCCGGACCGCGCCGTCTATTTGTGAGCGCTTTCAGGTAACTCCACCACAGATCACTATGCGTTCTGAACGAGCTGAGGGCACCGAGGTGATCTACCGGCCCTTTATTCTACTCCTTCACCATGTGTTGTCCGAATGGCTTCTCCAAGTACAAGAAGAACAAGGCCCCTTCGTCACCGCACCGTTCGGAATGCACTTTGTTCTCTGGTACGAAGATGTACGCGCCTGGCGTCAAAGACATCTCCGGACCATCATCAAACTTGTAGATGAACTCTCCCTGGATTCCGACGAGATGCATCGGGGTCGTCTCCCAGTGCTTGGCTAGCGCGCAGCGTTTCGGCAGCCGTACGTACTGTGCCGATGGTCCCGTTTTGTCGTCGCCGGAGGCTAGAGCATTTTCATTTCAGGTAGAACCATAGCCGCAGTGGTGGAGATAGTTGGCGCACTCGGTGGCGGGGCAGGCGTCGAGGAGGCGACCGATCGCCTGCGAGAGCTCGTCCCGGGTGCGCGCCGCGGCCTTGCGCAA
>JBKPNX010000252.1:0-21499 GCA_046732855.1 Pseudomonadota bacterium
TCATAGTACAGCTGTGCCTCGATCTCATCTTGGTCCGTAAATGCGGCGAGATAGGCTCCCACATCCTCATCACGGAGGCTTTCAAGGCGGTCCAAACTATCCTTGATGCGCAATTTCTCGAACGCGAGCACGCCGTACTTAAACAGTGGCAGCCGTTGATCGTCATCGAGGCGCAGTTGATTTATCCGCCCGAAAAGCGTTTCAGCGCGCTTCCGAGTGTCGGGCCCAAGTGATTCAAACCATTCACGGACGGCTTCAACACTAGTAGCTTGCCGAGTAGCCTCTTCCTTTCGAAGCCCTCGCCAACGATTTTGAATGTGCTTAAGTTCACGACGTAGTTCGTCACGAAGTGTTTGGACTCTCGGGTCGTCCTCGATCAGCGCCTGACGGCTCGTCGTCGCTATGTCTTCTTTTTCATCATCATCAAGCCAGTCCGCATTCACCTCCCCGATAACATAAGATGCGTATATTCCATCTTCACCAAACGACGCAAGCGTCGTTTCTTGTGCGAGGCGACCGCGAGCCATGATGATGATCTCGTTAAGATTATCATCATCTTCATTCAACAGATCTGAGCTATTTTTGACGGTTCCAATCCAGCCTTCGAATGCCGCGTCTCTCTCAAAGACTTTCTCGGCATTAATGGCCAGTCGTTTTGCCCTTAGCCCTCGCTCGCCGTAGATCCAGACGTACTGAACCTTTCGAATGTACTCCCGCTCCTCGACACCAATCCTCTTGCCATTCACGGACACGGAGAAACCTTGTTCCTCTCCGATCACCGCAAACCGCCTGGCGAGTCGCCGCCTAAGTGGTCCCTCAGAATGATCGATCGCCTTGCGAAGATGCCGAAGCGTGATCTTAGTTCCGCGATCCCCGCTAGCGTATGTCGCCTTGACAGCTTGTGGCCGGTAGGTGGTGCTCCCCGCCTTGATTGCTTCTTCGATGTCGACTAGCCGCATGACCAGCCCACTCACCTCTCCATCTTTGGCGGAGTGAATCTCTATCTCGCGGGCGATCGAGAACAGAGAGAGCTTGCCTATCCCCTTTCTTCCCATGACGGCCCGGCCCTGAGGAGTCCGCGCAAAACCGCCCTCACGACGACGGTAACCAATCTTCAAAAACTTATCATTGACGTCCTGCTCGGTCATCCCGATACCATCGTCTTCAATCACGATTTCACCGGATGTGACATGCAAGGAAATACTAACATCGGAGGCGTCGGCATCCCAAGCGTTCGCCACGGCCTCCGAAACTACGGCAGGTACATTGCTGTAAAGCCTAATGCCTAGGTGATTCAGAACGTTGAGATCAATAGACATCTCGTAGGGAGTACTCATGGGATTTCCCGGGTATCATCGGCGATTGCGCGTGCGATAGCTCGCGCTAACTCCACCGGCACAGCATTACCGATCCAACGACCTATAGACTTAACTGCCACCGCCGTGCCCTGGGGAACGAAGGCGTAGTCTGGTGGGAACGATTGTAGAATTGCGGCTTCCCGAAGGGAGATCGCCCGGTCCTGCTCCGGATGGCCGAATCGCCCGCTCCCAAAGTTATGGCAAAGCGTCGTGATGGTGGGCGCAGGTTCGTCCCAGCGCATCCGGCCGTAGACTGCGCCGTAGCCCCTGCCACGCCCACGACGGTGGCATGGCGCTCGTAGTACAGCCGGCCAGTCGCGCCAAGTGCCACCAGGCCGGGAGGCTCGGATTCGGCGAAGGTTCGTGTCACTTAGGCGGCTGGAGGTATGGAGCGGGTCACATGAGTCCACACCGCCTGCATTGATCGAGGGACAATCCGCAATTGCATCCCTGACAGACAGCGGCGAATCATGGGAGGGCCGTGGTAGAAATACTGCACGATTGCGCGCCGCGATAACTACCAGCCGCCGACGTCGCTGGGGGACGCCGTAGTGCACAGCGTCGGCCACCCGCCATGTGACATGGTAGCCTGCCGCCCTGAGCGTCCGGCGCAACTCATCGAAAATCGCTCCGTTATCCACATGGAGAAGGCGCGGCACGTTCTCCATTGTGACGTAGTCGGCTTGTATCTCGGCTGCGAGGTTGGCAAAAGTCTGGACGAGTTCCCACCGAGGGTCAGATCGCCCTTGACGGTACGTAGAGAACGGCTGGCAGGGAGCGCACCCCGCAAGTACCGTCGGACGATCCCCAGTGAACCACGACGATACATCCGAGGCAGTCAACCGGGCGACATCAGCTTCGATGAATTCGGCGTTGTTGTTGCGCTCGAACGGGAAACGGCATGCTTGGTCGAGGTCATACCCCGCCAGAACCCGGAAGCCCTCGCGGACAAACCCGTGGCTCAGCCCACCTGCGCCGCAGAAAAGATCTACTACCTCCGCTGGCGCTCCGGGGCTCACTTCACTATCTTTGCCGGCTGCGCGCATAGCTGCCTTGCGCCTCAGGCGAAACTCCGGTGCAAGTCTCAAGTCGTACTAGAATGTTATCAACCAAAACGCAATCGCTGCGCGCCACGTGCCGCGAGAGGGTGGGCAAGTGAGCCGCCCTCCGTTCGAAGATGTCGAGCCGGCCCGAAGGTGGCTGATGTCCCGTGTTCGCGGAAAGAACACTACGCCAGAAATGCGGGTCCGTTTGATTACCCACGCCCTTGGATATCGCTACCGCCTGCATCGCTCCGATCTACCAGGTTCGCCAGACCTCGTTTTTCCCTCTCGGCACAAGGTGGTCTTTGTTCATGGCTGCTTCTGGCATCGTCACGACGGTTGCTCCAAAACGACCACACCCAGGACGCGCACCCAATTCTGGCAAGCCAAATTCGCCGCCAACATCGCGAGAGACCGCGGGACGGCAGGGCGGCTTCGAGATGCCGGCTGGGAGCAATTGGTCATATGGGAGTGCGAAACCGCCCATCCTGAGCAAGTCGCAGCAAAAATTGTCAGATTTCTGGGACGTAACGGCCGCCGGCCCTTAGACCATAGGCATGGCGAGTAGTTGCCGCCCGTGTCAAATAGAACCACCGCTGTCATCCGGTGGATTGGAGGGATTCCGGGGGTGCGGTGTCGAGCGCGGCCTGGATCGGTCCGGGTATATCCGCGCTAGCAAATCGTCCATGGTTTCCGCTGGCTGGGGCAGCGCCGCCCCTCAAGTATACGGATCGGCCGCGTCCCTCAGCCCGTCGCCGAGGAAGTTGAAGGCGAGGACCACGAGGATCACAGGGACCACGGGCAGCATCAGCCAGGGGTAGAGGGCGACGACGTTGATGTTCTGGGCCTCGGTCAGGAGCACGCCCCAGGACGTGATCGGCGGGCGCAGGCCAAGGCCGAGGAACGAGAGCGCGGTCTCGCCGAGGATCATCGCCGGGATCGAGAGCGTGGCCGACGCGATCAGGTGGCTCATGAAGGACGGCACGAGGTGGCGCAGGATGATGCGCCTCGGGCGCGCGCCCATCAGCGCCGCGGCGGTCGCGAACTCCTCCTCGCGCAGGGCGAGGATCTTGGAGCGCACGGCGCGGGCGAGCCCGGTCCAGTCGATCAGGCCGAGGATGATGGTGATGCCGAAATAGATCCAGATCGGGTCCCAGGTGATCGGCAGCGCGGCCGAGAGCGCCATCCACAAAGGGAGCTCGGGGAACGAGCGGATCACCTCGATCGTGCGCTGCACCAGGTTGTCGATCCAGCCGCCGTAGTAGCCGGAGATGCCGCCGAGCAGGATGCCGAGCACGAAGGAGACGGTGATGCCGAACAGGCCGACGGTCAGCGAGATACGCGCGCCGTAGGTGATGCGCGAGAACAGGTCGCGGCCGAGGCGGTCGGTGCCCAAGAGGAACAGGGTGCCGTCCTCGGCCGGGCAGACGAAGTGGAAGTCCATGGGGACCAGGCCCCAGAAATTGTACTTGTCGCCGGCGCACATGAAGCGCAGCGGGTGGATCTCGGTCCGGTCGACCGTGTACTCGCGCTTCAGGTTCTCGAGGTTGAGCTCGAAGCTGAAGCCGTAAACGAAGGGGCCGATGAGGCGGCCGTCGTGGAACAGGTGGATCTGCTGGGGGGGAAAGTGGATGAAATCGGCGTGGCGGGTGTGCAGGTTATAGGGCGCGATGAATTCCGAGATCAGGATCGAGCCGTAATTGAACAGGAGAAACCAGCCGGCGATGACGGCGAGGCGGTGGCGGCGGAACTTCCACCACATCAATTGCCACTGCGAGGCGGTGTAGAAGCGCTCCTGCTCGGGGGTGAGGCGCTCGACCTCGGCCGGGTCGAACGGCTCGGGATTGACGTAGTGGCGGACGCTCATCGGCCCTGGCCGGCGCCGAAGCGGATGCGCGGGTCGAGCGCGGCGAGCGCGAGGTCGGACACGAGCACGCCGAACACGGTCAAGAGCGCGAGCAGCATGAGGAACGAGCCGGCGAGGTACATGTCCTGGGTCTGCAGCGCGCGCAGCAGCATCGGCCCGGTGGTCGGCAGCGACATCACGATCGAGACGATCGCGGCGCCGGAGATGATCTGGGGCAAAAGGTTGCCGATGTCGGAGATGAACGGGTTCAAGGACATGCGCAGCGGGTATTTCATCAGCGCGCGGAACGGCGGCAGGCCCTTTGCTTTGGCGGTGACGACGTAGGGCTTCTGCAGCTCATCGAGCAGGTTGGCGCGCAGGCGGCGGATCATGCCGGCGGTGCCCGAAGCGCCGATCACGATCACCGGCACCCAGAGATGCGCGAGCACCGAGCCGAACTTCGCCCAGCTCATCGGCTGGTCGAGATACTTCGGGTCCATCAGGCCGCCGATAGAGGTGCCGAACACCACGTTCGCGAAGTAGAGCAGCACGAGCGCGAGCAGGAAGTTGGGCGTGGCGAGGCCGAGGAAGCCGAGCAAGGTCAGCGCGTGGTCGCTCACGCTGTACTTGTGGGTCGCGGAATAGACGCCGATCGGGAACGACACCGCCCAGGTGAACAGGATGGTCGCGAACGACACGATGATGGTCAGCAGCATGCGATCGCCGACCACGTCCGAGACCGGCATGTCGTATTCGAAGGAATAGCCTAGGTCACCGCGCAGCAGGCCGCCGACCCACAGGAGGTACTGCTGCCACCACGGTCGGTCCATGCCGTAGACCCGGCGCAGGTACTCGATCTTCTCGCCCTGGATGCTCTCGCCCTGGGCCTGCAGCTCGGCCATGTAGCTCTCGAGGTAGTCGCCGGGCGGCAGCTGGATGATCACGAAGGTGATCAGGCTGATCGCCAGAAGCGTCGGCACCATGATCAGCAGGCGGTGCACCACGTAACGCAGCAAGGCCCCTTCCTCGATCCGCGGTCCGCACGCCGCAGCCGCGCGGCTGCGGGCCAATCCCGCAGCAGCCGTGGGCAAAGCGTACCGGCGCGCTCCGGCAATGCAAGAGCGCGATTGTTACGATCGCGCAGGGAGCGGAGCAGACGGCGCGGCCTCGGCGCAGAGCGCGAACAGCGCCTGCTGGCAAAGCACGCGTGCCGGCCAGCCGGTGGTCTTGCAGGCAATCTCCGCCTCGAGCAAGCGGGTCAGCGCGCGCGCCGCGCGCGCCGCGGGCCACAGGCGCAGCGCCGCCGCGACGCTGCTCTTGCGGCGGAAATGGATCGGGGGGCGGGCGCGCTCGATTACCCGCTCGACCGGCTCGCCCCGCTCGACCAGCGCCGCCAGGCGGTGCAGGCGGGCGAAGTGGTTCGCCTGGGCGCGCACGAGGCGGACCGGGTGCTCGCCTTCGCCGAGCAGGCGCTCGAGGCAGCGCTCGAGCGCCGCCATGTCGCCGAGCGCGACGCCGTGCACCAGGTCGTCGAGGCCGAGCGCGGCGCTATCGCCGATCACGGCGGCGACGTCGGTGAGGGTGGCGCGGCGCGCCTCGCCGTGATGCGGTCCGTCATCGAGATAGAGCGCGAGCTTGTCGAGCTCCGCCCGGGTCAGACCCCGATCGGCGCCGACGTGGTCGAGCACGAAGGCGCGGGCGTCGGCATCCAGGCCGAGGCGGCGCTCGGCCAGCTGCTGGTCGACGAAGGCCGCCAGATCCCGCCCCTCGTCGCGGTAGCACGGCAGCGCGGCGGCGTTCGGCGCGCCCTCGATCAGCCGGCGCAGCGCCGAGCCGGCGGCGAGCTCGCCGGCATCGATCACGACCAGCGCCTCGATCGCCGGCAGCGCCAGCAGGAGGCGGCACGCCGCGGTCGCCTGATCGCTCGCCTGGCGCAGGCGGATCACCCGGCGTCCGCCGAGGAGACAGAGCGAACGCGCCTCGTCGGCCAGGCGCGAGGGCTCGGCGCGCACCAGATCGACGCTGAGCTCAGAAGTGCGAAAAGGATCTCTGGGATCGTCGAGCACGGTCGTGATCAGACGCTCCACCCGCTCGCGCACGAGGCCCTCGTCGGCGCCGTGCACCAGGATCACCGGGCACGCCGGATCCGGCCGCCGGCAGAACCGCTCGATCTGAGCGCCGCTCAGCTTCATGTGGGCGCGGGCATCCTGGCGAACTCCACGGCGAGCAGCGTGCGGATCTCGGTCGCGACCTCCTGCGCGGCGCGCCGCTCGGCGGTCTGCGAGGCGATCAGATCGGCGTAGGGCTGGCGGCTGACGTTATAGCTCGAGATCCGCTGCACGGCCGAGTTGACTAGGACGTTGCTCGTCGCCTTGTCGCGCAGCTGGAACTCTGCGGTCAGCGCCAGATTGTAGCGCGTGATCGTGCTGTCGAGCTGGATCGCGAGCGGCGTCGCGCTGCTGCTCAGGCTGACGTCGAGAACGTAGCGCGGCGGTACCTGAGCGGTGGCCGGGTTCAGCTCGTCCAGGAGCGCGTTGCGCAGCAGGTAGCCGAGCCGGCCGCCCAGGCCCTGGATCTCGATCGCCGCGAGCTCGCTCTGCGCCGCGGTATTGTCCGCACCCTTCGCCAGATACAGCGGCCGGAAGTTGCAGGCGCCAAGGCCCCCGGCCAGAGCCAGCAGCAGTGCGCGGCGGCGCAGCGCCATCCTCAGACCACCACGTTGACCACCTTGTCGGGCACCACGACCACGCGCCGGAGCGGCTTGCCCTCGATGCCGCGCCGCACGTTCGACTCGGCGAGCGCAGCCGCCTCGGTCGTCGCGCGATCGCTGCCGCGCGGCAGGCTGATCGTCGCCCGCAGCCGGCCATTGACCTGGACCGCGATGGTAACCCGCTCCTCGGCCAGCCAGGCGGGGTCGGCCTGCGGCCACGCGGCGTCGGCGAGCAACCCCTCGTGGCCGAGGCGCTGCCACAGCTCCTCGGCGATGTGCGGCACCATGGGCCCGAGCAGCAGGACCAGCATTTCCAGCGCTTCGCGCAGCAACGCCGGCGCCGCCGGATCGCCGGCATCGAACAGCTCGACCCGATTGGACAGCTCGCGGATCAACGCGACCGCCTTGTTGAAGTGAAACCGCTCGAGCTCCTGGGAAACCGCGTCGATCGTCTGCTGGATCGCGCGCTTCAGCTCCGTGGCGGCTGGCGACAGGCGGGCAGGCGTCGTCGTACCGGGCGGCGCGAGCTGCGGCAGGCGCTCCTCGAACATGCGCCACAGGCGATTGAGGTACCGCCAGGCGCCGTCGATTCCGGCTTCGGTCCATTCCAGATCGCGCTCGGGCGGACTGTCCGAAAGCATGAACAGCCGCGCGGTATCGGCGCCGTAAGCCGCGATGCTGGCCGTCGGATCGACCGTGTTGCGCCGGGACTTGCTCATCTTCTCGGAGCGGCCGACCCTGACCGGGCGGCGATCGGCGCGGGCGCGCCACGCGCCGGGCGCGTGCTCCTCAACCTCGTCCGGCTGCAGCCAGTTGCCGGCGGCGTCGCGGAAGGTCTTGTGGCAGACCATGCCCTGGGTGAACAGGCCGATGAACGGCTCGTCGAAGTCGAGATAGGCGCACCGCCTGAGCGCACGCGTGAAGAAGCGGGAATAGAGCAGGTGCAGCACCGCGTGCTCGACTCCGCCAATGTACTGGTCGACCGGCATCCAGGCGTCGACCGCGGCGCGCTCGAACGCTGCCTCGGCCTGCGGCGAGCAGTAGCGCAGGAAGTACCACGAGCTCTCGACGAAGGTGTCGAACGTGTCGGTCTCGCGCTCCGCCGCCCCGCCGCACCGCGGGCACGGCACGTGCTTCCAGGCCGGGTGGTGATCGAGCGGGTTGCCCGGCCGCCCGAGCTCGATGTCAGGCGGCAGGGTGACGGGCAGCTGCTCGCGCGGCACCGGCACGATGCCGCAGGCCGCGCAGTGGATCACCGGGATCGGGCAGCCCCAGTAGCGCTGGCGCGACACGCCCCAGTCACGCAGCCGGTAGCTGACCTCGCCCGTGCCGATGCCGCGGCGCTCGAGCTCCTCGATCACGCGCCGCTTGGCGGCGGCCACGTCGAGGCCGTTCAAGAAATCGGAGTTGATCAACGACCCGTCGCCCACGTAGGCCTCGTCGCCGATCGCGAAGCGCTCCGGATCTTCGCCCGGCGGCAACACCACCGGTACGACCGGACGGCCATATTTGCGCGCGAACTCCAGATCGCGCTGGTCGTGCGCCGGGCAGCCGAAGATCGCGCCGGCGCCATAGTCCATCAGCACGAAGTTGGCGACGTAGATCGGCAGCTCCTGGTCGGGGTCGAGCGGGTTGCGACAGCGCAGCCCGGTGTCGTAGCCGACTTTCTCGGCCTGCTCGATCGCTTCCTCGCTGGTCGCCATCCGCGCGCACTCGGCGACGAACGCCGCGATGCCGGGGTCCTTCTCGGCCAGCTCGATGCTCAGCGGATGGTCGGGGGCGAGCGCCATGAAGCTCGCGCCGAACAACGTGTCAGGCCGCGTGGTGAATACCTCGAGCGGCTCCGCCCGGCCGATCACCGGAAAGCGGACGCGCGCACCGTCGGAGCGGCCGATCCACCGCTCCTGCATCAGGCGCACCTTGGCCGGCCAGCGGTCGAGGGCGGCCAGCGCGTCCAGCAGATCCTGACTGTATTCGGTGATCTTGAAGAACCACTGGGCGAGCTTGCGGCGCTCGACCACGGCGCCCGAGCGCCAGCCGCGCCCCTCGATCACCTGCTCGTTGGCGAGCACGGTCTGGTCGACCGGATCCCAGTTGACCCAGGACTCCTTGCGATACACCAGCCCGGCCTCGAGAAAGTCGAGGAACATCGCCTGCTCGTGGCGATAGTACGCCGGATCGCAGGTCGCGATCTCGCGCGACCAGTCGAGCGACAGGCCCATGGACTGGAACTGCGCGCGCATCTCCGCGATGTTGGCGTAGGTCCACTCGGCGGGATGCACGCCCTTCGCCATCGCGGCGTTCTCTGCGGGCAGCCCGAACGCATCCCAGCCCATCGGGTGCAGCACGGCAAAGCCCTGCGCCCGCTTGTAGCGCGCGACCACGTCCCCGATCGTGTAGTTGCGCACGTGGCCCATGTGGATCCGGCCGGACGGATAGGGAAACATCTCGAGCACGTAGTACTTCGGCCGGGCGGGATCCCGCGTCGCCGCGAAGGTGCGCCGGTCCTGCCAGATGCGTTGCCACTTGGCCTCGGTGTCGTGGAACGGATAGCGCGACATCGCCGCCGCTTTACCTCCGCATTCGTATGGGCTGGTTCAGGGTAGCCGGGCGGATGCCGCAAGCCAACCGCGAACCCCGCGGCTGGCTTGGTCGCGCCTGCAGGCGGATTTGGGTCCTAGCTGCTGGTATTCAAGGCGGCGATGCGCAGCTCGCGCGCCCGGGTCAGGATGTTGTCTTCGATCTTGGTCGCGGTTTGCGGATCGACGGCGGCGTCCTGCCACCCGGTCGGGCCGTTGGTCTGGCGAAACACCACGACCTTGAGCGCATCCGCCCGCATCACGGTGTCGAGAATGTAGACGTTGAGCTTGAAACGTTCGTTGGGGGTTTCGGGCGGGGAGTGCCAATCGGTGATGATCACGCCGCCGAACGGGTCAGCCTGGGTGAGCGGCAGGAACGCGATGGTCTCGAGGGCGCCCCGCCAGAGATAGGCGTTGACACCGATGCCACCACCCGCGCCACCATCCGCCCCGTCCTTGCGTGCGTAGCGGCCGGTGCCGCGCTGGAAGATCGTCTCATCGCCGCCGAACACGGTACCGTATTCGTTCCGGATCCGGCCCTGCTGCGAGGTCTCGTAGCCTTGCGGCACCTCGACCTTGGGATCGCTGCTGCAACCGACGAGCCCGATGGCGATCGCACCACAGATGATCCGCCACGCGCCTGCCAATTGCATCCTTTTGACACCCTCGTTTGTTGGGTTCCCGAGGCTGACGTGCTCGGCAACCAGAGGCGCAGCCGCGACTCAGAAGTTCAGGCGTAGACTGACGCGACCGGCGGTGGTCCCCTGTCCGTCCTGCTCGTTGGCGATCGCCAGATCGCCTTTCAGCTCGACGCCCGACCTCAGCGCGACGGAGCTGCCGAGCGTGAGCAGGCCGGTCTCGGTCGGCCGCTCCTCGCTCTCGACCAGACTGTAGCTCATGTGCGTATCGAGCAGGCCGAAGTCATAGCCAACGCCGGCGGTGACTCGGTTGCCCGGCTCGCCCAGCATCGTGGCGTCGTGGCCGACTGCGGCGTCGAAGCGCAGGCCCGAGATGGCCAGCTGGCCGCCGACCACCAGCGCCGAGCTGCCCTCTTGACCGCCCGCCTCCGGGATACGGCCCATGTCGGCGGTCGCGGCCAGCCCGATCTGCCAACCTGCGATCGCGGCCGTGTCGCTCACGCCTACCTGCAGCTGCTGCGGCTCGGGGGCCGCCTCCAACAGGTTCGCCTCGGAGTGCCGGCGCCCGGCGATCGCGAGCCCGCCAAGCCGCGGCGTAAACGCGGTCAGCGCCGAGCCCGGCCCGGCATCCAGGCGCATCTGCACGCGCCCTTCACCAGGCGCCCCGTCCGGCGCGGTACCTAAGAGATCCTGTCGGGTAGTCGCGAGCGCCCGCTCGTGGAAGCCGCCGACATCCACATCCGACGCCGCGCGCGCGCCCCCCGCAGCCAGAGCCATCAAGGCCCCCACCGTGATCGCCGCGCCCCGGCTCGAACGAACCGTCATCACGCCGTGTTGCCACCACCGCGAGCAGATGATCCGATATCTCGCCATAATGCACATGAGCGCAATCAGATTCAAGCACAACCTATACGGACCGAGCAACCAGCTCTATCACCAAATGCGTTAGCTGTCCATTAACGGAGGAGGGCGGCGGGAGATCCCGCCGCCCTGCATCCGACGCACCACCTCGAGAGAGCGTCTCTTACAAGCTCAGTAGTTCAGCTGAATGCTGACAACCCCGCCCCATGTGTCGTCCTGCTGGGAGCCGACATCGGCTGTCGTGGTCGCCGGACATTCGTCATCGGACGCCTTCGCGGCAGTTGGCGCGCCGCCCTCGCAGGCTCCGATATCGTTACTGTTGTACGCCACGTCGCCCTTCAACACGACGCCAGGCAGGATGCCGACGTCGCCGGAGACCACGAAGATGTGGGCGTCATCGATGTCGTTGTCGTCAGCCTTGTTGAAGTTGTAGCCGACGCTGACATGCGCGGCGCCGAAGCCGTACTTCAGGCCGACGTTGAAGATGTCGGCTTGGGCGGGCTCGAAAAAGGAATCGCTGTGCTGGTAGCCGACGCCCAGCGTGAAGCCGCCGAAGCCGAGCAGAGCGCCGCCCCCGTAGTTGAACATGTCGTCGCTGAAGCTGCCCCCAGAGCCGGGCGTATTGTTGGTGCAGTTGGATTCGCAGTCCGCCCACAGCACCACGCCGGAAAGCGTCAGATCGAGCGGCCCGAGCGCGCCCACCCAGTTGGCGCCGCCGCTGACGCCGTTCTCGCCCTCGTTGGTGGTATTCTGAAAGCGATCCTCGGCGGGCCGGGGGTCCTCGAAGTCCGGCGTGAAGCTGCCGCCCAGCTGGAAGCCCGCGACGCGCGGCGTGAAGTAGGTGATCTTGGCCGCATCGTCGGTATCCTGCATCTCGATGATGCCGAGGTTTGGCGCGTCGCCGTCGAGGCCGCCGGTGCCGGCCTGCGCTTCCGGGCCGCCAACGAACATGACGTCCTCGGCGCCGTCTTCGAGACCGAGCTCGAACCGGCCGAAGTTGCCCGAGAAGAACAGGGCCGCCTCATCGGTCGTAGTGCTGAAGGCACTGCCGCCGAGGCCGCCGCTGCCGAAGTCGACCCAGACCTTGCTGCCATAGAGCACGCCGCGGTCGGTCGCGCCGTTAGCCTCGAAATGGACCTCGTTGTCCATGCCGAAGGTGTAGCCGCGGTCACCGCCGAAGTTACCATTGCCGACGGTGTTGTGGGTACCCGCCTGGACGAGGAACTCGGTGTAGCCGCCGAGCACGACCTCGATGTCTGCCTTGGCCGGCGCGGCCATGGCCATCAGAATACCGGCGCTCACGAGCGCGGTGCTGCCCAACAACAACTTGTGTTGCATGATCCCGTTCTCCACTCGCACCCGCAAGGGCGTGTGTTTCTACTTAAAGGTGAGCTAGTCACCCCCTCGCCTCCGTGATCAGGCGAGCTTTCAACGATTCTTGTTAACCACTTGATTGCCGACCCATCAACTCTGTAATCCCGCAAAACGCTACAAAATTACCGCAATGTGGCGAGCGGGCCACACCGCCTTCACATGGCCTCGGTGACGCGCATCGCGCCGAGGTCGCGCAGCAGCTGCGCGATCTGCGCGCCCTGGCGCTCCGGGAACGCCGCCGCGAGGTCGCTGGGCGTGAACTCCCGCCGCTCGAGCACCCACGCGACCATCGGGCTGACGTCGGCCGGCACCTCGGTCGCCGCGCGGGAGCCTTCCTGCACCAGGCCGTAGCGGCCGCCCTGCTGGACCATGCGGATGCCTTTGGCGCGCACGCGGAAGCGGTCCTCGGCGGGCTGGTCCAGCAGGCCGGGCAGGTCGTAGGCGTGGCGGGCATAGCGGAAGCCGCGTTGCAGCGCCGCGATCTGCGCCGCCGTCCCGGGCTCGGCCAGAATCCCCTGGATGCGGTCACTGAGCGCGGCGAGATGAGCGTTCAGGTGCTCGGTTCCCGAACTCTCGGGCCGCGGCAGGTTGGCTCGGAATTCCGGCTCCGCGGCGACGCGATCGAACAGCAGCGTCATCACGTCGAAGCCGATCGGATAGGTGATGCCGAACGCGATGTGCACCGTGCCCCCTTCATCAGCGAGCGCGTCGTGATACTGGCCGCGCGGCAGGTAGAGCAGATCGCCGGGCTCCATGTGCACGTCCATGATCTTAGTGCCCTTGGCCTGCTCGTGGTGCTCGCGGCTGAGGCTCTTGAACAGCGGGTGCGCGATCGGGTCGACTGTCCGACCCTCGTAGATGTGCCAGGTCTTGGTGCCCTCGACGTGCACGGCGTACACGTCGTGGGTGTCAAAGTGGGCGCCGAAGCCCTGGCGCCGGCGCGACGACAGATACAGGTTGCCTTGGACCTTGCCGCCGAGTTCCCGCTCCATCGCGTCGGCGAACGCGGTGAGCGTGAGGCTCAGGTGGTCGATGTCGTTGGCGACCAGGGTGGCGCCACGCCTGAGATACTCCTTGACCTTGCTCGAGTCGGGGCGGAGCACTTGCCCGCCGTTGCGGTCGATCTCGGTGGTGCAATAGCGCGCCGCCGGGATCGGCTCCTTGTCGAGCAGCAGCTTGAGCGTGTTGTGCGACCAGATCGTCGCCTGGCCAAGCAGATCGTTCAGCTTGGCCCAGGTCATTACGGCCGCAAACTTGTCGGCAGCACCCTTGAGATGCAGCGGCTGCTTGCCTTCGTACTCGGCAAAGAACCGCTCGGCGCCGAGCGGCGCCATGATCGCGTCGAAACTGAACGGCGGCTCTAGCATGGCCCGCATTCTCCCCCTCGGCGGCCGTTGAGCCCAAGGTGAGCCTTGATTAGGCTGATCGCTGATGAAGACGGGCAACCTCGCATGACCGGCAGCGCCGAGCAAGCGCCTGTCGACCCACGGGTCGGGGCCAATCTGGCGGGCGTGCGCGCGCGCATCGCGGCGGCGGCAGAGACGGTCGGGCGAGATCCGGCCGAGGTCACGCTGGTCGCGGTGAGCAAGGCGCAGCCCGATGCGCGGGTGATCGCCGCGCTCGCCGCGGGGCACCGCGTCTTCGGCGAGAACTACATGCAGGAAGCAAAGGCGCGCTGGCCGGCGCTCAAGCGCGACTACCCCGATGTCGCCCTGCACATGATCGGCCCGATCCAGACCAACAAGACGCGCGACGTGGTCGCGCTGTTCGACGTGATCGAGACGGTCGATCGGCCGAAGCTGGCGCGCGCCCTTGCCAACGAGATGGCCCGTCTCGGCCGTCGCCCGGCGTGCTTCATCGAGGTCAATACCGGCGAGGAGCCGCAAAAGGCCGGCGTGCTCCCGGCCGCCGTCGATGGCTTCATCAAGGAGTGCCGGGACGATCTCGGCCTGCCGGTGGTCGGGCTGATGGCGATCCCGCCCGAGGACGACGAGCCGTCGTTGCACTTCGCGCTGCTCGCCGACATCGCCACGCGCAACGGCCTCAGGCAGCTCAGCATGGGCATGAGCGCCGATTACGAGATCGCGGTGCAGTTCGGCGCGACCCACGTCCGGGTCGGCAGCGCGATCTTCGGCGAACGGCCGCCGAAGGCCGGCTCTGCCGCCTGAACTCACGCGCCTGACTCTAGTGGGCCGACGAGCGGAGCGGGCCGACGAGCGGCGCATTTAGGCGTCCTCGGCGATCTCCTCGTACAGGCCCTGCGCCTCGCGCGCCGGGCCCCGTCGGCTGCCGAGGTCGACCACGCGCACGACGCGGACGGTGGCCCCCTGGGGAAAGGTCAGGACGTCCCCCGGTCGGATGCGGTGATGCGCCTTGGTGACGATCGCCTGATTGATGCGCACGCGGCCTCTGCCGATCAGCTGCGCCGCGAGCGCGCGGGTCTTGAAGAAGCGGGCCTGCCACAGCCATCGGTCGAGCCGCAGGCCGTCGGACGCCGGCTCCGGCGCGCTCATCGATTGCCGCGGATCCTGCCCAGCGCGGCGAACGGCGTGGCGAGCGAGGTCGGGCGGCGGCGGCCGGCCTGCCGACGGCCACGGCGAGCCGGGGCGCAGCGGCGAAACCGACCGTCGGCATCGCGCGCATAACCCAGCGCTTCGACCACGGGCATGAGCTCCGCCTGGTCGAGGCCGGTCAGGCGCAACAGCTCCAGATCCAGCGCGAACGGCGCGGCGCGCGCCAGCGCGCGCAGGCGCGCGGCCAGTCGCTCGACCACGTCGATGCGCACGCAGACGTCGGCCAGCACCTCGTAACCGCTCGCCTCGGCAGCTTCCTCGGACGGGACGGCGGCGGCGGGGAAGGTCGCGCCCGCCGGCGGGCCGAGCGCCCCCGCGCGGTGCCGGATCGCCCACAGCCTGGTGCGTAGGCCGGTGACCCGCGGCTGCAGCATCGAGGCGAGATAGATGTGGCGCACGCCGAAGCGCACGCCGAGCCTGGTCAGGCGCGCCCTGTCGTCCGCGCCCAAAGCCCCGAGCAGCGGCTGTACCGCCCGCGCGCGCACGTTGCCCATGCCCTCGACCAGCACGAAGGCGAGCCCGCGGCCGGGCGCCGCCAGCTCGGCCGCCTGCAGGCGGCGCAGCGGCATGGTCAGTTCGGCGAGATGGCCGTCCAGCCATTGCCCGAGCCGCTGGCCGATCGCGCCGCGCGTCGGGCCCTGCAGGCTGTCGGCGACGAGCAGCTCGAGGCGGGGCACCAGCGGCGATGGGCCGGGCCGCAGCTGGCCGACCGGCCCCTCGGCGCCGCGCTCGGGCCGCCACACGATCCGGCCCTGATCATCCAGCCGCAAGGCCTCGTCGGCCGAGGCTAGCAGCGCTTTCGAGCGGCTGCGCAGCTCGGGGCCGAGCGCCCGTTTCGCGGCCGCGCTCAGCACGCGCCGCTCCACATCGACCCCGGTCGGTTGGATGGTGTAGCGCAGGCCTTCGACCCGTCCGACCACCTGGCCTTCGACCAATATCGCACCGTCGTCATCGATGGTCGCGAGCTGGCCATCGCCGTGCAGGCCCTTGAGCAGCGCCTGGGTGCGCCGGTCGACGAAGCGCTGGGTCAGACGCTCGTGCAGGGCATCGCTCAGCGCATCCTCGACGGCACGTGCGCGCCCCTGCCAATGGGTTGCGTCGTCGAGCCAGTCCGCGCGGTAAGCGACGTAGGTCCAGGTGCGGATGTGCGCCAGCCTGGAAATCAACGCGTCGATGTCGCCGTCGACGCGCTCCAGGCGGACCACCTGATCGGCCACCCAGTCGACCGGCAGACGGCCGCGGTCGGCAAGCTGGACGAAGATGGTCTCCAAGAGGTCCAGATGCGCGTCGGTCAGCGTCTTGCGGAAATCGGGCACCTGGCACACTGCCCACAGCAGGCGTACGCCGGCCGGCGCGCCGGCGCGCTCCCGTACCGGCGGATGACGGGCGAGCACCTTCAGGCTGACGTGGTCGAGCGCGTTGCGGGTACGCAGCAGGCATGGCGCGGTCGGTTCGGTGTCCAGCGTCTCAAGGAGATCCTCGAGCGAGGCGAGATCGAGCCCGGGATTGCGCCAGCGCACCTGCTTCAGCGTCGGAAAGTCGTGGCCTTCCACCGCCTCGATCGTGCGGGCGTCGAGACCGCCCACCTCGGGCGTGGTGTTGAACGTGCCATCTCGCATGTGCCGCCCGGCCCGCCCCGCGATCTGCCCGATCTCGTGGGCATGCAGGCGGCGCCGCTCGCGGCCGTCGAACTTGACCAAGCTGGCCAAGGCGACGTGGCCGATGTCCATGTTTAGGCCCATGCCGATCGCATCGGTCGCGATCAGGTGGTCGACCTCGCCCGCCTGGTACAGCGCCACCTGGGCGTTGCGCGTGCGCGGGCTAAGCGCGCCGAGCACCACCGCGGCGCCCCCGCGCCGGCGGCGCACCAGCTCCGCGAGCGCGTACACTTCCTGGGCGGTGAACGCGACCACCGCGCTGCGCGGCGGCAAACGGGTTACCTTCGCAGGCTCGACGTAGGTCAGGGTGGAGAAGCGCGGCCGGCTGATCAGCTCGACCTCGGGCACCAGCTGCCGGACCAGCGGACGGATCGTATCGGCGCCGAGGAACATGGTCTCGTCGCGGCCGCGCGCGCGCAGCAGCCGGTCCGTGAACACGTGGCCGCGCTCGGGGTCGGCGCACAGTTGAATCTCGTCGACCGCGAGGAAGCTGACCGCGAGGTCTTCCGGCATCGCCTCGACGGTGGCGACAAAGTAGCGCGCCGAGGCTGGCTGGATGCGTTCCTCGCCCGTGATCAGAGCGACCGCGTCGGCGCCCTTCTCGGTGACGATGCGGTCGTAGATCTCCCGGGCCAGGAGGCGCAGCGGAAAGCCGATCAGGCCGCTCCGATGCGCCAGCATCCGCTCGACCGCGAAGTGGGTCTTGCCGGTGTTGGTCGGCCCCAGCACCGCAAGCACGCGCGGCCGATCGTTCGGCATCACGGCCATGCCGAAACTATTGTTCGGGCGCGTGGCCAAAGCAAGGGGGCCGATTCGCGGCGCGATCCCGGATCTGGGGTCCGGCAGCATCCAGCTACACCAGAGATGGGATCAACAGCACTGACTTCCTCATCGTGGCTGTCGGCCCCAAGGCGCCCCCGCGACCGGTGGTCGGGCGTCGGTCGATTGCTTGAACGGATGTGACCGTCTGCCTACATCCGAGCCACGATTCCAGGAAGACGCCCCCAGGCGCGAAGCAGGGAAGCGCATGCCGAGGAAGCGATCCATGACCGCCCAGATGCAGCCGTTCGAGGCCGAGGTCGGCCGGGTTCTCGACCTGGTGATCAATTCGCTCTACCAGCATCGCGAGATTTTCCTGCGCGAGCTGATCTCCAACGCCTCCGACGCGTGCGATCGGCTGCGCTATGCCGGCCTGAGCGAGCCAAGCCTCCTGCGCGAGGATCCCGAGCTGAAGATCGTGCTGGTGGCCGACGCCGCCCGAGGCACGCTCACCGTGAGGGACAACGGCATCGGCATGAACCGGGACGAGCTGGCCGACAATCTCGGCACAATCGCGCGCTCGGGGACCCAGCGCTTCGTCCAGCAGCTGAGCGGCGACAGCGCGACCGACCTGAACCTGATCGGGCAGTTCGGGGTCGGCTTCTATTCCGCGTTCATGGTGGCGAGCAAGGTCGAGGTCGTCTCACGGCGCGTCGGCGAGGAGCACAGCTGGCGCTGGCGCTCGGATGGCCGCAGCGGCTTCACCATCGAGGCGATGGCGGAGCCGGCGCCGCGCGGCACCGCGGTCACCCTGCATCTGCGCGACGACGCCAAGGAGTTCCTCGACGAGTGGCGCCTGCGCCAGACCGTGCGCAACTATTCCGACCACATCGCCGTGCCGATCCTGCTCGAGGCCGCGCGCAAGGGGAACGACGCCGCGACGGAGGGTGATGACGCGAGCAAGGGACCGGAGCAGATCAACCAGGCGAGCGCGCTCTGGACCCGACCGAAGGCCGACATCACCGACGAGCAGTACAAGGAGTTTTATCATCACGTCGCCCATGCGTTCGACGAGCCTTGGGCGCGCCTCCACGTCAGGGCCGAGGGCGTGGTGTCGTACCAGGCGCTTCTGTTCGTCCCGGGCAGCAAGCCCTTCGATTTGTTCGACCCGCAGCGCCGGCACGGCGTCAAGCTGTACGTCAGGCGCGTGTTCATCACCGAGGACCTCGAGGGGCTGATGCCGCGCTTCCTGCGCTTCGTGCGCGGCGTGGTCGATTCCGAGGACCTGCAGCTCAACGTCTCCCGCGAAACGCTGCAGCACAGCCCGGTGCTGGCCAAGATCAGGAAGGATTTGACCAAGCGCGTGCTCGACGAGCTGGAGCGGCGGGCCAAGGCGGAGGACGGCGGCTACGCGAGCTTCTGGGAAAACTTCGGCGCGGTGCTCAAGGAAGGCATCTACGAGGACCACGAGCAGCGCGAGCGCCTGCTCGAGCTCGCCCGCTTCCGCAGCACCGCGAGCGACGGCTGGGTCAGCCTCGCCGACTACGTCGGTCGGATGAAGCCCGGCCAGGATGCGATCTTCACCATCAGTGGCGAGCATCTGGAGGCCCTGCGCTCGAGCCCGCAGCTCGAAGCCTGCCGGGCCAAGGGCGTGGAGGTGCTGCTGCTCGCTGATCCGATCGACGATTTCTGGCTGCCGACCGCGCCGACCTACAAGGACAAGCCATTCCGCTCGCTGACCCGCGGCGAGGTCGACCTGTCGAAGATCGAAGGCGGGTCGACCGACGAAGCGGCCGCCGGGACCGCGCAGGAGGCGGTGCAGGGCGCCGAGATGGACCGTCTGATCGCCCGGTTCAAGGCCCAGCTCGGCGAGCGGGTGCAAGACGTGCGGCCATCGGCCCGTCTGACCGACAGCGCGGTCTGCCTCGTGGCCGACGAGCGCGGCCTGGACATGCGGCTCGAGCGTTTTCTAAAGTCGCATCAGCAGCTGGACGAGCTGTCCAAGCGCGTGCTCGAGATCAATCCCCGGCACGCACTGATCAAACGCATGGCGGCGCTCGCGGCCGATGAGCATGAGCGCGGCGCGCTTGACGACCTGGTCGAGCTGCTGCTCGATCAGGCGCGGATCGTGGAAGGCGAGCCGCTGCCCGACCCCGGCGTGTTCTCGCGCCGGATGAGCGCATTCCTGGCCAAGGGGATCGCCGCGTAGCTACCCTGCGCCGAAACGCTTCAGGTTGCGTCCACTAGGCGACTGCCAAACAGCGCGAGGGGATCGATGATTGGTGCGCGGCTCCGACTGGCGATTGCGCTCACAACGCTGGTGTGCGGGTTGAGCGGGCCGGCCGGGGCGGAGCCGACGGCGAGCATCGGCCCGATCACGATTCGTGAGGCGTGGGCCCGCGCCTCGATGGGGCAGACCGGGACCAGCGCGGTCTACATGACGATCGAGGCGAGCGGCGGGCGAGGCGACCGGCTGGTCGCTGCGGCGAGCCCGGATGCTGCCCGTGCGGAGCTCCATACCAGCACCATGGAAGACGGGGTGGCCAAGATGCGGCCGCTCGCCGCGATCGAGGTCGCATCCGGTGGGCCGACGGTGCTCGAGCCAGGCGGGCCGCACGTCATGCTCATGGGGCTGGGCAGGAAACTGGCCGAGGGCGACACCCTGCCGCTCAGCCTCACCTTCGAGCACGCCGGCACGGTCGAGCTCCAGGTGCCGGTCAGAGGCATGGGCGGCAGCATGAAACACGGGGGCCACCAGCAGCCGTCCAACTAGAGGCGGCCGGGCCGGCCGGGACCGCCACGGGCGGCTCGATCTCAGGCCAGCGCGCGAGCGACGAAGTCGAGCCGATCCTGGCCCCAGAACAGCTCGCCTGCGATCACGCAGGTTGGCACCCCGAACACGCCCTGATCGATCGCCGCCCGCGTGTTGGCATCGTACTCTTGCAGGACGGCCGGATCCTCTGCCGCGTCGAGCAGGGTCGGTCCGTCCGCGCCCTGCTCACGGGCGATCTGCAGGAGCGTCGCGCGATCGGCCAAATCGCGCTCCTCGGCCCAGACCGCGATCATCATCGCCTGGCTGAACGCCGCGATGTCGCCGCCACGCTGCCGGTGCGCGATCGCCATCCGCGCCGCAAGCGCTTCGTCGACCGGAAAATGCTTGGGGTGGAGATTGAGCGGCAGGCCCAGGTGCTCGCGCCACCGGCGCAGCTCCATCAGTCGATACGCCTGGCGCTGCCTGGGCCGCTGCGCAAGCATAAGGGTGCCGCTCGCCTCAAACACGGGCGCGATCTGAACCGGGCGATAATCGGCGGCCGCGCCGCTTCGCGCCACGACCTCCCGCAGGCGCGCCCAGCCGAGATAGGTCCAGGGCGACTGCAGGGCGTAGTAGACCGTGATTTCCTTGTTCATGGGCGCGCTCCGGCAAGACCGAGGACGTCCGCCATGCCGTACAGGCCGGGCGGTCTGCCGTGCAGCCAGCGCGCCGCGGTCACCGCGCCGCGCGCATAGATCCGGCGGTCGGTCGCCCGGTGCGTCAGCTCGATCCGCTCGCCGGCGCCGGCAAAAATCACCACGTGGTCCCCGACCACGTCGCCGCCGCGCAGCGCGGCGAAGCCGATCGCGCCGCTTTTGCGCGCCCCGGTCATGCCGTCCCTGCCCCGATCGGCCACTTCGGAGAGATCCACGCCGCGCCCGCGCGACGCCGCCTGCCCGAGCGCAAGGGCCGTGCCCGAAGGCGCATCGACCTTGTGCTTGTGATGCATCTCGAGGATCTCGACGTCAAACGCGTCCGGCCCGAGCGCGCGCGCGACCTCCTCGGTCAGGCCGAGCAGCAGGTTGACGCCGAGGCTCATGTTGGCCGCGCGCATGATCGCGGTGCGGCGGGCGGCATCGCGCACCGCCTGCTCCTGCTCTGCGTTGAGGCCGGTCGTGCCGATCACGTGGCCGGCGCCGCGCGCGGCGGCGAGCGCGACGTGCGCGACGGTCGCAGCGGGGGCGGAGAACTCGATCACCACGTCCGCGCGCTCGATCAGGGCGGCCGCATCGGTGCTCACGAGCACGCCGAGCGGCTCATGGCCGGCGAGCAGGCCGAGGTCCTGACC
>JBKPNX010000253.1:0-30300 GCA_046732855.1 Pseudomonadota bacterium
GACTGCGATCTCAACGTCCGATCTCATCCTGCGATCATTGCACGGATCGCAGACAAAGGGAATCTTTCGTTAGTGACGAACCACTAGGTCATGGCCAACGTGGCCCAACTCATTCTCGGATAGTTGTAAGCCAAGAGAAATGTATTGCGCATGGAGATCCCCGTCTCTAACATCCATTCTAGGTAGTGATCGCCAAAAGCCCGAGGTGCTAAGATGAAAATCCTGTTTGTTGCATCCAGTCCCGAAAACCAAGCGCATTTGCGATTAGATCGAGAACTCCGTAAGATTCAGGCCAGTATCGCAATGGCTTCTCTCAGAGAGAAATGTGAATTATTTTCAATTTCAGCAGCTCGACCAGAGGACTTGATGCGACAAATGAATGCGATTCGGCCGCATGTGCTGCATTTCAGCGGTCACGGTAACCAAACTGGTGAGATAATTCTCGAAGACGACAATGGGAGTGCTCATCTCGTCAGTTCGGAGGCGTTAAAGGCAATGTTCTCCGCCTTCAGACCAGAATTGCAGCTCGTCGTGCTCAATGCCTGTTATTCCGCTGCGCAAGCTAATGGTATGGCTGAGGTGGTGGAGGGAATCATCGCGATGGACAAAGCCATCACCGATAAATCCGCCATTTCATTTTCATCCTCATTTTACAGTGCTCTCGGATTTGGTCGGGGAGTTCAAGACGCTTTCCTGCAGGCAAAAGCCTCTATGATGATGGATCATCAAGCAGATGTGGAGCTTGTTAGAATCATCCACTTGACCGATAAAGATCTAAGCCTCCTCTCGATTGATACTTCTCATATAAAACAACTGATTGCCGACAAGCGCGTCGGCAGTCGCGCGCGATCATTGCTTGAAGCTGGTTCCCGATTGATTTCCCTTCAAAACCCACGGGAAAGCTCCGAGCAAAATGTTGTTTTTGTCTTATCACTTCGGCAGTCTGACGTAAAGTTTGTTGTTGAAACGAACTCACGGAATACCGTTGAGTACGTTGCGGATTGTCTTGTGGACGAATTGCTCTCGCCAGAATTGAAGTATACTCACGAATGGACTCTTGTGAAACTCGAAAACCCTAAGAAACCATTGCCGATGCATCACACTCTAGAAATGGCGAACGTCAGGATGGATACGGAAGTGCTCTTGTTGGGAAACCACAGGGCCCCCGAGTGGGCGCCGAAGTTGGCCTGACAGATGTTGGATGACGGAAGAAAGCGGCTTTTGCTCGAGAATGACACCGGAAGACTATTCATTCAGGCCGCTTCGGTACTTGAGCGAGCGTTATCTGAAAATAGCTTGGTATCCCAGCGTGGAAGTCTGTCGCTGTTTTGGGATTTAGAATCTTGGGAGCCGCTGGAATTGAACAAAGCGGTGCTATATTTGGAACGTGTTCGCGATGACCGAGTTTTCCTGGAATTACGGCGTCGCTCCGTTACGGGCCTTAGACCTGTCGGGAACTACGGCTCAAGTATAGCTTACCTGCCAATTGCGGGAAATTTGTTCGATCCGAGTTGGCTGTCCATTTGTTTGGGTGGAAAGTGTGACAGTCGATGCGTGTTTTGCTACACCGAATGGATACGGAAAGAGCCGCCATTACATCAGGAAACGATCTACGCTGTGCTTAGGAAAGGCCGTGATGCAGGGGTGCGCAGCGTCGCATTTACGGGTGGTGAACCAACGCTGGCACCGGAGTTGCCAGAGCTAATGAGCGCAGCTCGCGGGATGGGCTACAGGAGAATTACTATACAGACGAACGGTCATGCGATTTCTGACGCAAATTTTTTGGAGGTCCTGAAAAGTGCCGGGTTATCGGCGGTCCTCATATCCCTTCATGGCCCGAGCGCTCGGATCCATGACGCGGTTTCAAGGTGTCCAAAGAGCTTTGAACGGGTGATGAAGGGGTTACGTAACTTACGCTGTTTCGAAATAGAGACAACAGTAAATTTTGTTGTGTGTAAGCTGAACCAGTTATCTGCAATGAGTATGCCGAGTGTTTTGGGTGAGTTTTCGAATATCCGGAAGTTGATTTTCTCATTTTGGATTGTCGAGGGCGCTGCTTTTGAGAATGCAACGAGTCATTTGCCGTCGTTGTCGGATTTTATCGAGTGGATTGCGCCCGCAATTCGAAGGGCGAGAAGCGCGAAGCTTGCAACCGAAGTCTGGAACATTCCGAACTGTATTTCGAGCCGTTTGGGAGTGACACCGAAATATGAAAAGGTTCAGCGGAGAAGTTTAATGCAGGCATCGCCCTTTTACGCGACGGAGAAGTCAAGGGGGGAGTGTAATGTGAAACTGCAGCGTTGTGATAATTGCAGTCAGTTTGAGGAGTGCTCTGGAGTACAACTGGCGTACTTGCGATTCGCCCCCTATGGGGTTGAGGAGATTTGTCCAATTTGATAGTCTGCTTCGAGAATAGAAGCGCTGCTAAGACCAGCGCAGCAATTTGGCCGCAGAGACGCGATGATTGAGATCAGCTCTGTCGACGACGCCCAGGCGCTTCTGGGGCGCGGCAACTATGTCGCCGACCGCGCGCTCGCGACCGCGCTGTACCTCGCGCTCAAGCTCGGCCGGCCGCTGTTCCTCGAAGGCGAGGCAGGCGTGGGTAAGACCGAGATCGGCAAGGTCCTGGCCGAAACCCTGCGCCGCCGCCTGGTCCGCCTGCAATGCTATGAGGGTCTCGACGTCAGCTCGGCGGTGTACGAGTGGAACTACGCCCGCCAGATGCTCGAGATCCGCATGGCAGAGGCGGAGGGCGTGAGCGACCGCGAAGGCCTCGCCCAGGACATTTTCACCGAGCGTTTTCTGATTCCCCGCCCGCTGCTGCAAGCGCTGCAGCCGCACGAGGGCGCCGGGCCACCGGTGCTGCTGATCGACGAGCTCGACCGCACCGACGAGCCGTTCGAAGCGTATCTGCTCGAGGTGCTGGCCGACTTCCAGATCACCATCCCCGAGATCGGCACGATCAAGGCGAATGAGCCGCCGATCGTGATCATCACCTCGAACCGCACGCGCGAGATTCACGACGCGCTGAAACGCCGCTGCTTCTATCATTGGGTCGACTATCCGAGCGCCGAGCGCGAGCTCGAGATCATCCGGGTGCGCCTGCCGGGGGCGCCGGAGCGCCTGTCGCGGCAGATCGTCGGCTTCGTCCAGAAGCTGCGCGCCGAGGAGCTGTTCAAGCTGCCGGGCGTCGCGGAGACGCTGGACTGGACCCAGGCGCTGATGACGCTCGATCGTCTCGAGCTCGACCCGCAGACCATCAACGACACGCTCGGCACGCTGCTCAAGTACCAGGACGACATCGCCAAGATCCAGGGCTCCGAGGCGGCCAAGATCCTGGCCGAGGTCAAGCGCGAGCTCGCCGCCGCGGAGTGACTCCTCATCGAGGCTTCGCTTGGCCGCGGCCCGTCAAGCCTTCACGGTTTTGCTCGACACGGACATGCCCCTTGTGCTAGCAAAACGCAGGCATGAACAATGAGAGCCGCCGGACGTGGCAACGCTGACCATTCGCAATCTCGAGGATGATGTGGTGAATGCGCTCAAGGCGCGCGCTAGACGCAACAGCCGATCGCTCGAAGCCGAGGTCCGGGAGGTGCTGCGCGACGTGGCCACCGGTGGATCGCCGGAGTTCCTGAGGGACTTGGCTGATCGGATTGCGGCGCTCACACCAGACGTGCGGCAGACGGACAGCGCGGAGCTCGTCCGTGCCGACCGCGACCGATGACGGTCGTTGTCGATACCAGCGTCGCCGTGAAATGGTTCATCAAGGAGAACGACCGCGGACGAGCCCTGAGGTTGCTTGGTGCGACCGACCGCCATGCTCCAGATCTGATCGTGGCCGAGGTCGGGAATGTCGCCTGGAAGAAGACGATCGTGGGCGAGATCACCGCCGCACAGGCGCGATTCATCTGCACGTCACTCAGAGGTTATTTTGCGGTTCTGCACCGAAGCGAAGCCCTGGTTGACCGCGCCATCGCGATCGCGCTTCATCTCCGGCATCCCATCTATGACTGTCTCTATCTCGCCTGTGCCGAGCGGGCGCGCACCCGCCTCGTCACAGCGGACCGGAGATTGCTGGCGGCGCTCGCCGGTACGACGTTGGCTCCGCTCGCGATCCATATGGATGCCTTCACGAACGGATGAGTCGGCCCGCTATCGGCCGTCGCCATCAAGCAGCAGGACCAGCAGCTCCTGGTCGAAGAAGCGGCCGGCGCAGGCGAGCCCGCGCGGCTCCAGGCCGTAGCGCTCGAAACCCAAGCTGAAGTACAGACCGCGCGCGGCGTGGTTGCTCGTGACCACCGCAGCGTGCAGCTGCACGACGTGGGCGCGGGCGTGCTCGATCACCTGCGCGACCAGCGCGCGGCCGAGCCCATGCCCCCGCGCCCTCTCGCGCACGTACACGCCCCAGAGCAGCCCCTTGTGCCGCTTCTTCGCGGGACCGGGCATGGCGAACCCCGCGACGCCGAGCAGAGCGCCGGCGGCGAACGCGCCGAACACCGGCTGTCGCTCGAGCCGGAAGGCGACCTCGCCGAGAGTCTGCCCGACCTCCTCGTCGGGGCTCGCCGCGAACACGCAGGGGTCAGCCGTGAGCGCCTCCAGGCGCAGCGCCTGAAACGCCGCGACGTCGTCGGGGCCGAGCCGCCGCACCTTGCAGCCCGCCCCGATGCCAGCTGAGGCCATGCGCGGCTGCTTGAAAGATCGGTCGGGTGGTCGGGCGGCCATCACCGCGCTCTCGGGCGACCCGGCGACAGCGCGGCGTCGCGTCCGGTCCGGAACTGGCGCACGTTCGCGAATGGCCAGCGCCTGCGCGGCGGGCGCCTGGACAGGGGATTCGGTCGCGAGAACTTTCGGGGTCATGGCTCTGGCGTCTCCTGGGCCGACCAACGGTCGGCGGCGGGATCGGGGCAGGGAAAACGGTGGCCAGCGCCACCGCGCGCGCGTCTAGGCGCGCGCCCGTCGTCGTGCGCGCACGCCCTGCCAGTTGGAGACGATCCGAACCATGAGCGGAACGCTACGCTGCGCCGCGCCGCCAGGCAAGCGTCTCGCGAGCCGACGTGAGACCTCGTGATCGGGCGCCAGGGGCGCGGCGGCTGCGGCCGTCAATACTTGGGGGAGATCCTGGGTTGCGCACGCGCGCCGCGGCGACAAGAGCGTCCGAGCCTCCTATTAGGTACCGGCCAAGCAAACGGGGAGGCCGCCATGCCGAAAATGCGCGAGGTCACGAGAGGTTTGCAGTTTCCGGAAGGGCCGGTGGCGATGGCGGACGGCTCGGTCCTGGTCGTTGAGATCGCGCGTCGCTGCGTCACCCGCGTCCAGCCGGACGGCGCCAAGGAGGTGGTGGCGACGCCGGGCGGCGGGCCGAACGGGCTGGCGATCGGGCCCGACGGCATGTGCTACGTGTGCAACAACGGCGGCTTCGAGTTCACCTACGACCAGGGCTACGGCCTGCGCCCGGCGCTGCAGGCCTGGGACTACTCCGGCGGGCGGATCGAGCGGATCGACCTCAGCAGCGGCGAGGTCGAAGTGCTGTACCGGGGCACGCTGCACGCGCCGCTGCGCGGCCCGAACGACATCGTGTTCGACGCC
The DNA here is from genome assembly GCA_046732855.1 of Pseudomonadota bacterium. GTDB lineage: Bacteria > Pseudomonadota > Alphaproteobacteria > Geminicoccales > Geminicoccaceae > JBKPNX01. Next base: position 5,587 of record JBKPNX010000253.1, read on the forward strand.
CACGGCGGCTTCTATTTCACCGACCTCGGCAAGGTGCGCACGCGCGACTGGGACCGCGGCGCGGTGTTCTACGGCCGGGCCGACGGCTCGCTGCTGCGCGAGGTCGCCTTCCCGATGGTCACCCCGAACGGGATCGGCCTGTCACCGGACGGCAACACGCTCTACGTCGCCGAGACCGAAGCGGCGCGCCTCTGGGCATGGCCGATTCTCGAGCCCGGCATGCTCGGCAAGCAGCCCTGGCCGATCCCGCACGGCGGCCGCCTGGTGGCCGCGCCAGGCGGCAGGTACCAGCGCTTCGATTCCCTGGCAGTCGAGGAAAACGGCAACATCTGCGTCGCGACCCTGATCCACGGCGGCATCACCGTGGTCTCGCCCGACGGCGCCTCGATCGAGCACGTGCCGATGCCCGATGTGTACACCACCAACATCTGCTTCGGCGGCCCCGACCTGTGCACCGCCTACATCACGCTGTCCAACTCCGGCCGCCTGGTCGCGGTCGAGTGGCCGCGGCCGGGCCTGCCGCTCAACTACTTGAACGAGTGACTTCAGTCTCTCGCCGCCCCTGCCGATGCCGCAGAAGATCAGCGCCGACCGCCTGCCCGACCTGCTGCGCCCGGACATCACGGTGTTCGTGCAGGGTGCCAGCGGCCAGCCCACCCCGCTTCTGGACGCGCTGGCGGCGGCGCCCGAGGCGAGCGCCGGCGTGCACTACGTCGGCTGCTTCATTCCCGGGGTCAATGCGATTGACCCGGCATCCTTCCACGCCGATGCGCGGCTTACCTCGTTCTTCGTGTTCGGCGACATCGCCCGCTCCCATGCGGCCGGCAAGGTGCGCTTCCTGCCGCTGCACTACAGCGGAATCTGGCGGTATCTCACGGGGCTGGAGTTCGATCTCGCGCTGATCCAGGTCACGCCGCCCGATCGCTCCGGTCGCTGCAGCCTCGGCGTGTCGGTGCAATTCGTCCCGGCGATCCTGGATCGGGTCAAGGTGCTCGTGGCCGAGGTCAACGCCGCGATGCCGCGGCCCGCCGCCAGCCACGAGATCCCCTACGACCGGCTCGACTACGTGGTGGCGACCGATCGCCCGCTGGTCGCGCTCGCGACCGGCGGGGTGCCGGTGGAGAGCCACCGGATCGGCGCCCATGTCGCCGGCCTGATTGACGACGGCGCCACCATTCAGATCGGGATCGGCAAGGTGCCGGCAGCCGTGCTCGTGAGCCTGCGCGACCGGCGCAACCTGGGGCTGCACGGCGGTCTGGTCAGCGATGAGGTGGCCGATCTGCACGAGGCGGGCGTGCTCACCGGCGCGCGCAAGTCGCACGACCGGGGCAGTATGATATGCACGGCCGCGCTCGGCGGGCCGCGCGTCTACGACTGGGCGGGCCGCTGTCCGGCGCTGCGGTTCGCGCCGGTCAGCTACACCCACGACGTCCGGGTCATCGGCCTGATCGACAACTTCGTCGCGATCAATTCGGTGCTGTCGATCGATCTGAGCGGTCAGGCCAACGCCGAGATGCTGGGCGGCCGGCAGGTGAGCGGCAGCGGCGGGCTGCCGGACTTCGTGCGCGGCGCCGGCCTGGCCAAAGGCGGGCGCTCGATCCTGGCGCTGCCTTCGACCGCTGGTGGCAAGACTTCGCGCATCGTGCCCCGCCTCGGCGAAAACGACGTGGTCAGCTGCCCGCGCGCGGATGCGGACATCGTGGTCACCGAGCACGGCGTCGCGCGCCTGCGCGACAAGTCGGTCGACGAGCGCGCCGAGGCGCTGATCGCGATCGCCGACCCGGCGTTCCGCCACGAGCTGGCCGATCGCTGGACGGCGCTGCGGCGGACAGGCTCGACCGACTAACTTACAAAATCGTACTGGTCGCGCCACCGTCGATGAACACGTCCGCGCCGTGGATCTGCTGGGCGACCGGCGAGGCGAGGAACGCGACCAGACTGGCGATGTCCGCGGGCTGGCTGTAGCGGCGCAGGCCAGCGCGGGCCAGCTCGCGCTGCTCGTAGGCCGCGCGGTCCATTCCCTCGGCCGCGGCGCGCTGATCGAGCAGTGTCTCCAGCCGGCCGGTGACCGTCATCCCGGGATGCACCGCCTTCACGGCCACGCCGTCCCGCAGGCCCAGTTCGGCCAGCGCCTTGGTGAAGTTGGTGATCGCGGCGTTGACCGCGCCCCCGATCATGAAATTGGCGCTCGGGGTCTTGGACGCGCCGACGACGACGTTGACCACGCTGCCCTGCGCCTCCTTGAGCAGCGGCCAGAGCGCGCGCGACAGGCGGACGTAGGAATAGAACTTCAGCGCGAAGCCATCCTCCCAGACCGCGTCGTCGAGTTTGAAGAAGTCGCCGCTTTGGGTCGCGCCGGCATTGTTCACCAGGATGTCGAGCCGGGCGAACGCGTGCTCGAGCGCGCCGACAGCGGCTGCGCAGCCCTGCGTCGAGCGCAGGTCGGTCGCGCAGATCTCGACCCGCTGCCCGCTCGCGGCCTGGATCGCGCCGGCCGCCTGCTCCTGATCTTGTGCGGTGCGCGCCACGATCAGCACGTCGCACCCTTCCCGCGCGAGGCGCTCGGCGCAGGCGCGCCCGATGCCCCTGCTGCCGCCGGTGACCAGCGCGACCTTCCCGTCCAGTCCCAGATCCATCAGCCTCCTCCCCGGTAAACGCCGTTTGCCTTCATCGCCGCGAGCTCGGCCTCGCTGTAGCCGAGGCCGCGCAGGATGTCCTCGGAATGCTCGCCGAGCTCCGGCAGGCGAAAGTCGATCCGCCCCGGCTCGTCCGCGAATTTGATCGGCAGACCGAGGTGCTCCCAGGCGCGAGCATCTTCGACCACCATCGCGCGGTGGCGGACCTGCGAGTCGTCGAGGCCCTCGCGCAGCGTCTTCACCGGCGCGAACGCCACGTCCTTGTCCGCCATCCAGGCGACCCACTCGGCCTGCGTCCGACTCTTGAAGATCGGTTCGAGAAAATCGCGCACCGGCTGCTGCCCGGGGCCGGGCGGCAGCTCGCACAGCTCGATCAGATCCGGCCGGCCGAGCGCTCTCAAAAGATTGCGCGCGAACTTGATCTCGGCGCCGCCGAGCGCGACGAAGCGGCCGTCTTGGGTCTCGTACAGCCGAAACATGGCATTGCCGCCCCAGGCACGCTCGTCCTTCGGTCTCGGGTCGCGTCGCTCGGCCATGGGCGGGCCGTAGTTGTTGGGCATCGAGGCGATCAGCGCGTCCATTATCGCGACGTCGACGTAGTCGCCCCGGCCCGTCCGCTCGCGCCGCAGCAGCGCCATCAGCACGCCCGCGAGCGCGATGTTGGCCGCGAGCATGTCGCCCGCGGCGAGGCCCGGATTCCATGGCCGGTCGTCCCAGCCAAGATTGACCGAAAGCACGCCCGCCATCGCCTCGACCGCCAGATCGTGCGCCGGCCGGTGGGCATACGGGCCGCTCTGCCCGTAGGCCGAGATGGAGGCGTAGACGATGCGCGGGTTGCGCGCGGCGATGGCCTCGTAGCCGACGCCGAGGCGGTCGACCACGCCGGGGCGGAACGCCTCGATGAACACGTCCGCGGTCGCGGCGAGGTGAAGCAGTGCTTCGACGCCTTCCGACGTCTTCAGGTTCAGCGCGAGGCTGAGTTTACCGCGATGGGTATTCGCGAAGTACACCGAGACGCCGTCGCGCTTGGCGCCGATCGCGCGATTCGGCTCGCCGTCCGGCAGCGGCTCGACCTTGATCACCTCCGCGCCGTGATCCGCCATCACCTGGGTCATCGCCGGCCCGGGCAGGAACAGCGACAGATCGACCACCCTGAGGCCTTCGAGCTTCATGGCGGCGTTCCCTCCGGAAGCGGCGCGTACCAGTCCGGGTCGCGCTGGTCGCGGAAGCTCGCGAAGCCTTCAGCGGCCTCGGCCGACGCCCGCTTGAGCGCCGCCTGGACCGAAAGCGCCTCGACCTGCTGATCGGACAGGTCGAGCCCGGCATGCGCGAGGATTAGTCGCTTTGAGGCACAGGTCGCATCCGGTGCGCTCCGGAGGATCGCGTCGATGATCGGCGCCGCCGCGAGGTCCAGGGCGTCGTCGGCGCATACTACGTGAATGAGACCGATGCGCTGCGCCTCGGCGGCATCGAAGCGCTCGCCGGTGAGCGCGTAGCGCCGCAGGTTGCGCACGCCCATCGCGGCGCACAGCTGCGGCACGATCGGCGCCGGGATCACGCCCCAGCGCACCTCGGCCAGCGCAAAGCGCGCCGAGGCGGTCGCGAGCGCGACGTCGCAGCACGCGACCATGCCGACGCCGCCGCCGTAGCAGGCGCCCTGCACCAGGGCGAGCGTAGGCCGGGGAAAGGCGTTGAGCGCGCGCATGGCGCCCGTGGTGCGCCGCGAGAACGCCACGTTGTCGTCGAGCGCGTAGCCGGCGACCTCGCGCAGCCAGTCAAGATCGGCGCCCGCCTGGAAGTGCTTGCCGTTCGCCCGCAGCACCAAGAGCCGCACGCGGCGATCGACGGCGAGCGCGCCCACTGCTTCGCTCAGCGCCTCGATCATCGCGCCGTTATAGGCGTTGTGCACTTCGGGCCGGTTGAGGGTAAGCGTGGCGACCCCGCGCGGGTCGACCGCGATCAGCACCAAGGGCTCCGCCATGGCGATCTCCCAGCCGGCGATCGGCGATCAGCCGCCGCCGCATCGCTGTTCTGACGACCATTGCCGGATGCGTCCAGCCAGCGCACGCAGGAACGCTTTCGCTCAAGTGGCGCGAACCGGCCGACAGGCGGCACCTTGAGTAGAGGACCGGTCGACCTCCCCTCGCGCCGGTGCTAGAGCAGGGCAGGGGATCAAGGCGGGAGCGGGTGGATGCCAACGGTGCGAATGATCGAGTACGACGCAGCCTCGCCGGAGGTGCGGGCCGTCTACGACGAGATCATGGCGGTCAAGGGAATCGATTTCGTCCCGAATTTCTGGAAGACGCTGGCCTCGCATCCCCCGCTGCTGGCCGAGGTATGGCGCAGCCTCGATCGGGCGATGCAGCCCGGCCGGCTGGACAGCCTGACCAAGGAGATGATCGCGCTCGCGGTCAGCGCGACCAATGGCTGCACCTATTGCATCCGCTCCCACACTGCCGCCGCGCGCAAGCTCGGCATGGACGAGGCGATGCTGGGCGAGCTGATGGCGGTCGTCGGCACGTTCAATCAGACCAACCGCCTTGCCGACGGCTATCAGGTTGAGGTCGACGACCAGCTGATGGCGGCGTCGAGCGGCCAGGCGGCCGCGCCGCTGGCCAGCGTGAGCGCCTTGCGCAAGAGCCGCGCGGCCAATCGCAAGGCGCAACGTTCGCCCCGCGCCCGCGTGCAGGCCGGCCGCCGCCGCTAGCTGGCTGGCCGCTCCTCGGTACGCACGCCGTTCACCGACGCCGGGACGCGCCGCCGACCTATCGGCTCGCGACGCGCCATTCGCCTTCGACGATCAAGCGCGGCCGATGCCTCGATCAAACGTGCCAGGCGGACGGGTCCGGCAGCCGCTCGGCTTTCACTCCGCCGCGACCGGCCGGCGATGCTGCTCGATCGTCTGCCACACTCGCTGCGGCGTCGCCGGCATGTCGATATGGCGCACGCCGAGGTCGGCCAGCGCGTCGATGATCGCGTTGATCACCGCGGCCGGCGACGCGACCGAGCCGGCTTCGCCGCAGCCCTTCACGCCGAGCGGGTTGTTCTTGCACGGCACCTCGACGGTCGAGACCTGGAACGACGGCATGTCCGCCGCGTGCGGCATGGCGTAGTCCATGAACGATCCGGTCAGGAGCTGGCCGCCGTCGTCATATACCGCGTGCTCCATCAGCGCTTGGCCGAGCCCCTGGACCACGCCGCCGTGCACCTGCCCGGCGACCAGCATCGGATTGATCACGACGCCGAAATCGTCGACCGCGACGTAATTGACGATACGCGTGGTGCCCGTATCCGGGTCGACCTCGACCTCGGCGACGTGGCAACCGTTCGGGAAGGTCCAGGCGTCGATCTTCGCCATTGCCTCGGCATCGAGGCCCTGCGGCATGGCGTGGAAATCCGGCGCCTTGCCGCGGACCTTGACGGCAAGCTCGAGGATGCCGATCGCGCGGTCCGTGCCCTTGACCCGGAACGTGCCATCGGACCGCTGAAAGTCGACGTCGGCGACCGCGGCCTCGAACTCCTGGCCGGCAAACATTTTGCCCCGCTCGATCACAATGTCCGAAGCGTCGCGGATCGCCATGCCCTCCGCCGTCACCGAGCGCGAGCCACCGGTGCCGCCGCCCCACTTAAGTCTGGCGGTGTCGCCCTGGACGATGCGGATCTTCTCGAACGGTATGCCGAGACGGTCGTTGACCAGCTGGGCGTAGGCGGTCTCGTGCCCTTGGCCGTTCGATTGGGTGCCGACCGCAACGCTGACCGTGCCGTCCTCCTCGAAACTGATCTTGGCTGCCTCCTGCGGATCGCCCATGGTTGATTCGATGTAGTACGACATGCCGATGCCGCGGCGCAGACCGCGCGCTCCGGCGTCCGATTTCCGCCGGGCAAAGCCGCTCCAGTCAGCTTCCTTCAGCGCGGAGTCCATGACCCGGGCAAAGTCGCCGGAATCGTAGACCTCGCCGGCCGCGGTCTTGAACGGCATGGCGGACGACGGGATGAAGTTCTTGCGCCGGAACGCGGCCCGGTCCTCGCCGACCTCGCGCGCGGCGGCATCCATCAGCCGTTCCATCAGGTAAATCGATTCGGGCCGGCCCGCGCCGCGATAGGCGTCGACGGGTGTGGTGTTGGTCAGCACCCCCTTGACCCGGTAGACCAGGTGCTTCACGTCGTACACGCCGGGCAAAACCTTGAGCGCTGCGTTGGTCGGGATGAACGGCCCGAACAGCGAGCTGTAGGCGCCGAGGTTGGCCGTGGTCTCGACCTTCATGCCGAGAATCCTGTGATCGGCGTCGAGCGCGAGCTCGGCCTCGGTCACATGGTCCCGGCCCATCACATCCGCGAGAAACGTCTCGGCGCGCTCGCCGGTCCACTTCACCGGCTGGCCGAGCAGGCGCGACGCCCACGCCGCCATCGCGTACTCGGGGTAGAAGAACGCCTTCATGCCGAACCCGCCGCCGACGTCCGGCGTGAGGATGCGCACCTTGGATCCGTCGATCTTGAGCGCCCCGGCCAGGATGTCGGTGAACAGCCAGCCGCCCTGCGTGCAGGTGTGGAGCGTGATCGTCCCCGCGGCGGCATCGTAGTCGGCGATCGCCGCGCGCGGCTCGATCGCGTTCGCGACCAGCCGGTTGTTGACCACGCGCAGCCTGGTGATGTGAGCCGCCCGAGCGAAAGCGGCATCGACGGCGGCGCGATTTCCATATTCCCAGTCGAATGACAGATTGCCCGGCACGTCGTCGTGCACCAGCGGCTGGCCGGGTTCGGCTGCGGTCTCGGTCTCGGCCACCACGGGCAGCGCTTCGTAATCGACGGCGACCAGCTCGGCCGCGTCCTTCGCTTGGCTCGGCGTTTCGGCGACGACGAACGCGATGTTGTCGCCGACATGACGCACCCGATCGATGCACAGCACCGGACGCAGCCGGTTCTTGCCCTTCGAGCCGTCACGATTTTCCATAGGAATCCCACACGGCAGCGCGTTGCCGCCGGTCGCCGCGTAGTCCGGGCCGGTGACCACCGCCAGCACGCCAGGCGCGGCCTTCGCCGCCTCCACCTCGATCGACTTGATCCGGGCATGGGCCTGGGGCGATCGCACCACGGCGATGTATGCCTGCCCATCGAGATCGATATCGTCGGTATAGCGTCCGGCGCCCGTGATGAATCGCTGGTCCTCAACCCGGCGTACCGGTTGCCCGACCCCGAACTTCGCCATAAGAAGGCTCCCCCCGCTGATGGATTGCTCTGGCGTTAACATATATGATGGCGGAGCGTACGCCACTGACTCGGAGCGCCCGCTACCCGACAGACGGCTTTGTCGGGGTTCGGCTTCGGTTCACACGGCCAGGACTACCGGTCGTGCGCAGGCGTTAACCACGAAAGCCCCGGTGCAGACCGGGAGCGTCGACGATACGGGACGATCACGGCTCAAGGGCGCGGCACGCAGTATGAGCTCATCCCGCTCCGAGTTCCTGAAGGGCCTCAGTGCGCGCCTACAAAGCGACATCGCTCTGCACGAGGCCGAGCGCGAGGAGGAGGCGCTCGGGACCCGGCTCGAGCGAAGTGACGAGCCGCGGGTGGAGTTCATCGAGGAGTCCCGAGGCGGCCCTGTCGAGGAGCCCCGAGCCGAGCCTGTCGAGGAGCCCCGAGCCGAGCCTGTCGAGCAGCCCCGAGCCGGGCCTGTCGAGGAGCCCCGGGTCGAGCCTCTTGAGGAGTCCCTAGTCGAGCAGGAGAAGCGCTCGCGCGAACAGATAGCGGCCGATCGGCTCGGCACTCCGGTGTTGCGTGCTGCCCCGCTCGAACCACAGGACGATGCCGGCCCAGAGACTGTGGCGTTGGTGCAGCCGCACCAGCCGCGCGGCGGGGTGGCGCCGGTCAGCTCGTCGCCTCACGTCGAAGACGACCTGGTTCAGTATCCTTCGGCGTCGTGGGCCGAAGCCGGTATGCCGCTGCGGTTGCGTGATGCGATAGCTTCAGTCCGTCGCATCTCGCATGAGCTGTATCAGGATGCGCCGCGCGGGCATGGTGCCATGCCTGCGCCGCCGCTCGCGGATCCTGCGGACGAGGAGGAGTTTGTCTCGGAGCGGGAGGCACCTCGCAGGCATGGTGCCATGCCTGCGCCGCCGCTCGTGGATCCTGCGGACGAGGAGGAGTTTGTCTCGGAGCGGGAGGCACCTCGCGGGCATGATGCCATGCCTGCGCCGCCGCTCGCGGATCCTGCGGACGAGGAGGAGTTTGTCTCGGAGCGGGAGGCGCCGCGCGGGCATGATGCCATGCCTGCGCCCCTGCTAGCCGATCCTGCGGACGAGGAGGAGTTTGTCTCGGAGCGGGAGGCGCCGCGCGGGCATGATGCCATGCCTGCGCCCCTGCTCGCCGATCCTGCGGACGAGGAGGAGTTTGTCTCGGAGCGGGAGCCGGCATCGGCTCCGCCGTGGGATGACGCTCCGGCAGATCTCGACGACCGCCCCGCGGGCGGGCTATCGCGGAGACCAGCGGATCAGATTGTCAGCCCCACCAATGAGATAGCGGTCGATTATGCCGCGGCAGGCGATGATTCGGCGTCAGTCGCCCATCAGCTCCGCGAGTTCCAGACAGCCTTTCAGCGCGAGCAGATCGAACTCGAGGATGGCTCGGCATCCGAGGAGCCGCCGCCGACGAACGAGCTTGTGCTCGAAAGTGATCAGCGGGTGCTCGACGATGGTGCCGCGCATCAGGAGCCGCGGGCGCCCGGCGACGCGACCCACGCGCGGATGCGCTCGGATGATGAGGAAGACGAGGAGCCGGCCTCCGGCCGTGGGCAGGAATTGCACGATCGCCTGCCGGCACGACCAAAGACGTCGGGCGGTTACGGTGTCCATTTCACGGCTCTGGCGGCGGCAATCGTGTTCGTGGCGCTGGCCGGCTTCGGCTTCGGCATGCTGTCCGACAGCGCGGGGCCTGGAGGCTCGACGGGCATGCGGGACACGGCGACGGCGGGCCCGGCACTCCCGCCCGGACTGAGCCCCCCGCCGGCGGAAAGTCAGACGCCGGTAACGCTTGAGGAGCTGGCCACTGTTCGGGTGGCCTCGCCACCGGGGAATGCTCTCGCGGAGCCGGCGTCCGTCGCGCCGACCACCACGCCCGCCACGACGCTGCCCTTGCCGCCCCCACGTAAGCCCGAGTTGCCGCAGGCCGCAACGGATCAGACCCCGAGCGACGGCCAGCTGGCCGGCGCGGTCGATGCCGCCGCCCTGGCCGAGCAGCCGGTGGACCAAGCGGGCAGCGCTCCGTCCGAGGCCACGGGCGTCGGCGGTCCTTTCGAGCCGCTCTTTGCCAAGCTGCCGGCGTCGCAGACGGCCGCTGATCAGGTGCTCGTGCACTACGCTGCGGACTCTGCGGGCGGCCCGGCGACCGCGATGCACCTCGTCCGGGAGCTCAAGGCAGCGGGTTTTTCGGCCGAGGCGCGGGCGGTGCAGTTCTCGATCCGCTCCAACAGCGTCCGTTACTTCTTTCCCGGCGATCGCGACCAGGCGGAAGCATTGCGCGCCAGCCTCGAGGGTCAGCTGCCGGGCGGCGCGGAGCTGTCGATCATGGATTTCTCGTCCTTCGAGCCGAAACCTCAGGCCGGGCATCTCGAAGTCTGGCTGCGCTCCTGACGTTCTTCCCGAGCGCACACCGCCGTCAGCGCAGAGCAGCCGTCCGGCCACGACAGAGGAGCGGAACGACGCGTCGTGCCGTCACGCGTGCGCCCGCGGTCCGGCTAGAGGCCTACGCCCGGTACCGCGGCGGGGGCTGGGTGTGCGGCCCTGGCAATCGGGCGCGCAGTATGCACTTTACAAGGTCACCGTTGTCCCGGGCCCGGGCGCACGAGCGTAGGCATGATCCCGATCCACGACGATAATCCCACTCATCGCACGCCGATCGTCACGGTGATGCTGATCGTGACCTGCGTGCTGGTCTATTTCTGGCAGGTCTCGCTTGGACCGCGCGCCGCTACGACGGTGGTCTACAGCTTCGGCTTCATCCCCGCGGTGCTGTTCACGGACACATCGCTGCCGCCTGAGCTCGCCGTAGTGCCTGCAGGCGTCACTCTGTTCACGTCGATGTTTCTGCACGGCGGCTTCATGCACCTTGCCGGCAACATGCTCTACTTATGGGTATTCGGGAACAACATCGAGGACGTGTGCGGCCATTTGCGCTTCCTGCTGTTTTATCTGCTCTGCGGCCTGACCGCGGCGTTCGCGCAGGCGCTGCCCAATCCAGCCTCGGAGGTGCCGATGATCGGGGCGAGCGGCGCGATTTCCGGGCTGCTCGGCGCGTATCTGCTGCTGTTCCCCCACGCCCGCGTGCACGTGCTCATTCCCTTCGGCATCATTTGGATGCAGCGGATTACCGCCGGCTGGGTGCTGGGGTTCTGGTTCGTGTTCCAGTTGCTGAGCGGACTGGCCGCCGACCCGACCCAACCCGGCGTCGCGTTCCTGGCGCACATCGGCGGCTTCGTTGCCGGGATGGTGCTGATCTTCTTCTTCCGCGACCGGCGTTTCAAGCTCGGGGGCGGCCGCCAGACCTACGTGCGCGGCCGCTCGCGGATTCCGCCGACCCGCTCCGGCCCGTGGGGCTGACGCGCCATGACGCCGGACGACGGTACCGGAGCGTAAAGCGTTGATGTCGGAGGTCGAGATCGGGCCCTTCGCCGTCGGGGGTCTTCCCGAGGTCGCCTTTGGGCGCGGCCGGGTGCGCGAGGTCGGCGCCGATGCGGCGGCGATCGTGGATCGCGATCGCCCGGTCGTGCTGGTGACCGACGCCGCGCTCGTCGAACTGGGCTTGGCCCGGATGGTCGTCGCCGCGCTGGAGCACTCCGGCGCCAGGGTATTGGTGTTCTCCGAAATCGCGGGCGAGCCCAAGGAGCGGCAGGTGGACGCCGCGACGGCGTTCGTGCGTGGCGCAGGCGCCGGCCTGGTCGTTTGCCTCGGCGGCGGGTCGGCCATGGACGTGGGCAAGATCGCGGCGACCGTGGCGCCGACCGACAGCGCGCCCGCGGACTTTGCGATGGAGGGCCGGCCGCTGCCCAGGCGCTCGATTCCCAAGATCTGCATCCCGACGACCGCAGGCACGGGCTCGGAGTTCTCGTCGACCAACATCTTCACCAATGACGCGGGCCGGAAGGTCTGGGTCTGGGGTGCCGAGACCAAGCCCGAGCGCGTCATCCTCGACCCGGAGCTGACCGTGAGCCTGCCGCCTGCGTTGACCGCATGGACCGGCCTCGACGCCTTCGCCCACGCGCTGGAGGCAAGCACCAACGTCCGGCGCCACGCCTGGAACGACCTTTATGCCCACGCCGCGCTGACGCTGATCGCCGAGGCGCTCGAGACCGCGATACGCGATCCGCAGGATCTCGCCGCGCGCGGCCGGATGCTGCTCGGCGCCGCCTACGCCGGCATCGCGATCGACAATTGCTCGGCGGCCCTGGCGCACAACATCTCCCATGCCCTCGCGGCGCTCGGGCCGGTGCACCATGGACTCGCGACGGCGCTGGCGCTCGAAGCGATCCTCGGCTGGCAGGTGGCGGCGGACGACGGCCCCTTCGCCGCGGCTGCGCAGGCCTGCGGGCTAGGGCGTGATGCGGCCGCTCTCGCCGGATGGTATTCGGACCTGCTTACTCGCTGTGGGGTCGAGCGCCGGCTGCCGCCCAGTTTCAAACGGTTCCGCGCGGCCGACCTCGCGGCCGAGATGCGCGCGCCCGAAACCCAGTACATGCGCCGGTCCACGGCGCGCGAGGTGACCGAAGCCGACATCGACCGGTTCGCCGCCGCCGTCATGGCGCTCGCCTGAGGGCGGCTGATGAAGATCGTCGACGTCAGGACGTTCGTGGTCGGCAATCCGCCGCCGCATTTCGGCGGGCGCTATTTCATTTTTCTGAAGCTGATGACCGATGGCGGCGTGGCGGGTGTCGGCGAGGTGTACGGCGTCCCATTCCATCCCCACGTCGTCGCGCGCATGGTCGAGGACGTCTGCGCGCGACACGTCCTGGGCGCCGATCCGTTCAAGATCGAGCGGCTGTGGCGGATCGTCTACTCCAGCGGCTACACCCAGCGCCCCGACACTTCGCTGGTCGGCATTCTCAGCGGCATCGAGATGGCCTGCTGGGATATCATCGGCAAGGAGCTGGGCAAGCCGGTGTACGAGCTGCTCGGCGGCCGGGTCCACGAGCGGCTGCGGTCTTATACCTACTTATACCCGGAGGACGGTGACGGGACCGACGTTTATGAGGATCCGGAACTGGCGGCACAGCGGGCGAGCGAGTACGTCGCGCGGGGGTTCACGGCGGTCAAGTTCGATCCGGTCGGCCCCTACTCGGCGTTCGATCCGCGGCAGTTGTCGCTTCAGGCGCTCGATCGCGCCGAGCGCTTCGTCCGGACCCTGCGCGAGGCCGTCGGCGACTGCTGCGATCTGCTGTTCGGGACGCACGGCCAGATGACCGCGGCGGGCGCGATCCGTCTGGCGAGACGCCTGGAGCCATTCGACCCGCTCTGGCTCGAGGAGCCGACGCCGCCGGAAATGCCCGAGGAGATGGCCCGCGTCGCGCGCCACACCAGCATCCCGATCGCGACCGGCGAGCGGCTCGCCACCAAGTACGAGTTCGCGCGCGTGCTCGAGCTCCAGGCGGCGTCGATCGTGCAGATGGCGCTCGGGCGGGTCGGCGGTCTGCTCGAGGCGAAGAAGATCGCCGGCATGGCCGAGGCGCACTACGCCCAGATCGCGCCGCACCTCTACTGCGGCCCGGTCGAGGGCGCGGCCAACATCCAGATCAGCGCGTGCTCGCCCAATTTTTTGATCCTCGAAAGCATCCAGACCTGGGGCGGCTTTCACGCCCGGATCCTCAAGAAGCCGATCCGCTGGGAGGACGGCTACGTCATCCCGCCGTCGACGGCCGGCCTCGGCGTCGAGCTCGACGAGGAGGTCGCGGCGCAGCATCCCTACGACGGCAAGGAGCTCCACCTCGAAATGCTCGACCGGCCGGTCGAGATCGGGGAGGGTGACCGATAGGCAATCGGCGACACGGCGCGCGGCGAGGGTGAGGGGTGCCGTGTCCCAGGGCCCGGTATTGTAGCCATCACTGCCGACGACTACGGTCGCGCGGCGGTTCAGCACGCCGCCGCTTGGCCGCGACCCCGTTAACCAGCCCGGCGACGGTGACCGCGGCCCCCGGGATATGGGGAGCCCGAAAACCGCCACTAGGGACGGGAGTTGAAGAGGGCGGTGATCTCGGCGGCCGTGAGCGCGCGGCCGTAGATGCGGACCCTATCGAGGTCCCCCGCTAGTCCGCTGTCAGAGCGGCTCGTGGGGGTGCCTCCGATTGCCGAGCACGCCGTGGAGACGCAGGCGTAGGAGCCCGGGTGGTCGCATTGATGGTCGGGCTTGTTTCAATACGGACAGAGGCGCCGTTGAGGTAAGTTGTGGTAGTGTTAGCCGTGCGCACCACAGCCACATGCGACCACACCCCGAGCGGAAGCGCCGCCAAGCTGACCACGAACGTAGAGACGTTGCGCCAGTGCTCCAAGCGCCTGTCAGTGCCGCTGGTGTCCTCGCTGAGGCCCATCGAGGCCATCCAGTTGCCGTAGGTGTAGATGACCGGCCAGACTGTGCCCGCGACGACGGTGGGGCGTACCCAGGCCGCCATCGTCCAGTTGGACTTGGCCACCGTGGAGGTTCAGCGCGGACGTGTTGGCGAAGGTGACGCGCTGAGATCCACCATCAAAGTGGAACGCACCGCCGATTTTACCAGCAACGCGCGTCGAAGAACGCTGGACGTAGCCGTGTTGCCAATCCTGACGAATCAAGGGTACGCCAGTCGCCTCATCGAGCTTCCAGTAGCCCATCAAACCAGACGTGATGTCTGGACGCGGTGGCGGTGGGAGAGGCGTGACGGTTCCGGTGAACTCGTATGGACCAATGTCGTACTTTGTGTCCTGCGGACGTTGCACACCATCTAGGTCAGTTATCGGTGCCCCCTCGGCAATACCAGCATTGATCGCGGGTGACGCTGAAGTCAAATGGTAGTCTCCAGTTCCGTCGGTCTTGTAGTTCACCAGCCTTGGATCGGCGATGATCGTCCCGGTTATTGTACCGTTCTGGAGACCGGTATTGCGAACGCGCATATTCCAGACGATATTGTTGATGTATCGGTTGTTCGCTCCCGTGTCGCCGTTCTCGGTGATGCCAGAATTAGCATCCATAAAGATGTTATTGGCCACCAAGACATTCTGAACAAGCGCTCCGGTGAAGTCCCCGGCGCCCACCACGATGCCGCAGCCGCCGATGTTGAAGACTAGGTTGTTCGTGATGACGATGTCCGAGGGGTTGTGCCACAGATGGATGCCGCAATCTCTCACATCGTACACGATGTTATTTTTCACGACGCCCTGCTTATGGGCAAAGTAGATGCCGTGGGTGAGGTTGGCGCTACCGGTGTGGTGGATGACGTTGCCGATGATCTCCGTATCCACACCTCCGTATGGGGCCGCCGAGGTCCAGCCGGTCGTGTTGATGCCGCTGCCCGTCACGTTGAAGATGTGATTGTTGAGGAGCCGGTTATGGTTGCCCTCGTCGAGGATGCCGCTATTGCCGTTGGTTCCCGTGGGGGTGACGTTGGTGCCAAAATCGATCTCGAACCCCACGATGTCCGTGTAGTCCGCGTTGTTTTCCCAGTGCTTGATCTTGGCGCCCCACTTCGTGTCGGAGACGTAGCGGATGCGGGCGGACGAGGTGCCATCCGTATTCGATACAGGCGACTCGGGGTATGTCCCAGGGCGCACATGTAAAGTGTCGCCTGGCCTCACGGTTCCGACGCCTTTAGCGATAGTCCGCCATGGCGCGGACGAGGAACCAACAGCTGTATCGGACCCGACCGTGGACACATAGTAGTCAGCGCCCGACGCAAGCCCCGGGAGGCTAGCGAGCGTGAGGACGGAAAAGGCAACGAGGCGCAAGGTCTTCATGGTTGTCCGCTCCCCCCGCCAGGCCCCAGGCCAAGCAGGGGGATGTAGCGGGTGTTGTCGTCCGGGTCAGAGCGTCGTAGCCGGCCTGGGTGCCACCCAGATCAGTGCGCAGGCTAACACAAGGGACAGCATCCACCTACCGGCGCAGGGTGGTTTTCGCCGAGTCATGGAGGCCGCCTGCGATGCGCACAATCGCTCGGCTTCTAACATCTCGCGCACCATGCTACCGTCCTGGCGATCGCAAAGGCTGTCGGCTACCGCAACGTCAAGCCGTTCGTGCGACGCTCGCCCAGGCTGGAGCGGGTGATATTCTGGACGGCCTCGCGGCTGGCCGGTCGCTGCGCTCGGGATGCTCGGACCCGGGCATGCCGCTGTACAACGCCGCGGCAGCGATCGACGCGCACACCTACCGCGGCAAGACGACACCACCCGCGCGGCGGTGATCTACTACCTTAGCAACCAACCATGACCCGTCCAACTCAGGATCGACGCGGCGATCGAGACGAGCATCCGGCGAATTCTGCGGGACGTGTTCCGCTGCCTGAGAACGGCCGGCTGGCCTTCGAGCGCATCGCGGTCACGCCCGAGCAGCGACAACCGGTCGCTGCCGACCCGCCCGACGAAAACCAAGGGAAACGCGCACGCCAAGGGGTGGGAAGCGGAGTAGTCGGTCGAGCTGGACGCCATCCCGGCCGGGCAACTGCGCCAGCTGGTGCGGGATGCGATCGAGGCTCACATCGATGAGGACCGGGTCGACCAACCTTCGCGAGATCGAGGAACAGGAGCGCGAGCGGCTGCGCCTGTGCGGCGAGCAATCTAGCGCCCCATAGCAGGCGCACCTTCGGGAACGGGCCGGCCCAGCGATGCGCCGGCCTTGTTCATGCCCGGCGCTGTCATGAATTCGGCTGTAACAGCAGCGGCGGGTTCGAGCTGGTCGTCTAAGCCGTTGATCTGTTTGGTGGGCGCACAAGGACTCGAACCTTGGACCCGCTGATTAAGAGTCAGCTTCAGCCCGTCCAACTGGTGCAAAAAGGCCTGGAGTTCCGCCAATTGCTTGTCAGCCATGCCAAGCCATTCCATATTATTTTTGCCTGGTTTTGCCTGAGGAGCATCTGACGATGAAACGGCCACGGATCAAACTGACCGAGGCGATCATCGAGCGGCTGAAGCCTCCCGCCAGCGGGTACGCTTGGCATCGTGACGCCACCGTTGGCCAAGGGTTCGGCCTGCGGCACTACGCGACCGGCTCGAAAGTTTGGGGGCTCACCCGAATCTGGGAAGCGGGCAAGCATCCGAGCTTTAAGTCGATCGGCGAGCACCCGGAAACGTCACTGGCCGATGCGCGCAAGCGCGCGGGCGCGATCCTGAGCGGCGATTCCGACGCCGTGCAAGCCCGTACAAGAGCGATAGCCGATTCGGGCGACAGTACCTTCGGCAGCCTCGCCGACGCGTTCTTGCAGCACTCCCGGACGAAACGCGGGCGTACGTTGCGGGCCAAGACTGCCGGCGAGTATGCGCGGGCGCTGCGCGTGTACGCCAAGGAGCTGCACGACAAGGCGGTGCGGGACATCCGCCGCGGCGATGCCGCCGGCATCATCCGCACAGTCGCCGCTGAGCGTGGCGCGACCAGTGGCCGGGCATGCCGGGCTGCACTCTCGCGCTTCTTCTCGTGGTGCATCGCGAACGATTTCGTCGAGGCCAACCCGACGACCGGCACCGAGTCATATACCATCGAGAAGCGCGACCGCACGCTCAACGATCAGGAGCTTGCCGCAATCTGGGAAGCGACCGCCGACGACACCGATTTCAGCCTGATCGTTCGGCTTTGCCTCTGGACCGGTGCACGTCGATCAGAGATCGGCTCGATGCGCTGGTCAGAGCTACAGGAGGGCTCCTGGACGCTGCCGAGCAGCCGGGCAAAGAACCACCGGGCCTTGACGCTGCCGCTGCCACAGCAAGCCCTAGGGGCCTTGCAGCGGCATCCGCGCTGGCTTGGCCGGGATCACCTGTTCGGCCGGGGCAGCAACGGGTTTCAAGGGTGGTCGAAGGCCAAGGAGAGGCTGGACGCCAAGCTCGGCTTTGCCCGGCCATGGGATTTACACGACTTGAGGCGTAGTTGCCAAACCCGTTGGATCGGGCTCGGATACAGCCGGGAGCTAGTGAACGTGGTTCTAAACCATGCGATGGGACCAATTGACGAGACCTACAACCGACACGGGTACTTGCAAGAGAAGGCGAAATTATTGCAAGCGTGGGCAGACGAGCTGGAACGTATTTGCGCCAAGCCAGTCAAAGTTGTTGCCATTGCCTAACGGCCAGCCTAGATACTGCGCGTTATGACGAATTGGGCGGCCAATGTCACGTTGAAACCCATGACACAACTGCTGCCCAAGGGCGGCGGCGGCGACCATCCAGCCCGTGAGGCCCACCGTTGGCGTGTCTCCGTCGTCGCCCACCACTTTCACCACCGCTTACGCTGGCCCGCCGATGGGGGCGGGCCGGAACCAGTGGTGGCAATGAAATGGAACCTGACGACCGCGTTCTGACGTACCCACAGCTTGAGTCAGAGCTTGGCATTCCCTACTGCCGCGAATGGCTTGGTGAGCTGGAGGAACAGGGGAAGTTCCCGCGTCGCCGCCAGCTCGGTGCCGCGAGAGTCGGCTGGCTTCTGAGTGAATTGCTGGAACACCTCCGCAACTTGCCGCAGGGCAAGCTGCCAATGGCTCGCGGCCGCCCGTTCGGCAGTGACAAGCCCGCCAAGTCAATCATCATTTGCGGGCGCTGCGGCACTCGCCGGCCGCCGACGCGGGGGCGACGCCCGACTAATTGGACGTGCCCGAGCTGCCGGGAGGGCAACCATGCGTGAATACCTGACGCCAGACGAGATCCGGTCGCTCAATGAACAAGGTGTCTTGGCGGCAGCTGTGGGCGGCCCATGGAACATCGATCACTTTGTTGTCGGGCAATTTTCTGATCCGCCGTTCGTTTGTGATCGAAAAGCTGCGCGCGCGCGCCCGAGCTGCTCGCAGTAATTGGATGGAATACAAGTCGCAGAAGAAGATCGACGAGCAGAACGCATTCGCGGCCCGCTGCGAGGCCGCCGCCGCCAGCCTGGAACAACCCGAATAGAAGCGCGATCGGCAGTAAATCTGTAGTCTCGGGAAGTAAGGTTGGACAGTCAACCCTTGACCCACTATGTTGATGGGGCGGGCGGTCACAAACCCGCGTGGGAGAGCATGAGTTCATGACCGAGCATGAGAGTACCACAACCATGCGCGAAGATGTAGCAGCAGAGCACGAACGCCTCGCCGCTGAAGCGTTCAAGCGGATTCGATCGGGCCAGCACTTTCGAGATTGGGTGTTCGTCGGCTATGGTCTAGTCGCCGGCCGCGTGCGCGCAATGCGCGAGACTCACACGAACGAGCCCAAGGATCCGCAGTACAACAAAGCTTTCGGGCGATGGATGGACAGCCAGCCCGACAAGTGGCCGCGCAAGCTGCACAAGTCAGACATCGCGCATTGTTTCTGGCTGATCGACACCCTCCCAAGCGTGGAGGCATGGCGTGACACCTTGGCCGCCAACAAAAAGGATCAGCTCAATCATCCGAGCGCCGTCAAGCGCGCCTACGACCGCGCCACGCGCGTCAAGCAACTTAAGGAAGCCGGCCAAGACAAGCCTGCCTCGCCATATGCGCAGTTGCAAGCCAGCGTGGTCGAGCTGGAGGCCGACCGTGATCTGTGGAAGCGCCGTGCCGAGGAAGTGGATCTTTGTTCGACCTGCGACGCGACACCGCCACTCAGATCGCGCGTGTTGTGGTCGAGAGCATCGGGCCGTCCAAGGCACAGAACATTTGGCAAGGCGATCATGGCCGAGCTGAAACGGCAGCAGCAGCACGCGGGATAATAATAATTTAAGTCCGCCTATACTTTTTGCAGCCGCGCCGTAACTGAGCCTCGATTAGTGGATTCCCGGCAGATAGTGCTTGCGGGCAGTCGCTGGCAGCGGGTAAAAAGAATGCCCGCCGGTGGTGACGGCGGGCTGATGGAATCCACGGTGGAATCTACTACTGCAACCCTCCCCGCGCAAGACCTGAATCAACCGCAGCAGACGTGTGCCGCGTGCGGTGCCGTTGGCGCGATGGCGCGCGCCGGCAAGGTCAGCGACAGGATCTCCATGACCTCCAAACAGCAGACCGCCCCGACCAGCGCTCCGCGTCATAGCGTCGAGCCGGCCGGGGGGATTCTGTTTCGTAGTCCTGTGGCTGGCAGTCACAGGACGCCTCTGGCCTGTGCGGACAGCGACGTGCCGGGCGGTACGTTCTCCGGTGGCGCACAGGTGACTATGACCTACCACGGGACCATGCCGAGCGAAAGGTCAAAGGTGACGCTGGTCGAGAGCCTGCTCGGCGCTGCGATGGTCGCGGCGGAATTGGACGACAGCTAGACGCTGGCCATCAGTCGTCTAGGCCAGGGAACCCTCAGTCGATACTTCAGGGTCTCAGCCGGCAAAGCGGGGCAGGACTTCGGGCGCGTTGCCTGGGGCCTTTAGTCCCGCTTTGCCAAATTTCCTAGTCAACGTGCTTAGGGTCTCGACATCGATGGCAGCAAACTCAATGCGCCAGCCTGAAGCTGAAGGATAGAGCGGCAACGGTCCCGGTGCCAAAGCGTGCTTCTGTTGGTGACTAGCTGCTTAGGAGAACAAAGGAAAGAAGCTAAACGAACGTATCCGCCAAAAATCGCAGCGCCGTGCATGCGCGCCAGCTTCACGTACGAGAGTAGTTCCTGTAGAGGTAGGTCCTTAAATGAGTAACTAAAACACTCACACTGAGCGTAAAAATGAGGCGGACGGGGCCACCACCCGCATATTCAATCGCGGGTTCTAGGTCCGCCGGATGCAAGGCCCGCGGAGGCAGCGCTCATGACGACGACGACCAGAGGTTTCTCGGGCCGGCGCCGCGCCCGGCCCGAAGGAAATCGGGTTCCGCCCGGCCAGTTCGTCACCGACGACTTCCCGGTGCTGAGCGCCGGCCCGACGCCGCGCACGCCACTCGAGAAGTGGACCCTGGCGCTGCAGGACGGGGGATCGCTCGCTGGCCGGTGGACCTGGGAGGAGTTTCAGTCCCTGCCGCAGACCGAGATCACCGCCGACATCCATTGCGTCACCAAGTGGAGCAAGCTTGGGACGAAATGGCAGGGCGTGACGATTGATCACCTGATCGAGGCGGCGGGCCTCGACGAGCCGCCGGCGCCCTATCTCATGGCCCACTGCGATGGCGGTTACACGACCAACCTGCCGGTCGAGGATCTGATCGGCGGCAAGGGCATGGTGGCCACCCACTACGACGGCGAGCCGCTGGCGCCCGAGCATGGCGGCCCGGCGCGCTTGCTGGTCCCGCACCTCTACTTCTGGAAATCGGGAAAATGGGTCCGCAGGCTGCGGTTCATGGAGCACGATGAGCCGGGCTTCTGGGAATCCTTGGGCTACCACATCTACGGCGACCCCTGGCGCGAGCAGCGCTATGCCGGCGACTGAGGCGACGCTGCGGCCGCCTGCGGGGGCCGGGCGGAGGCGCCTCGCGTGGCGGACTGCGGAGGTACTCGAGAGGGTGGCCGAGACTCGCCGGGCGACCACGCTCGTGCTCGACGTCCCGGGCTGGCCGGGCCATCTTGCGGGCCAGCACGTCGACGTCCGGCTCACCGCGGAGGACGGCTACCAGGCCCAGCGCAGCTACTCGATCGCCTCCCCGCCCAAGGCGCCGCGGCTCGCGCTCACGGTCGAGCGCCTCGAAGGCGGCGAGGTGTCGCCCTGGCTCGTCGATGAGGCCCGCCCGGGCGATCGCTTTGAGCTCCGCGGGCCGATCGGCGGCTACTTCACCTGGTCGGTTGCCATGAGCCGGCCGCTCATGCTGGTCGGGGGCGGCTCGGGCGTGGTCCCGCTGATGGCCATGCTGCGCCACCGTGCGGCCAGTGGCGACGCCGGGCGGACGGTCCGCGCCCGCCTTCTCTATTCGGCGCGGGCGGTCGCAGACATCATTTACCACCAGGAGCTGCAGCGGCTTAGTGTGGAACCGGGCGGGCCGGAGATCACCTTCACGCTGACCCGCGAGCGACCGCCGGATGGCTGGAAAGGCTTCGACCGGCGGATCGATGCCCTGATGCTGGCCGCGGCAGGGGTGGCGCCGGAGATGGATCCCGATATGTACGTCTGCGGCCCGACGCCGATGGTGGAGGCGGTGGCCAATGCGCTGGTCGGGCTCGGGCACGAACCGGCGCGGATCAGGACGGAGCGCTTCGGCCCGACGGGAGAGGGATGAGATGAGTGCCGAGGGTGACCGCTCGACGCTCGACGGCAACGCCGCGGGCGGTCTGCTGCGCGAGGTTTTCGCGTTCGATGCGACGGTGGCGCCGACGACCTGCGCGGGCTGCGGCAGGACCCGACCGATGGCGGAGCTGATGCTCTACGCCATCGAGCTCGGCGCCATTCTGCGCTGCCCGTCGTGCGACCAGGCGGTCGTCCGGATCGGGCGCACGTCGCGGGGGCTCTGGCTGGACCTGCGAGGTGCCACAACAGTCGTGGCTGCTCATCCGGCCACACCCTGAGAGCCACGGCTGCCAGCAGGTAGCCAGCGCGCCCGGCAAGCACGCCGGACCGCGCCGCTCGATGATGACACACAATTCCCCGCAAGAGGCGGCGCCGTTCGCGGTGCCGGCTGCACGATTGCCCATCAACGGTGATGACCATGACCGTCCCGCCCCGTGACGTTCAGCTCGCTCAACCGTTCGCCTCGGCCACGCCGTCATCGCGCGCGTGTGCCCCGCATCCACGTCGAGGAGGGCAACCTCCGAGTCCATGTTGCGGCCGTGCGACGGGCGCTCGGCGACGGCCAGGCGAGCAATCGCTACCTCGCCAACGTTCCTGGCCGCGGCTAACGGTTCGTCGCTTAGGCTGCGGAGGCAGTGAATGTTAGTCCGGTTGCCTACCGTTGCGTTTGTAGCGATCGTACTTGCCTTCGGTGGTCCAGTTTATGCAGGTCCGGCGGGCGATTTCCTTTCGCAGGCGCAGTCGACGCTACGGACACTGATCGACCGCCTGCGTGGCGAAACGATGCCTGACGGCATCACGAAAACAAACGGTCGGATCGAGGCAACGCAGGTCGACGTCGCCGCCAAATATGCCGGCCGGCTCGAGAGCGTGACGGTCAAGGAAGGCGACGAGGTCACGGCTGGGCAGGTGATCGCCCGCATATCGTCGCCCGAATACGAAGCTCAGCTGCGCGGCGCGCAGGCCGAGGTGCTGAAGGCCAAGCGGGCCCTGGCCGAAGCGGAGGCGCTGATCGCCCAACGCAAAGCCGATCAGATTTTGGCCAGGACGGACATGGAACGGGGCCAAAAACTGGTCCAAGAGGGATGGTTGACCAAGCAAGTGTTCGATCAGCGTGTCGCCAAGGCCGATGCGTCGGATGCGGATCTTCGCGCCGCGGAAGCTGCGCGCGAGCAGGCGCAATTCGCGATCGAGACCGCCCAGGCTGACGTGGAGCGCATCGAAGCGATCCTCGTGGATCTCGTCCTGGTGGCGCCGCGCAGTGGGCGCGTGCAGTACCAGATCGCCCACGGCGGCGAAGTGGTCGCGGCCGGCGCGCGCGTCGTCACGATCCTCGATCTGAGCGATGTCTACATGACGATCTATCTGCCCGCCGCCCAAGCCGGGCAGCTCGTACTCGGAGACGAGGCGCGCATCATCCTCGATCCAATTCCGCAATATGTGATCCCGGCGACGGTGAGCTTCGTCGCAGCCGATGCCCAATTCACGCCGAAAAGCGTCGAGACGGCCGAGGAACGCGAAAAGCTGATGTTCCGCATCAAGCTTCAGGTCGATCCGCAAGTACTGGACAAATACCATCGGCGAGTGAAGACCGGCGTGCGCGGTATCAGCTTCGTCCGCACCAGTTCCGCCGTCTCGTGGCCGACCGATCTCGCACCGAAGCTTCCCTAATGATGGATGGCGTCATCGCCAGGGTCGAGCACGTTTCCCATCGCTACGGGAAACGGGTTGCGCTCGACGATGTGACCATCGAGATCCCCGCCCGCCGCATGGTCGGCGTGATCGGTCCGGACGGTGTCGGCAAATCGACTCTGCTGGCGCTGATCGGGGGCGTTCGGATCATTCAGCAAGGCCATGTCGTGGTCTTTGAGGGGGACATGGCTGACAGAGCGCACCGCACCACACATAGTGCGCTCATCGCCTATATGCCGCAGGGCCTTGGCCGCAACCTTTATCCTACGCTCAGCGTCTTTGAGAACATCGATTTTCATGGGCGACTGTTCGGTCAATCGCAAGCAGAGCGCCGAACTCGCATCGATGAATTGCTCAAGGCGACGGGCCTCGACCCGTTCGAAAGCCGGCCGGCCGGCAAGCTCTCCGGCGGCATGAAGCAGAAGCTCAGCCTGTGCTGCGCGCTGATCCACGATCCGGACCTGCTCATCCTCGATGAGCCCACCACGGGCGTCGACCCGCTCTCGCGCGGGCAATTCTGGGACCTGATCAACACCATCCGCGGCCGGCGTCCGCAGATGAGTGTGATCGTAGCGACCGCCTACATGGACGAGGCGGAGCGCTTCGACTGGCTCGTCGCCATGGACGACGGCAAGGTGATCGCCGCCGGGACAACGGCCCAGATCCTGCAAAAGGCAGGCGAGACGACCCTGGAGGCGGCCTTCATCGCTCTGCTGCCGGAAGCCAAACGCGCGCAGCACCAGGAGGTGGTCGTGCGTCCACGTTCCGCCCGCGCGGACGACGCGCCGGCCATCGAGGCCGAAGGGCTCACCCGCCGGTTCGGCGATTTCACGGCCGTGGATCACGTGAGCTTCCGCATCAGTCGGGGCGAGATCTTCGGCTTTCTCGGCTCGAACGGCAGCGGCAAGTCGACCACGATGAAGATGCTGACTGGACTTCTGCCGGCGACCAGCGGATGGGCCAAGCTGTTCGGCACCCCGATGGGGTCCGACGACATGGAGACGCGCCGCAATGTCGGCTACATGTCGCAGGCGTTCTCGCTGTATACCGAGCTGACGCTTCGACAGAATCTGGAACTCCACGCGCAGCTCTATCA
>JBKPNX010000254.1:0-7557 GCA_046732855.1 Pseudomonadota bacterium
ATGCGCCCCGGCCGCCGGGTGCACCAGGGCGACATCATCGGTCGGACCGGGAGCACCGGCCGCGCCACTGGGCCGCATCTCCATTACGAGGTCCTGGTCGCCAACCGTCAGATTGACCCCCTCGCCGTCCGCCCCATCATCAACGCGCACGCGCTTATGCGGCCCGGGTCCGTGCTCCAAGGCCCCGCCACCGAGCTCGGTATTGGCGGGCCCGCAACGACGATCGCCGCGAACACCGAGCCCGGTGATCGGGTCGAGTCGGAAGCTCACGCGCTTCGGGCCCTGCCGCTCGACGTCGATGGCGGGATGATTCGGATCGATGATCTGCTCAGACAAGATCCTGGTGCTCCTGCGCCAGGGGCACGCAAACGCCATCGTCGGGGAGACCGGCGCAGGCAATGAGGACCTGGACTTCTCCAGGTCGTGGACCGAGCAAACCCTCATCCCTGCCTCCCAAGGTGCATGGTTGTGAGCAGATTGAGAATGCCGTAGGCTGTACCCGAACGCAGGGTGGGGCGGGATCCACGGAGTGGCCACAGCGACCCTGAGCACGCGGCTTGTTGCCATCTGTCTTGGCGCCGCGCTGACGTTCGCCCAACTAATCTGCGCCGTCCACAAAGCCGAAGCGTTGGCTCACAAGCCGGGCGAGGTCTGTGACCTGTGCCTGTCTCTGGCCAACGTCGATCATGCCCTGGTCGATGTCGCCCCGCCGCCGCCGGCGCACGGCCGGCCAGTGCTCAATCACGGACCCGACGCGCGGGTCTTCCACGCCACTCTGGTGCGGGAGCTACGTGCCCGCTCACCCCCTCCCGCCATCGAGGCTGATTCCGGTCACTTGATAAACTGACCGACGAAGGGCGCGTGCGGCTGCCGTGACCGCCTGCCTTCGACGGTCACACATCGGAAGGCAGTCGCGATGAAGACCGTCACCCTGTGCATTCTGGCATTATCCCCGATCGGGATCGCCCTGGCCGGTGAGGCTGAACACCGTGAGCACGGCGCTCACGTCCACGGCGTGGCCGAGCTGAATGCGGCTCTGGATGGCAACGTGCTCTGGATCGAGCTGAACAGCCCGGCCATGAACATCGTGGGCTTCGAACACGCGCCTCAGAATACCGAGCAGAAGACGGCCGTGCACGACGCTACCGCGACCTTGAAGGACGGCGCGCGTGTGTTCGCACCCAGTGCGGACGCGGGCTGTCGGCTTGCGGAAGCGAAGGTGACGACCGACATCGAGCATCCCGGCACCGACCACCACGACGACGCCGACGAGCACGGCGAAGGGAACGAACACGCCGGCGAGGCGCACTCGGAGTTTCAGGCAAGCTATCGCTTCGAGTGCGCGGCGCCCGATGCGCTGAAGCAGATCGAGGTCCGCCTGTTCGAGCTGTTCCCGGGAACCGAGGAGATCGAGGCCCAGGTGATCAGCGGCGCGGGACAGACAGCCGCGGAGCTCACGGCCGCCACCCCAAACCTGCCGCTTTGAAATGATCGGCGCACAGGCCACCGCCAAGACGGAGCCGCTGGCGCAGGCGCGGCCCGTACCGCGCAGCGAGCTGGCGGTACAGCTGGAGGACGTCGCCTTTCGCTGGACCGACAAGAGTCCCTTCGTTCTGTGGATCGAGGAGCTTACGGTGCACTCCGGTGAGCGCATCTTCATCCATGGACCAAGCGGGAGCGGCAAAAGCACGCTGCTCAGCCTGATCGGCGGCGTGGTCGCCCCTCAGGAAGGCAACGTCTCGGTGCTGGGCGAAAACATCAATCGCCTCTCCGGGCCGCAACGCGACGCGTTCCGGGCCGATCACATCGGCTTCGTGTTCCAGCTGTTCAACCTGATCCCCTATCTGTCGGTCGTGGACAACGTCACCCTGCCCTGCGCTTTTTCCAGGCGCAGAATGCTCAAGGCAGACGGCGCCGGACGGTCGCCGCGGGCCGAGGCGCTGCGCTTGCTCGAGCGCCTGAGCCTCGCGGACGAAGCGCTGCTGCTGCGGCGCGCCACAGACCTTAGCGTCGGACAGCAGCAACGCGTTGCCGTGGCGCGCGCGCTCATCGGCAGGCCGGAGATCGTGATCGCCGATGAGCCGACGTCTGCCCTCGATCTCGACCTGCGGCGCGCGTTTCTCGAGCTCCTGATGAACGAATGTCGGAGCAGACAGACGACCCTCATCTTCGTCAGCCACGATCTGACGCTACAAAGCCTGTTCGATCGTGCGGTCCCGCTGAGCGAGATCAGCGGCGCTCGCTCCGAGCAATATTAGGGGGACCATCCGATGGCGATCTTCAGGCTCGCCCTCATGAGCTTGCTCAATCGCCGCTTCACGGCGATCCTTACGGTCCTGGCGATCGCGTCAAGCGTCACCCTGCTGCTAGGCGTCGAGAAAGTGCGCGGCGGCGCGCGAGAAAGCTTCACCAATGCAATTTCGGGCACGGACCTCCTCGTCGGCGCGCGCGGCGGTGGGGTCAATCTGCTCCTCTATGCGGTGTTTCGGATCGGAAACGCGACCAACAATGTCTCGTGGGAGAGCTATCAGGAAGTAGCGCGGCACCCCGACGTTGCTTGGACCATCCCCATTTCTCTTGGCGATTCACACAAGGGCTTTCGCGTCCTGGGTACGAACGAGGATTACTTCGGGCAGTTCCGCTACGGACGCGATCGCCCCTTGGAGTTCGCCGAGGGCAGGCCGTTTGACGATCTATACGACGCCGTGCTCGGCGCCGACGTGGCCGCGGCGCTCGATTACGGCCTGAACCAGACGATCGTCGTGGCCCACGGGGCGGGCAAGCTCAACGAGGGTCTCCACGCCGACAAACCGTTCCGCGTGGTCGGCATTCTCAAGAAGACCGGCACGCCGGTGGACCGGACCGTGCATATCTCCCTCGCCGGCATGGAGGCGATCCACGTCGACTGGCAGGCGGGCGCGCCGATTCCTGGGCTGAAGATCTCCGCCGAGGAGGCCCGTCGCTTCGACCTGCAGCCCAAGGCGATCACCGCCTTCCTGGTCGGCCTCAAGTCAAAGATCAAGGCGTTCGCGGTGCAGCGCTTCGTCAACGAGTATCGCGATGAGCCGCTGCTCGCGATCCTCCCCGGGGTCGCGCTGCAGGAGCTCTGGGATCTCTTAGGCGTCGCCGAGCAGGCACTGCTCGCGGTGTCTTCGTTCGTCGTGCTGGTCGGACTGCTCGGCATGGTCACGACCATGCTGACCAGCCTCGACGAACGCCGGCGCGAAATGGCCGTTCTGCGTTCGGTGGGCGCGGGGCCGCGCCACATCTTCGGCCTGCTGATGCTGGAATCCGGGTGCCTGGCGGTCGCCGGCGCAGCCCTCGGCGTGCTGCTCCTGTACGGCCTGCTGGTGATCGGCCAGCCTCTGATCGAGACGCGCTATGGCCTGTTCATCGGCATCGGCCGGCCTGGCGCGTGGGACTGGATTCTGCTCGGAATCGTCGTCGCGGCGGGGATCCTCGCCGGCGTCCTGCCGAGCGCGCGTGCGTACCGTCAGTCCGTCGCCGACGGCATGACAGTGCGGATTTGACAGGGCATCAGGTGGGGAGAAAGCGCATGACGAGGATAGCCCGCCGCTGGCCTCCCGTCGCCTGGCTGATCTTGCTCGCAAGCCTCTTGGCCGGCTGCGACGACGGCGCGAGCACGGCGTCTGTTGCGCTTCAGTGGCAGGATCTCATGCCGACTGACTACCGGCCTAACGCGACGCTGGCGCAGATCGACGTCGCGAAGTGGGCCGACAACGACCCGCAGGCCGTGGCCCTGATGGATCAGCTGCGGTCCGAATGGCAGAACGCGCCGCTGGTCGAGCGGTTCAATGGCCAGATGGTCAGGCTGTCCGGCTACGTCGTGCCGCTGGAGACCGACGGCACGGCGCTCAAGGAGTTCCTCCTCGTGCCCTTTTACGGCGCCTGTATCCACGTGCCGCCACCTCCGCCCAATCAGACTGTGTTCGTACGCTCCACGGACGGTTTGAGCATCCGGCGCCTGTTCGACACGGTCGCCGTCACGGGACGCTTCAACGCCGAACGGCGCTCGGGGGAGCTTGCGGATGCAGGCTACGTGCTGGACGCCACTGAAATCGACTTGGTCGAGTAGCCATGCAGCATCTGGTTAACGATTGGCGGATTACCGAGTTGGACGCGGCGGTACCAAGCCAGGCGGAGTGGGCGCGATGATGCCCGGGGCGTTGCGGCGTGTGGTCGGTCTGGTCATCGCAGGCTGCGGGCTGGCGTTCGCTTCCGGCGGCCCTGCGGCGGCGCATCCCCACGTCTGGATCACCGCCGTAACCACGTTCCAGTTCAAGGACCGCATGCTGGTGGGCCTGCGGCACCACTGGGAGTTCGACGAAATTTTCGGCTCCGACGTGATCCACGAACACGACGCCAACCGCAACGGTAAGCTGGAACGGGCGGAGATCGCATCGATCCAGGCCAACGCCTTCTCCAATCTGCGCGACTACGACTACTTCACCCATGTTCGGGTCACCGGCAAGGACATGCCGTTGCGCAAAGTCACGGACTTCACGGCGCGCATCGACAAGGGCGTGCTGGTCTACGAGTTCACGATGCCGTTGCCCAAGCCGATCGATCCGGCCGCAAGCCAGTTCGCAGCGGGGATCTACGATCCCGAATATTTCGTCGAGGTGCTGCTGGACGAGAACGATCCGGTGCACTTCGAGGGGCTGCCAAACAGCGCCTGCACCTATGCCATTCAGGAGGACAGCGAGCATCCGATCTATTATGGCCTGGCGAATCCGCTGACCATCCTGCTGAGCTGTGAGACCAGCTGATGTCGGAGCACGCAGCGCAGTGCAATGTTATAACATAGGTGATATGTTGCCGCGCGGGGCAAAAGCGCCGGTTAGCAGGTGGGCCAGAACGCCGCTTGCCGCGAGTGCAATTGGCAGATCGGCCGTGATCGCCGGGGCTCTTGTTCTTCTGTGGTCGGCGATCGCCTGGGCGCTGGGTTGGTGGGGCTGAAGGTGGTGCAGGCGGCCATTCGACTCGTGGATGTCACGGCTGGCTATGACCGGCAGCCGGCGTTATGGCGGGTGTCCGGTGCTTTCGCCAGTGGCTCGCTCACGGCGGTGGTCGGTCCGAACGGCGCCGGCAAGACGACGCTGCTCAAGGTCATCGCTGGTCTCCTGCAGCCGGCCTCTGGCCGGATCGACCTGGCCGTCACGCGCCGGGATGAAATCGCCTATCTGCCACAGCGGACTGAGATCGACTGGAGCTTTCCAATCTCGGTCCAGGACGTGGTGGGGCTCGGCCACTGGCGTCGCACCGGCGCCTTCCGCCCGATCGGCAAGGCCGGTGCAAGTGCGGTGCCGCGGGCGCTGGAGACAGTTGGCCTGGAAGACAGCGCGAGACGGCCGATCGGCACGCTATCGGCGGGACAGTTCCAGCGCATCCTGTTCGCCCGGTTGTTGGTTCAGGATTGTCCGATCGTCCTGCTCGACGAGCCGTTCGCGGCCGTGGATGCTCCCACCACCGCCGATCTCCTCGAGATTGTCCAGGCCTGGCACCGGGAGGGACGGACGGTGGTCGTCGTGCTCCACCATCTGGCCCAGCTGCGCACCGTATTTCCTGAGACGCTTCTCCTCGCGCGTGAGATCGTCGCCTGGGACGCGACCGACCAAGTTCTGCGTTCCGATCACCTGCTGCGCGCCTGGGGCATGCCCGACGCCTTCGCGGACGACACGCTTGCCGTCATGAGGATGTCGGCGTGAACCTGTTCGACCTGCTGATCGAGCCCTTTGCCGGCTACGAGTTTATGCGGCGGGCCTTGGTCGCCTGCCTGGCGCTGGCGATGGGCTGCGGTCCGGTCGGGATCGTCCTGCTGCTGCGGCGGATGAGCCTGATGGGCGACGCGCTCTCCCATGCTGTGCTGCCCGGGGCGGCCGTCGGCTTCCTGGCAGCTGGCCTGTCGCTCACCGCCATGAGCCTCGGCGGCTTTGTCGCGGGCCTCGCCGTGGCGTTGCTCGGCGGCCTCGTCACGCGGCTGACACCGCTGCGCGAGGACGCGAGCTTCGCCGCCTTCTATCTGACCTCGCTCGCGCTCGGCGTGCTGATCGTCTCGCTCAAAGGCAGCAACATCGATCTGCTCCACGTGCTGTTCGGCTCGGTGCTCGCTGTCGACGACCGCGCCCTGCTACTCGAAGGCGCGATCACCAGCGTGACCCTCGTGGTGCTCGCGGTCGTCTATCGCCCGCTGGTGACCGAGTGTTTCGATCCGCTCTTTCTGCGCGCCGTCGGTGTCGGCGGTGGCGTGTACCACGGCATTTTTTTGGTCCTCGTGGTCTTGAACCTGGTCGCCAGCTTTCAGGCGCTTGGCACGCTCATGGCGGTCGGTTTGATGATGGTGCCGGCTGCGGCGGCGCGCTTCTGGGCGCGCGAGGTCTGGTCGCTCGCGCTGACCAGCAGCGCCATCGGTTTCAGTGCCGGGCTGATCGGCCTGCTCGCCTCGTATCACGCCGACCTGCCCTCCGGCCCCGCCATCATCCTGTCGGCGAGCGCGATCTATGGCCTGTCGGTGCTGTGGGGACCACGCGGCGGCATCTTCAGCCATGCGCGCCGTCTCCGGCTCCGGCCGGCGTGACGTGAACCTGGAGCCAAGAAGGAGCCCCGCCATGCATCGTCGTGCTTTGCTGCTCATGTCGATCGGCGCCGCGAGTGTGCTCGCCGCCCCGCTCGCGGGGCGCGCCGCGGCCCCAGACCAGCTGAGAGTGGTCGCGACCATCACCATCCTTGGCGACATGGTGGAGCAGGTGAGCGCCGGGCAGGTGGCGTTGGCCACACTCATCGGCCCCGATGGCGATGCGCATGCGTTCGAGCCGACCCCGGCGGACGTCAAAACGCTAAGCACGGCCGATCTGGTGGTGGTCAATGGCCTCGGCCTCGAAGGATGGCTGGATCGTCTGATCGCGGCCTCCGGGTACAAAGGGCCGATCGTGGTCGCCAGCGCCGGTGTGGCGCCGCGACAGATGGAGGAGGAGGGCGCGACCGTGGTCGATCCGCATGCCTGGCAGGATCTCAGGAATGGCCATCGGTACGTCGCCAACATTGAGGCCGCCCTCAGCGCCGCCGACCCGAGCAACGCCGGTGCCTACCACCAGGCGGCAGCAAGTTACTTGAGCGAGATCGACGCAATGGACGCGGAGGTGCGCAAGATCCTCGGTGAGGTGCGGCCGGGGCAGCGCAAGGTGGTCACCTCGCACGACGCCTTCGGTTACTTCGGCGCCGCCTATGGCGTCGAGTTCGAGGCTCCCCAAGGCGTCAGTGAGGATGCCGAGCCATCGGCGGCCGACATGAAGACGCTGATCGACCAGATTCGACGCGAGGACATCAAGGTGTTGTTTTTTGAGAACGCCCTCAGCCCGCGTCTGATCGAGCAGATCGCACGTGAGACCGGCGCCACGGTCGGCGGCACCCTCTATGCCGATGCGCTGTCCAAGCCAGGAGGCCCGGCCGACACCTATCTGAAGATGTTCCAGCACAATGTGCCGCTCTTGAAAGCCGCCATGGCGGCCAACGCGGCCTGACAATCTTTGCACCCAT
>JBKPNX010000255.1:0-14551 GCA_046732855.1 Pseudomonadota bacterium
CTTTTAGAGTGGTCGACGAGTTTGACGCCGGCTCGGCTTGCAGTGCCGAGTTATGACAAAGATAGCCTCCCGCCTCACCCGCTCTCCGCTCAGATTTCCACTAACTCAGAAGAGGTCTTTAACACCGAGGTTTCTGACTCGGGGTCCAGGTACTCACCGAGGATCGTTGTGAGCGGTTGCAACAGCGGCCTGCGACTGGCGGCATAGAAGGCGCTAAAAATGAGTGCATCCACTCCCCCACCACAGGAAAAGGTGTCGATAAGGTCCAAAGATTTCCGCATAGTGTTCACAAATTCATTTTCGCTCAGATTTGCTGATAATGACGTTTTACTAAAGTTTATCATCGATACCGATCCTGGCGACCAGAATTCTCCTAATATTGAGGAGGTGGCCGTGGCAATGACGCCGCGTTCTGCTAAACTGCTTGCGCACTTTCTGACCCAAACTGTTGAAGCCTTTGAGGCCGCGACAGGTCCCATTGTGGTTGCTAGAGAGAAGCTTGACAGCATATCCGAGGCTCTTCACACCCGGCGAGCCGACCGGTCTGGCTCTACCGAGAAGCCGTCCGAATGAAGGGCTGGGCTGATGCCCTCGCGCCACCGTGCGCGAAACCGGTTGCAATCGACCGCCATTCCAATGCGCCATAGGCCGTCCGGACCTGCAGCCCAGCTGCGCCTGCTTGGCCAGCTGCTTAGTTACTGCCCACTGGGGCGCGAGCCAGCAGAGTGACCCGCCAATAACGGCCCAGTGGTGGCAGTCAACCTGATCAGCTGGGGCGCTAAGCTGCGAGCGCGGAGGCGCAACCCGCCGGTCGAGCTAACGTCCTCCGACCCGACCGGCCGCGGCTACAGAACCTGTGTTGGTAGCGACCTCGCGCCGAGTGCCGCGTTGCGCTTCTGCGCCGCGACGCTGCGCCTGAGCAGCGGAAATCCCACATAGACGGCACTACAAGTTCTCCCATGCAAACTCGGCCCGGGCAGCGTGCTCGGCCTTTTTTGTTTCTGTCCGCTCCGTCAAGCCTCGAAAATACGCAAACTAGACAAAACGCCCATCTCAATTGGCTAAGGGTTGACCGTCAATCCTTGACATGCTAGGTTAGTGATGACGGGTCGGGAGGCCGTCTCCCGAACCCGCCATCGTCGACCATCGTGAAGGATCCACGACAGATGACAGCGAGCGAGACTACCGAGATGCGCGAGAGTCGGACAGCGGAACTCGACCGGCTGGCCGCTGACGCTTGGCACAACATCAAGTCGGGCCAGCAATGGACCCACTGGCGATATCTCGCCCAGGCATTCGCCGCCGGCCGCGAGCAGGCGATGCGCGAGGCGCGCACGAACGATCCCTATGGCCCGCCATACAACAAGGCGTTCGGCCGCTGGATGGATGATCCGGTTCGCCGACAGTGGGCCAACGATAAGGTCAAGGGGGCCGTCGACAAGGCGACCCGGAATCACCTGCTCTGGTGCGCCGACCACATGTCCGAGATCGAGGCGTGGCGGGACACGCTGGCGCAGAACCAACGCCTGTTGTGGAACCACCCGACCACAGTCAAGCGCCAGTACGAGCGGGCGCACCGCGAAGTCGTGACGCGGGAGAAAGGCGAGGACGTGATGTCGCCCGCGGCCAAGATGAAGGCGGCACTGGTCGAGGCGACCGAGGACGCCGCCCGGTGGAAGCGTCGGGCCGAGGAAGGTGGCAGCCTGTTCGACGTGCGCCGGGACACCCCGCAGCAGATTGCCCGCGCGCTGGTCGAGAACTGCACGGCCTCGCGCTGCGAAGCGATCGCCAAGGCGATCCGGGACGAGGTGAAGCGGCAGAAGCAGGCGCACGCAGGCTGACGCCTTGACGCTCGCCTGATCGAGTTCCAGAAACGGCGGGTCGTGCGTTCCAAAGACCTTCGCTTCGGGCTGGCGAGCGAGGAATAACGAATGAACGAACAGGGCGGCGCGGGCCTGCAGCAGTTCTGGTCGAAGTGGCCAGTGCTCTGTTTGCCGCCCGCGCTGCCCCCAAAAGCCGCCCAGAGCGTACCGATATCGGTACAGGCCATCCCACTGCCGATCACGACATCGCCCGCTGTAGCCGCCTCCGCTGGCCAGCAGCTGTGGGAGAGCCTGCACCCGGAGACCAAGAAAGGCACGGCTGGTGGGGGCCGGGGCGGGAAGGGAACACGGACCAAGACTGGAATGGCCGGATCGGCCACTCCAGCTGACCGCTACACCGCCGACGCGGCCAAGAAGACCGGCAACGGCCACGCCGAGACAAAAGGATCAAATGATCCCATTGATTGCGCCGAGTGCTCCGGGCCGCTGGTCGGCAAGCGCAAGGGCGCGCGGTTCTGCTCGGACACCTGCCGCAACAATGCCGCCGGTCGGGCGTACCGCGAACGCAAGGTGTTGAATGTGCCGGTATCGGCACAACGCGCGAAAAATCCAGACTCTGGAGTTTTGGGTAAGACTGCAGAAGTCGCAGTTTTACCCCGCCGCCTGGTCACCGACGCCGCCGCGGTGCTCCACCCGCACGAGGTCCAGCGGCCGTTCGACACCGACCTCGGCGACGAGCCCGAATGGGTCAGGGACGAGCTCAGGCCCGAGCCGCTCGCCTGCGAGGGTTAGTCGGGTGTTTGCCCGTCGTTTGCCAGTCGTTTCTTCGATTTCCGCTAAGTGCTGGTGCCGCCGGTAAGAATCGAACTTACGACCCCACCCTTACCAAGGGTGTGCTCTACCCCTGAGCTACGGCGGCTGCTAGAAAGCCTGGGCTAGATGCCACACGCCGGCCGGACCCTGCAAGCGAATTGACGCGCCATGGCGCGCCCCGCGGACCCGCCAAGACGACCCAGGCACTCGGCGCAGACCCGCGCCGACAAGGCCGCGCGCGCCGCGCGCGTCGCCGAGGAGATGCGCAAGAATCTGCGCAAGCGCAAGGCGCAGCAGCGCGCCCGGCAACAAAAAAGCAAGCCCGAGCAGCCCTGACGCGCTCGCCGGCTTGAGCCGAGGCTGCCGAGTTCCTACAACAATCAGCAGCATGACCACGTGACCCGGCGCCCGACGAGCGCGCTGCCGCGAGTGCGGCGATCGCCATCTCCGCCCGGGTCCGGAATCGCATGGCGCACACGAATGGGGCGGGACATGACCGATTGCTTGCGGCTCAAGGCGGTGGACGCCGCCGACCTCAGCGTGATCGCCGCGTGTCTGCAGGACGCGCTGATTCCCTTGTCCGAGATGGTCTATCTGCCGGACGAGCAGCGCTTTCTCGCCGCCTTCACGCGTTTTCGCCGCGAATGCCTGGCCGACCCGGATCGCTGCGCAGGGGTGACGCAGTGCCAGTCGGTGCTGACCTTCGAGCGGGTCGAGGCGGTCCGGCACCACGGCATCGACCCGCGCTTCGGCGGGGTCAAGCTGGAGTTCCTGACCATGGTCGCCGAACCTGGCGACGACGGCCTTGTCACCATCATCCTGATCTTCGCCGGAGACATGGCGCTGCAGCTGCGCGCGCGCGGCATTGCCGCGGCCTTGTGCGATTTCGGCGAGCCCTGGCCGGCGCACGCCGCGCCGCATCATGAGCTGGCGATCGAAAGCGCCTGAGGTGGTCGCGCGCCTCGACCACCGGGCGGCGGACTTCGACGCGCGTTTCGCCCGGCTGGTCGGCCAGCGGCGCGCGCAGGAGCAGGGCGTGCGCGGTGAGGTCGCCGCTATCCTCGCCCGGGTCGAGGCCGAGGGCGACGCGGCGCTGCTCGAGTATACCGCGCAGTTTGACCGTCAGCAGCTCCATCCCGAGCAGCTGCGGGTCGGCGCGGACGAGATTGCGGGCGCCGTGGCGGGCTGCCCCGCCGAGCTGCGCGCGGCGCTCGAGCTCGCGGCGGCGCGGATCGCGGCGTTTCACCGGCTTCAGCTGCCCGAGGACCTGGATTACCAGGACGAGCTCGGCGTCGGCCTCGGCCTGCGTTGGCGGCCGATCGGCGCGGTCGGCATCTACGTGCCGGGCGGCACCGCCGCCTATCCCAGCTCCGTGCTGATGAACGCGCTGCCGGCCCGGATCGCCGGCGTCGAGCGCCTGGTCATGACCGTCCCGGCCCCCGGCGGCGAGCTCAACCCCCTGGTCCTGGTCGCGGCGCACCTCGCCGACATCGAGGAGATCTACCGGGTCGGCGGCGCCCAGGCGATCGCGGCGCTCGCGTTCGGCACCAGGGCCATCGCCCCGGTCGACAAGATCGTCGGGCCCGGCAATGCTTACGTCGCCGAGGCCAAGCGCCAGGTGTTCGGCCGGGTCGGCATCGACCTGATCGCCGGTCCGTCCGAGATCGTGGTGGTCGCCGACGGCGACCAGGACCCCGAATGGATCGCCGCCGACCTGCTCAGCCAGGCCGAGCATGACGAGCTCGCGCAGGCCGTCCTGATCACCGACGACGCCGACCTCGGCGATGCGGTCGCCGCCGCGGCCCTGCGCCAGCTCGCCACGCTGCCGCGCGGGGCGATCGCCGGCGCGAGCTGGCGCGACCTCGGCGCGATCGTGGTGGTGCCGGACCTCGGCGAGGCGGCGGCGCTGGTCGATCGTCTGGCGCCCGAGCACGTCGAGCTTCTGGTCGCGGACCCGCAGGCACTCGCCGAGCGCATCCGCCATGCCGGCGCGATCTTCCTCGGCCCGCACACGCCCGAGGTGATCGGCGACTACGTCGGCGGGCCGAACCACGTGCTGCCGACCGACCGCACCGCCCGGTTCGCGTCCGGCCTCTCGGTCTACGACTTCCTGAAGCGGACCACGCTGCTCGCCTGCACCGCGCAGAGCCTCGCCGCGCTCGGTCCGCCCGCCGCCGCGTTGGCCCGCGCCGAGGGCCTCGCCGGCCACGCGCGGGCGATCACGCTCCGTCTTGGCGCCGCCGACCCGGCATGAGCAGGCGGGACGGGGCGCGGATCGTCGACATCCGCCTCGATGCCGCGAGCATCGTGCGCTGGAACCGCGAGATCGAGCACGAGCGGCAGGTCGCGGTGTTCGACCTCCTGGAGCGCAACTCGTTCGAGCTGGTCGGCGGCTTTGCCGGCCCGTATCGCGTCGCCCTGTCGCTGCGCGAGGCCAACCTGATCTTCACGGTCGACGACGAGAGTGGCGAGCAGCGCTCTGAGGTCACGCTCTCGATGCGTCCTTTCCGCCGCCTGATCAAGGACTACTTCCTGATCTGCGAGAGCTATTTCCAGGCGATCCGCAGCGCCACGCCGAGCCGGATCGAGGCGATCGACATGGGTCGGCGCGGTCTGCACAACGAGGGCGCGGAAAAGCTCGAGGGCGTGCTCGCCGACCGGATCAGGGTCGACGCCGAGACCGCGCGCCGCCTGTTCACCCTGGTCTGCGTCCTGCATATCCGTGGCTGAATGGGCGTGGCCGAATGGGCGTGGCCGAATGGGCGTGGCCGAATGGGCGTGGCCGAATGGGCGTGGCCGAATGGGCGTGGCTGAATGGGCGTGGCTGAATCCGCCGAGCTGCCCGGCAGCGTGCTGTTTGCCTGCACCCAGAACGCGCTGCGCTCGCCGATGGCCGAGGCGCTGATGAAGTATCTGCACGGGGCGCAGATCTACGTGCAGTCGGTCGGCGTGCGCCCGAGCGAGGTCGACCCGTTCGTGGTCGCGGTGCTGGACGAGATCGGGATCGACCTCAGCCGCCACCGCGCCCGCTCGTTCGAGGACCTCGAGGACGACTATTTCGACCTCGTGATCTCGCTGTCGCCCGAGGCGCAGCACCGCGCGGTCGAGCTGACCCGCACCAGCTCCTGTCAGATCGAGTTCTGGCCGGTGCTCGACCCGAGCCTCGCCGACGGCAGCCGCGAGACCCAGCTCGACGCGTATCGCGCGCTGCGCGACGACCTGCTTGCCCGCCTCCGCCGCCGCTTCCCGCCCCGCGGCGCGCCGGTGGTGGGGTGAGCTCACCGGGGCGGTGCTGCGTACGGGATGAGCTGTCAAGCGGCGCTTATCCGCCGCCGCGACCCTCCACAGGGGGTAAGCTAATCTGAGATGGCACTTCGCTGCAGGGACGGTTGTGATGGACAAGTTCCTCGTGGCGCGAGAGCAGCTGCTAACCGCGCTTGGCTTGTTCCTTGAGGACAAATCGCCTATATCCGTCCATGTTCTTGCTGGGAACGCGAGGGAAATCCTTGCGTCTCTGTGCGAGAAGGCGGGCGTTCGGGGCCAATCGCAGGAGTCAGGGGAGCGCAGACAAGACGGCACGAAGCTTTGGAAGATAGTGAATGAATACAGAAACGTTTTCAAGCACTTCAGGAATGACGATGAAGAGATCCTAAGCGAGTTCTCTGACACCCATAATGATCATATGCTATTCCTTGCTATTGAAGACTATTTTAAGCTCAGACGCAAGCTCACAGTTGAAATGCGCGCCGTTCGGAACTGGTATTTTGCTAGCTATCCAGACAGGTTGGTTGAGGAAAAGCGGCGGCTTGCAGACGAGTTATCCTATATGACAGGGCGGTCGCGCGCTGAGCAGAAGAAAGAGTTACGAAGACTAATCTCTCGAGCTCAGATCTTTGACTCATTCCATGAGCCCGACTGAGGGAACGCGTCAGATCACCGCCTCCCTGATCAATCTTCGGAGTAGGGCGTTGACAGATGAGAGCCCGACGTCAGCGGGCTGCAGCACCGTGGCGGAGTTCAGTGTAAGAATGTAGCGATTAACGCGATCTTTGAGCAAATAGGGTAGTTTGGCATCGTTGCCAGCAAACCCTAGAGGCTCGTCCTTTCTCTCAGCTAAAGTTGCATAGTACTGGCGAAGGCCTTTCGAACTCGCCGCGCCGCCTCTTCTTCAGACAAGCCTTCCTCTTCCATGTAATACGTAAAAGTACTCACCTTCCAGACGTTGTCCTGATGCTCCATCACCTGACAGTCTTTGAGGGTGAGGGCGGTCCACCATTTCCTGTCGGCTTCACTGACCAGATGCTCATCGTCGGGATGGACCTGCACTTCCGGCGCGGGCTCGCCACGACCGAACAGTCTCCTCAGCAACGCCATTGCCTCTCCTTTCAGTTGAGCATCAGCGTTTCGTATAAACCATTTCCGATTTGCTGGAAATCTCGATTCGCGACAGAGGCGCTCTTGCTCCGCCTCGGGACCGCAATCTCGCGAAGCCACTCCGATCAAGGACGGCGCTTTGAGCCCGCATTGCGCTTCGACGATCAATGCGGCCGTATTCCGGCGACCTACGTCGGTATCACCCGAGCAGGCCGGATCGCAGATCGCGCCAGGACAGCGCGTTGTGGTATGGCGGTCCCCGCAAGCGGGAGTGCGGCGATGCGGTTCTACGACTTCGCGACCGTGATCGAGAAGGAGGCGAAGGAGTACAGCCCGAGTCTGCCCGGCTGCTTCAGCAACGGCCCCACGATCGAAGAGACCAGGCGCAACACGCGCGAAGCGATCCAGCAGCACGTCGCCGCGCTGCCCGCCCACCGCGAGCCGGTGCCGCAGGGTTCCTGAGCCTTGTTGGTGAGCACGGCGCCAGTCGACGCAAAGCGCCGGGCCCGCTCAGCTCCCGTCGGGCTCGGTCGCGCCAAGCTCCTGCAGCATCGCATCAACTGCGGCCTTGAGCGATGCCAGGTCGCTCGTCACAATCTGCCATATCCGCTCGTCGATCACCTGGTCGTAAGCGTGGCGCAGGACGTTGCCCAAATCGGCGATGAGGCGCCAGCCGACGGCAGGATGGCGCCCTTTCAGGTCAGTGGGAATGTGGCGCGCGGCTTCGGAGATGCGCTCGAGGTTGCGCTCGACCGCATCGCGGGCCACCCAATCGGCCGCGTAGTCCTCGAAGGTCTTGGTGGCCGTCAGCATCTCGATCCTGGCGATGGCGTCGAGGATGTGGCGGATGCGGTCTGCGACCGGCGCCCCGGCCATCAGAATATCTCGATAAGGTCGTCGGCAATCGTCTTGCGAAAGCGCGGCCGAAGATCCTCGCGGATGACTACGCCAGCCTCACGCCCGAGCAGGTCGCACAACGCAAGCCGGACCTCGGCGAGGTCGAGCAGCGAGAACTTGCGTCCGGAGGCGACGTCGATCAACACGTCGACGTCGCTGTCCGAGCGCGCATCGCCACGCGCCACGGAGCCGAACAGCCAGAGCCGGGTCACGCCGAGCGCGCGCAGATCGGCTGCGTGCTCGCGGATCGTGCGCACGACGCGCTCGCGCTCGACGAGCGCCACATCGGGAGCGTGCACCTGCGTGGCCATGTCCCTATGGTGGCACAGCGGGCCTTCATCGTCGAGCGAACGCCTCATCCCGGATCGCATCGAGAATGTGCTCCAGGGGCGCGGGGATCGGCGAACGGCATCAGAGCACGTCCAGAGCATCCGCCTGAGCGCGCCTCCAGATGCGGAGACGCTCGCGCCGTCGACTGAAAAAAGGGCACTCGGTCGGTCGAAGAATGAGATTGGTCAGGAAGCGATCGAGGCCAGCGAGGTTGACCAGAGTGAAGCGGGCGCGCGGCCCTGCGAACGGACGGGAGCACCTGAGAAAGAGCAGCCCGTGACCGTGCGCGGCGCATGGGCCTGCTGCCGGCGCTGCGCGCCCCTTTTGTCCCCCCCGTAACGGCGCCAGGGAATCCCAGGGTCTCATGGAGCAGACGAACAAAAGATTGACCACGATCGGTTAGCATGCCCTTACCGACGGCCGCGGCTTCGGGCAGCACCAGGCGCCGACGTGTTGAGAAAATTCCTATGATCCGCTACACTGGCGAGGCGCGCGGGTGTGTGTCTGCGAGTCCCGTGGACAGCCAGGAGAGAAGGGGCGCCATCTCAGCGCAGGTGCCGTGTCGTGCGCTGCTCGCGGTCCGATCGGAGCTGAGCGCTCGTGACCTTGGGACTTCATACCCAAACGAACCCGAGATCGCCGCGCCGAACGAACCCGACCCGCGCGGCAGACTTCGTGCACGAACGAACCCGACCTCCGCGCAGCCGAAGGAAACCGACCCCCACAGCGAAATCCTGACAAACCGAGCCGCTCTGTCTCCAAACGAACTCGACAGGTGGTGCGCACGACCCAAGCCGCTCACGAATGCCGAACGAACCCGAGGCGGGCAGGATTCTCGGGTTTTGGGCTCACACGGCGTCAATCGAATCCGGGGCAGGGTCGCCAGGACAGCGCGTCGCGGCGCCGATCGGCCGGACCTACGGCGCCGTTGCGGGAAGCTCCGGATAGGGCGCCAGCCCGGCATCTTCCCTGTTCCGATACATCCGGTTGTCCTGGTCGGTGGCGCCGTTGCCAATCGCGCGCGCGCCGACGATCGTATTGTTCCGGATGATCACCCGGCCGGGCGATTCGCTGGCCAGGACCGTGCCCTTGGGCGGCATCAGCCCCAACGCCTGGGCCAAGCGTTGCACCAGCCCCACCGGAAGCGTGTCGAAGATCAACAGATTGCGCTCGATCAGGGTCTGGTTCACCTCGTGCAGATCGCCCTCCAGGGCGAGGCCGATCATCTGCGCGTTCGCACTGTTCGGGCCCTTCTCGAGGACATTGCCGCGGATCACCACATCGCCGCCATTGGGCAGATCGATCGCCCGGCTGTCATGGCCGTCGAGCCCGGCGATGACGTTGTTCTCGATGATGGTCGACTGCGCCCGGCTCTTGACGCCGTGACCGCCGCCGGTCGTCGCCAGCACCCGATTGTGGCGGAAAATGAAGGTCTGAACCGTCGGGCCGATGTAGACGCCATGCGCCCGCCCGCCAAAGCCGTTGCGCTCCAGCAAGGAGCCCTCGACCAGCAGGGACCCGCCGCCGGGCCCGCTCAGGATGCCTTGCTGATTGTCGTGGAAATGCACATTGCGCACGGTGAGGTCGTCACCCTCGATCCGGATGCAAGCGCCGTTGTTGTCGCGCGCCGTGATGCCGGAACACTCGATTCCTTCGATCACCACGCCCGCCGCCTTGACCACCAGCGCCGCCTTGCCTTCCACCGCGTGGCCGCGCAGGTGGGCGCCAGGCTCGCCGCGCAGGACGAGACCCGGCGTCGTGATGACGGCGCCCTCTTCGTACACGCCCGGCGCCAGCACGGCTTGATCGCCCGGCATGGCCGCCGCGAGCGCATCCTGCAGGCTGGCGTACTGGCAGTCGGGTTGCGCCGCGCCCGGCGCGCAGATCCGAAGCGTGCGCGTCCCGCCCGCGCCTGGCGGGTGCGGGGTCGCATCGCCTGCCGGCGTCGAGGTCGCGGCCGCAGCCGCGAGGCGCACGTTGGATGCGCCAAACGCGAGGGCAGCAGCGCTCGGTGCGTAGCGGTGCACCCGCCCCGCAACGCCCGCCGCGGCACCATCTCTCATCGCCGCAGCAACAGGCGGCGCGGCGACGTAGGCTGCACCCGGCGGCAAGACGTACGGGCTCGCGGCCAGGAGGGCTGCGACCGCCAGGAGCAGAGCGCCTGTCCAAAGGCCGATCATCCTGCCAGCACCTGTGCGGGCGGCAGGGACCACGTCACCGGATCAGGCGCGGGCACCGGATGGCCGCTCGAACGGCGACAGACGTCCGGCATCCTCCGGCAGGTCAGCAACCAGACGTTGGCGCACCAGCGCCTGCGTGATCACGACGATGGCGATGATGTGATAGTACAGATCGAAGGTCGCCAGATTGAGGAACAGCCCAGCGACCGCATACGCCACAATGCTCACCTGGGCCATTGCCGCGAGATCCGCCGCCCAAGCCAGGTCCGGATGGTCCCGCGCCCGGCGGACCACGGCCCCGGCGCTGAGGTATGCGCCAAAACCGAGTGCGAGGAACATGATCAATCCCACGTAGCCGTGTTCGGCCAAGGTTTCGAAATAAATGCTGTGCGCGTTGCGGTAGCCTAATGCGGTCGCAGCTTTGTTGCCTCTGAAGACCTCGAAGCCGCCGCCTGCCAACGGGTGCTCGCGCGCGACGTCGATGGCATAACGCCAGCTTTGCAGGCGAGCCTGCGCCGAGGCATCCTGCTCGTACGCAAAGATCGAAACGACCCGCGTGTGCCAATGCTCCGGCATGAACTGCACCGCGCCAGCGAGCGCAAGCCCGGCGATCAGCGCCAACGTCATCCGATGGCGCGACTTCAGGGCGAGCGCAACCATCGTGACGGCGAGCCCCACCATCGCGCCGCGCGAATAGGTGGCGAGCACCGCGACGAGGATGCACGGAAGCGAGCACAGCAGGGCAAGGCGCAGCCAACGCCTCGAGGCGGTCAGTTGCAGATAGCGCACGAGCGGCATCGTCATCAAAAGAGCCAGGCCGAACGAGTTGTTGTCGGCAAGGAAGCTGTTGGGCGGGCCCGCGAGCCGATGCACGCCGCCGGTGAGCAAAGTGAACGCCGCGCCCTTCAGCGCGAACAAGCCGAGCGACAGGACAATGACCCAAATCAGCGCATCGAGCCGGCGGCGCGAGGTGATCAGCCCGAGCGTGACGAAGCCGTTGAACAACAAAACTCTGATGGTGCGATTCCATTTCGTCATTGCCGGGTCCGGGTAAGCGGCCAGCAGGGTGGTGAACGAAACCCACGCGGCGAACACCGCGAGCAACAGGACCAGCGGATGGCATGGTACGGTTTTGGGTTCGCGCGAGAACAGCCAAGCGGCAATGGTTACTAGACCGACGACCATGGCGAACGGAAAATCGTAGGCAAAACCCCAAGTCAGCCGGTGCGGGTTCATGTAGCCGATCCACGACCACACCAGCACGCCGACGTGGGGCTTGATCACGATCAGCGGCAATGAGCCGAGCACGAGGAGGGCGACCAGCAGGCTGCGCATCAGCGTCCATCGCGAGACGCGCTCGAGTTCGGCATTCCCCGAGGTTGAGCTTCACGCAAAATGCACAGGATCCAACCTCGCAGGCAATGGCGGCGGCAGCGCGACCCCCCGAGCGGCATGGCCTCGGTGTCGCGGGGTGGTAAACGCAGCGCCGCGCCACAGAGCATCCGGAGTGCCCGCCGCCTGGCCACGCGCTGAGCGCCGCAGCGCAGCCACGGCTCGGATTTGCCCGCTCGAGCCCATCGGCCAAGGGGTACATCACGTCCACCGGCAGTGCTATGCAGGACTGACGCGCCTCGAGGCAAGGATCTTGGCATGCCCCTTCTGTTCTTTTTGATCCTGATCATCCTGATCGCGCAGCTCGGCTTCTGGAAGACCTTCAGCGCGATCGTCGGCGGCGTCGCGATGATCGTGCTGTTCGTACTGCTCGCGATCGCCCTGCTCGCGATCGCCGGCCTGCTCCTGATCCGTCGCCTGCGACGTTGAGCGTCGGATCCGCTCCGGGACCAGATCGGGGGCGAGTGGCCGTGATCTTCCGGGCGCGCTTCCACCCGCGGCAGAACACCGGCACGTAGGGTGAGCG
Organism: Pseudomonadota bacterium; assembly: GCA_046732855.1. Lineage (GTDB taxonomy): Bacteria > Pseudomonadota > Alphaproteobacteria > Geminicoccales > Geminicoccaceae > JBKPNX01. The sequence goes on from JBKPNX010000255.1 coordinate 12,336, forward strand.
CAGCGGCAATGACTGCACGCCGGGTCACTGTGTTCGGCGGCTCGGGGTTCCTTGGCCGCCGGATCGTCCGACGGTTGGCCGCCGACGGCGCCGAGGTGCGGGTCGCGGTGCGTCGCCCCGAGCGCGCCGCGTTGCTCGCCGGTTTCGGCCGGGCCGGGCAGATCACGGCGGTCCACGCCGACGTGTGGGACGTGGCGACAGTCGCGCCGGCGCTTCGGGGCGCCGACGCCGTGGTCAACACGATCGGCCACTACGTCGAACGCGGCGGCGTCAGCTTCGAGGCGATCCACGGCCAGGGCGCCCGGCACGTCGCCGAGGCCGCGAGCGCCGCCGGCGTTCGGCGCCTCGTGCACATTTCGGGCATCGGCGCCGATATCGCGTCCGCTTCGTCCTACGTGCGCGCCCGCGCGGCTGGCGAGCGCCTGGTGCGCGAGGCGTTCCCGGCAGCGACCATTCTCCGCCCGAGCGTCATGTTCGGCCCAGGTGATTTCCTCAACCGTCTGGCCGGCCTCGCCCGGGCCATGCCGGCAATTCCGCTGTTTGGCCCGGGCGAGGTCAGGCTGCAGCCGGTCTATGTCGACGACGTCGCGGAGGCGGCGGGTAAGGCGCTCGCCACGCCCGACGCGGCAGGCCGCCTGTACGAGCTCGGCGGGCCGCGGGTCTACCCCTACAGGGCGCTCGTGCAGCTGGTGCTCGACCTGACCGGCCGCCGGCGCGTGCTGCTGCCGGTGCCGTATGTCGCTTGGCTGGCGCTCGCCGCGCTACTGGCGCCGCTGCCGAAGCGCCCGATTTCGCGGGACCAGGTGCAGCTCATGGAGAAGGACAACGTGGTGAGCCCCGGCGCCCTCACGTTTGCCGACCTCGGCATTGCCGCGACCCCTCTCGAAGCGGTCGCCCCGAGCTACCTGCGCCGCGACGGCCGCACCGCCTGAGGGCAGGGGGCGGCACGGGCTCGATGCACCCCAGCGGTCATGTCAAACCCGTGGGGCCGGTTCGGGCACTCCCGATCGGGAAGTTCGGTTGCCGACGCAGCGGAGCGCCGGTTCGGGCAGCACGGCCCCACCGGCCGCTACCTGGTCGGGATCGATACGGGGAGCTGGGGCGAGCAACCGGGATCGAACCGGTGACCTCCAGGGCCACAACCTGGCGCTCTGACCGACTGAGCTATGCCCGCCGCCCCGGCGCGCCTTGTTAATCCATCGCTAACCGCGAGGCAACCATATCGCGGCTGGACTCTGCGCGTCTGCGGTGATCGCGCACCGCCACCAAGCGCGGCGTACAGTGCTTACCATGCGAGCAGCCTGCCCAAAAGGTAATCATTCCCCTAGGCGGTGCCAGCCCCCGTCCGGCCAGGGCTGGCGCGGAATCCTCCCGCCGCGCTTGGCACAGCACGTGCACACCGCGCTGGACAGCCGCGTGCGCGGCGGCGTCCACCCCGGGATCAGGGCGCCTGCCGACGCTCGGCCAAAAACCTGTGCCAGCGTCCTGCGAGCCGTTGTAGGCCAGCTGATCGACCAAGCTCACCAGCCAGCTGATCGGTCGAGAAGGCCGCCTGAAACCTTGGAAAGGAAGGTTGGGAACCGATGAGGAAGATCGAGGCGATCATCAAGCCGTTCAAGCTCGACGAGGTCAAGGAGGCGCTCCAGGAGGTCGGCCTGCAGGGCATGACCGTGACCGAGGTCAAGGGCTTCGGCCGCCAAAAGGGCCATACCGAGCTGTATCGTGGCGCCGAGTACGTGGTCGACTTCCTGCCCAAGGTCAAGATCGAGGTGGTGCTCGACGATAGCCTGGTCGACCGCGCGGTCGAGGCGATCCAGCACGCCGCCAAGACCGACCGCATCGGCGACGGCAAGATCTTCATCTACCCGCTCGAGGACGTGATCCGGATCCGCACCGGCGAGCGTGGCCCCGACGCTCTGTGAGCCATGCGGCGCCGCGGCCGGAGCCTCTGTGACGTCGTGGCCACGGCGCGCCCGCGGCGACGTGTCATCAGACTCTTGACCGAACCCGCCCATTTCCGGCACCACGCGCGACGAGATCCAGGCGAGACCAGATTCGACCCGAGATGAGACGCGACCAAGCAAGAAAGGACGTTCACCCATGATGCTGGGATGCAAGACCCCCGACGACGTGATCAAGGCGATCAAGGACCACGGCGTCGAAATGGTCGACCTGCGCTTCACCGACCTGCCCGGGATGTGGCAGCACACCTCGTT
>JBKPNX010000256.1:0-32425 GCA_046732855.1 Pseudomonadota bacterium
GCGCTCGGCCATGCCGCGGCCAAGGCCCGTCTGGTCGAGGGCGCGGGCGACGCGACGCTTCGGACCACGGTGTTCGACCTTGTGCGCGGGTACGACTGGCCGGCCCGCTTCACCGGGCGCGCGCTGGGCAACCGGCTGAGCGAGCGCTGGCATGGGCGCGAGGTCGAGCTGCAGGGGCAGGTCGCGGCAGAGCAGGAACGCTACGCCGCAGCAGCCGAGGCGGGGGACGTCTCGAGCGCGGTGGTTTGGGCAAGCGAGGCGGTCGACCTGATCCGCGATCTGCCGCCTGCCGCGGAGATCGTCGAGCGCATGGTCAGCGAGGCGGGCGCCGCGCTCAAGCGCGGGCTTGCGCTCCGCGCCGCCGCTCGATGATCAGCGCCAGACGGCCCATCGCCCGGATCAATCGACCGGCGCTGGAGCGCGCGGCGCCGGTGCGGGCGCCGCGCCTGCGCGTCGGCCTGCTCGGCGGCTCGTTCAACCCGGCGCACGCGGGCCATCGCGCAATCAGCCTGGAAGCGCTCAGGCGACTGCGCCTGGACCGGGTATGGTGGCTGGTGTCGCCGCAGAACCCGCTCAAGCCGAGCGACGAGACCACCGACCTGGAGCAGCGCCTCGCCGCGGCGCGCGCTGTCGCCGACCATCCGCGCGTGGTGGTCACCGACCTGGAGCGCAGGATCGGCACGCGCTATTCGGTTGACACGCTCGAGTGGCTGACCAAGCGGCGCCGGGCGTGGTTCGTCTGGCTGATCGGCGCCGACAACCTGGCGCAACTGCCGCGCTGGCGGCAATGGCGGCGTCTGGTACGCACCGTGCCCATTGCTGTTTTCGATCGCGAACCTTATTCTTACGTCGCGTTGGCCGGTCGGATGGCCTCCGCTTACGCCGGGGAACGGCTCGCTGAACGACGTGCCCCGGCGTTGGCCGAGTGCCCGCCTCCGGCCTGGGTCTATCTGCGGCTCCGCCGCCACCAAGCGTCGAGCACGGCGCTACGCCAAAGGAGCACGGCGTCTGGTCGGCGGGCCCGGCGAAAGGAGGACGGACCATAGGCACCCAAACGCTCACCCGAACGTGCAGCCACGACCTCTTGCATCTCGTCGAAACGTCGCTTGGCGACGATAAGGCGCTCGAACCAGTCATCATCGATCTCGCCGGCAAGACCAATTTCGCTGACCTCATGGTCATCGCCACCGGCAGCTCCCAACGTCACATCGCGACCATGGCCGAGCATCTCCTCGAGCGGCTCAAGCGCGCCGGATTCGCAGGCGTGCGTGCGGAGGGCACCGCGCAGTCGGACTGGGTGCTGATCGATGCGGGCGACGTGATCGTCCATCTGTTCAAGGACGAGGTGCGTCACTTCTACGACCTGGAGAAGCTTTGGGGCGCGGCCCTGCCTGAGTCCGCCGTCGCGATCCGTCTGCGCGCGTAGGAGGCGCGCTGCCCGAGCCGGCCGGGCGACATGCGCGTGACCATCGCTGCGGTCGGGCGGGACCGCAGCGGGCCGATGCGGGAGCTGTTCGACGACTATTGCCGGCGCTGTCCGTGGCCGGTCCGCCTGTTGGAACTGTCGCCCCGCACCGCTGCCCCGATCGAGCGGCGCCTCGCCGAGGAGGCCGAGCGCCTGTCGAGCGCCGTGGCGCGGGACGCGGTTTTGATCACCCTCGACGAGGACGGCCGCAACCTGACCAGCCGCGCGCTTGCGACCCGGATCGGCGCCTGGCAGCGGCAGGGCCGCAGCGAGCTCGCGTTTCTGATCGGCGGTCCTGACGGTCTCGATCCGGCTCTGATCGAGCGCGCCGACCTGGTGCTGGCGCTCGGACGCATGACCTGGCCGCACCGCCTCGTGCGCGTGCTCCTCGCTGAGCAATTGTACCGCGCCGGCACGATTCTGACCGGCCATCCCTATCACCGCGACTAGGCGATCGGCCGGCCGCCCGGAGGGCCAAAGCCGCCTACCGCGCGCCCGGCAACGTCGCGGTATCCAGCCAGATGGTCACCGGTCCGTCATTGACCAGGTGGACCGCCATGTGCGCGGCGAACTCGCCCCTGGCCACATGAGCGCCGTGCGCGGCGACATGGTCGCAGAACCGGCCATAGAGCGGGTCGGCCAGCTCCGGCGGCGCCGCGCCGATGAAGCTCGGCCGGTTGCCTTTGCGCATGTCGGCGCACAGCGTGAACTGACTGACCACCAGCACGCCGCCACCGATGTCCAACACCGAGCGGTTCATTTTGCCGGCGTCGTCCGCGAAGATTCGCAGGTGCGCGATCTTGCGCGCGAGCAGCTCCGCCGTGCGCTCGTCGTCGTCATGCTCGACGCCGAGCAGCACGAGAAGACCGTGGCCGATCGACCCGACCGCGCGCTCGCCGATCGTGACGCTCGCCTCGCTGACCCGTTGCACCAGCGCCTTCATCGCCTCACCGCGGTGCGGGCGACGTGCCCAGGTTTCGCGGCTGCACCCGAGGATGCTCGTCTGGAGTCAACTGCGCAGGCGATGCGTGCGCAACGGCCAATCGGAGCCGGTGGCCGTGAAGCGAGCCGCCGGTCCGAGCGCGCGCGACGCTGGGCGGTCGCCCGCGGGTGGTCCATCTGTTGAGCGCAGGGGACCTGGAGAAGCCCATGAATGCGATCGAGCGCGTCGTCTACGACGTCGGCCAGGCGGCGCGGGTCGCCTGGTTCTACAGCCACGCCCGTCTCGCCGAGCGCCTCGCCCCGCCCGTGGTCGAGCCGGTGGAGATCGAGGGGCCGCTGCCGACATACCAGCAGATGATGGGGGACTTGTACGAGTTGTTCCGCCGCGATCGGGCGAACATTCAGGCCGGCCGTTACCGGCTGCCGCACGATCTGTTCGGCTCGCCGCGCGCGGCGCTCGCGCAGAGCCTCCGGTTCCTGTCCGACCTCGGCCGCGTCGACCGCCGCCGCCGCGAGCGCATCCACGATGAAGTGAGCGCCGCGGCGGACCGCACGGCCGTGCGCTACCCCCACTATTACGTGCAGAACTTCCATTATCAGACTGACGGCTATCTCAGCGATCATTCCGCTGCGGTCTACGACTTCCAGGTCGAGGTGCTGTTCAAGGGTGGCGCCGACGCCATGCGCCGCCAGGCGCTGGTGCCGATCGCCGACCATCTGCGCGGCCGGCCGCTCCGGGCGCAGCGCCTGCTCGATGTGGCGTGCGGCACCGGCCGGTTCCTGGGCTTCGTCAAGCACAACCATCCGCGCCTGCCGGTGGTCGGGCTCGACCTCAGCCCCGCCTATCTGCAGCGCGCGCGCCGCCAGCTCGGCGACTGGTCGTGGGTCGACCTGATCCTCGGGCCGGCAGAAGCGCTGCCGTTCGCCGATGCAAGCTTCGACCTGGTGACGTGCGTCTATCTGTTCCATGAGCTGCCGCGGCCGGTGCGCGAGCGGGCCGCCGCGGAGTTCGCGCGCGTGCTCCGCCCGCGCGGGCGGATGGTGCTGGTGGATGCCTTCCAGCATGGCGACGAGCCGGCGTTCGATGGCCTGCTCGAACTGTTCCCGCTCGCTTACCACGAGCCCTATTTCGCGGACTACGTGCGTCACGATCTGGGCGCCGCGTTCGCCCGGCTCGGCCTGCGGCGGAGCGGCGCCGCCCGCGCGCACATGTCGAAAGTCATGACCTTCGACAAGCCTTAACGAGAGGTGAGAGCCGCGGTTTGCCCGGCGCCGGCGCCGCGCAGCCGGACCCACCGGCGGACGGTATTCTGCGGGGCGGCCTTGATGCGGGCCGCCGCGCCCGGTCGCGATGGCGGGGCCTGCGGCCGTCAGGCGCTCGCGCCGATCTGCTTCAGGAGCTCGGCCATGACCTCGCGCGCCTTGCCGGGATAGCGCGCGCTCTTCACGGCTTCGAGATTGACCGAAGGATCGCCGACCGCGATCAGGCCGACCATGCCAAGGCCGAAGTGGGGCGTGCATTTGTAGGCATAGAGTCCCGGCACCGCCAGCGTGACCGAGATCTCCTGGCTGAGCTTGCCTTTCCACTCCTCCGCGCCGTCCGGAATCACCAGCGACGTGCTGTTGTGCCCCTTGTCCTTGGGCACGAACCGGATGGTGTCGCCCGGCTGGGCTTTGACCACGGCCGGTTCGAACCAGTTGCGCTGCCCTTGCGGACCCTGATTGACCATCTGCACCTCGTGCTCGGCCGCGAGCACGCGGCGCGGCCGTACGAGCAGACCCGCAGCCGGGATCAGCATGGTCGCGCCAAGGAAGAGACGTCGCTGCATTTCCTCCGCTCCCGATTTGGTTTTGCGGCCAACAACATAGCGCGCCATGCCGGATGGTCGCAACGCGCGGCGAGCCGCCCACGGGTCGGGCGCCGGCGGCGGTCGGCAATCAAGGCGATCCGATGCGCACCCTTGTTGGTCGCAGACGAGCCGGCCAGCGAGCGACGGCGCTGCGCAGCGGCCGCGCAGTCAAGGGGTCAGATCGGAAGGTGCCGCGGCCAAGATCTCCGGTCCACCAGCGCGCACCCGCCAATGGTTGGTCGTGGAGCAAGGCGGGGCCGAGGCGTCAGGTCGAGCGGCGGCGAGCTCTGGTCCCCAGCAGACGCAGCGCTTCGACTGCGACTAGCGCCAATATTGGATGCCATGATCGCGGCCGACACTGTCGGCCGACCGCCACTCAGCGTCGCCGATACGCCACAGGTCAAAGTAGAATATGGGCAGCCGCGCAATCGACCCCGATTGCGACTTGCAGGCGGTCTCATATTCCGGTACGGGTCCAGGCTGAAGAAACGCTGTCGGGCTGATTTGTCAGTTGTGCAAGCTGCGCGTTCCGACGATAGTCGATTAACGAAAGGTGAACGCGAGCGGCCGCGTGTCGGTCGTAGCGAGTCGGACGGGCGGACTGCGAGAAGACGTCCCGGCGCAGCTAAGGGGGAGCAGAGCAACGGCGAACGTTGCGCATTTGGTCGGGAGTTCTGAGCGCGCGCGCCGATACGTGGCAAATCGTCGCCCGGCAGTCGGACGGCGTGTGCGGAGTCGGGCTTGGTTACGCCACCTCGAGAGGGCCCGTGTGTTATCCCGTGGTAGCGAAAGGAGAATCCTCCATGCGACGTGTACTTCTTGGATGTAGCTCGGCGACCCTGTTCGCCGCAACGCTGGCCCTCAGTTCGAGCCCGTCCCTGGCGCAATCCGAGGAGGTCGGCGCCACCTGGGGCACGGGCGCGGAGCGCCGGTGCAACGTGGTGATGGACACTGACCGCGAGCCGGTGGTGCAGACCCCCGGCGACGCTCCGGTGATCCACCTGCAAACGCATGACTGCCCGGAAGTGGCCGCGGTCGAGCCGGCAGCGCCGGCGCCGTTGCCGGCATCGGGCGTCGTCTACTTCGACTTCGACAAGGACAATCTGCGGCCCGATGCCCAGGCGGCGCTCGACGACATGATCTTCGACATCAAGGACCGCAATCTCGGTGGCATCATCTCGAACGGCCACACCGACACCGCCGGTCCACCCGACTACAACATGGCGCTCTCGCAGCGGCGCGCCGACACCGTCGCGGAAGCGTTGATCAAGGCGGGCATTCCGGCCCAGATCATCACCACCAAGGCGTTCGGCGAGACCGATCTCGCGGTGCAGACGCCGGAGAATACGCCGCTCCAGGCCAACCGGCGCGTGGTGGTCGACTTCACCAGCTAGACAGGTGGTCTCTTGAATCCCGGCGCGGGCCCCTCACCGAGGGGCCCGCAACCATTTTGGCCGCCCCGCATCAGAGGCCGAGCAGACGGCGCCCGATGATCTGGGCCTGAATTTCGGCCGCGCCTTCGAAGATGTTGAGGATACGCGCGTCGCAGAAGATCCGGCTGATCGGATATTCGAGCGCGTAGCCGTTGCCGCCGTGGATCTGCACGGCGTTGTCCGCAGCGCTCCAGGCCACCTGCGCGGCGAGCAGCTTCGCCATCCCGGCCTCCAGATCGCAACGGCGATCCGCATCCTTCTCGCGCGCCGCGAACAGCGTCAGCTGGCGGGCCACCATGGTCTCGACCGCCATCCCGACCAGCTTGTCGGCGACGCGCGGGAACGAAAGGATCGGCTGGCCGAACTGGATCCGCTCCCGGGCATAGGCAAGCGCCGCTTCGAGGGCGCTGCGCGCCACGCCGACGGCGCGCGCCGCGGTCTGGATCCGCGCCGACTCGAAGGTCGCCATCAGCTGCTTGAAACCGCGACCCTCGACGCCACCGAGCAGCCCGGCGCGCGGCACCGCAAAACCGTCGAAGGCGAGGGTGTACTCCTTCATGCCGCGGTAGCCGAGCACCGGGATCTCGCTGCCCGACAGCCCCGCCACGGGGAATGGCTCGGCGTCGCTGCCGCGGGGCTTCTCGGCGAGCAGGATCGAGAGACCGCGATGGCCCGGCTGGCTCGGATCGGTGCGGCACAGGATGGTCATCAGGTCGGCGCGCGCGGCATGGGTGATCCAGGTCTTGGCCCCGGTCAGGCGATAGCTCTCGCCATCCGGCACCGCGCGGGTCTGCAGCGAAGCGAGATCGGACCCGGTGTTGGGCTCGGTGAACACCGCCGTCGGGATCAATTCGCCCGAGGCGATGCGCGGCAGGTAAGTCGTCTTCTGCGCGTCGGTGCCGGCGAGGCGGATCAGCTCGGCGGCGATCTCGGAGCGGGTGCCGAGCGAGCCGACGCCGATGTAGCCGCGCGAGAGCTCCTCAGTGACCACGCACATCGCGGCCTTCCCCAGGCCGAGCCCGCCCCAGGCCTCGGGCACGGTCAGCCCGAACACGCCAAGGCCGGCCAGCGCCTCGATCACCTCGAGCGGGATCAGCGCGTCCTTGACGTGCCAGCCGTGGGCGTGGGGCGCGATCTGCTCTTCGGCAAACCGCCAGAACTGCTCGCGCACCATGTCGAGCGTGTCGTCCTCGAGGCCCCAGTCGCCGAGCCGGCCATCTGCGATCAGGGTCGCCAGGCGCGCGCGCAGCGGCGCCGCGGTGCCGGCCGCGATCGCGCGCCGGACGGCGGGATCGTCGACGAATGCGCTGATCGCCGCCGCATCGAGATAGAGCTGATGCGGGCGCGCGATCTCGCCCTGGCTCATCGGAATGCCGCCCGCGATCCGCGCCAGGTACTCGCCGGTCCCGGCGCGCAGCAACAGCCGCTCGAGCTCCGCGAGCTTGTCCCGCTCGTCCAGGCGCAGCGCCCAGCCGTGAACCTGGCGCAGCGCCTGGATGTAGGTCGCGAGCCAGGCGAGGCCGTGCACCGCGTGCTGCTCGCGCTCGAGCAGATCCGGCTCGATCGCGCCGGCCGGCGCCACCTGGGCGCGGACCGCATCGCACGCCCGCGCCAGCAGCGCCTCGGCCGCGCCGATCCAGCGTCCGTCCAGGTCGGCCGGCGATGCCGGCTCGACGATCTCGGCACCGGACAGAGCCATGGGCTTGCCTCCTCGCGCGCGGTCGCTCAATCGCCGTGGCTCAGCGGTCGATCGCCTCTTCGAGGGTCCGCATGCCCGGACGCCGCGCCTGCACCAGCACCGCCATGTTGCCCGGCTTGTGCAGATTGCGCCGCATCTTGTCGTGCGCGCGCGGAATGTCGTGCCAGGCGAACACCTCCGACATGCACGGGTCGACCTTGCGCGTCACCACCATGTCGTTGGCGGCGCTCGCCTGCTTCAGGTTGGCGAAGTGGCTGCCCTGCATGCGCTTCTGGCGCATCCACATGAAGCGCGCGTCGAGCGTCAGGTTGTAGCCGCTCGTACCGGCGCAGATGACCACCATGCCGCCCCGCTTGACCACGAACGCCGACACGGGGAAGGTCGCCTCGCCCGGGTGCTCGAACACGATGTCGACGTCGTTGCCCTTGCCCGTGGTTTCCCAGATTGCCTTGCCGAACTCGCGCACCTTCTTCATGTAGGCCGCATAGCCCTCGGCATCGTCCACGTCCGGCAACTGGCCCCAGCAGTCGAAGCGGGTGCGGTTGATCACGCCCTTGGCGCCGAGGCTTTCGACGAACTCGCGCTTGTCCTCATCCGAGATCACCGCGATCGCATTGCCGCCCGAAGCCGCGATCACCTGGATCGCCATCGAGCCGAGACCGCCGGCGCCGCCCCACACCAACACATTATGACCTGGCTTCAAGGTGTGAGGCGGATGGCCGAACAGCATACGGTAGGCGGTCGCGAGTGTTAACACGTAGCAACCGCTTTCCTCCCAGGTGAGGTGCCTCGGCCGGGGCATCAGCTGGCGCGGCTGCACCCGGCAGAACTGGGCGAACGAGCCGTCAGGGGTCTCGTAGCCCCAGATGCGCTGGGTCGGCGATAGCATGGGATCGCCGCCGTTGCACTCCTCGTCGTCGCCGTCGTCCTGGTTGCAGTGCACGACGACCTCGTCGCCGACCTGCCAGCGCCGCACCTTGCTGCCGACTGCCCAGACGATGCCGGACGCATCCGAGCCGGCGATGTGATACGGCGCCTTGTGCACGTCGAACACCGACACGGGCTTGCCGAGCGCCGCCCAGATGCCGTTGTAGTTGACCCCGGCGGCCATCACGAGGACCAGCACCTCGTCGCTGTCCAGCTCGGGCGTCGGCACCACCTCCTGCTGCATCGCGGTGTTCGGGTCGCCGTGGCGCTCGCGCCGGATCACCCAGGCGTACATGTTGCGCGGCACGTGGCCGAGCGGCGGGATTTCGCCGATCTCGTACAGGTCCTTGCCGGCGGGGCGCGGCGCCTCGCGGACCGGCCTCGGCGCGGCGCCGTTGAGGGCGATGATCTGCGCGCCGTTCGGACGGCCGGGCGTCGCCTCGATGCCGCCGGCGACCGTGCCCTCGCCGGTCGGCACCGCGAAGAAATCCGCGGGCGACAGGGCGATGCCCTCGCGCTGGGCGATGCCGAGCAGCTGCGCCTGGCGTTTGGCCGGGATCTCGCCCCGCCGCACCCAGCCGCTGACCGCGGTCTGCCAGATGCCGAGCAGCTCGGCGACGCGCTGCTGCGATCCGAAGCGACCGATGATCTGCTCGACCGTGTCCCTGCTCATCGCCCCTGCCCTTTTCATGCGTCACCCCACCATATGCCTGGAGATGTTGGACTGTCAACACAGAACGGCGTTGACGTTATAACACAGTCAATGTTAAAGATACCTTGAGCAAATCCGGCGCAAGATGGCTGGAGCCTTGGGAGAACTGCCTTGACCGCCTGCGCTCGCGAGCCCGGCCCGTCGCCCGCCGACCGGCGCGACCAGCCGTGGCTGTTTCGCACCTACGCCGGACACAGCTCGGCGGCGGCCAGCAACGCGCTCTACCGCACCAATCTCGCGCGCGGCCAGACCGGCCTGTCGGTCGCGTTCGATCTGCCCACCCAGACGGGCTACGACAGCGACCATCCGCTCGCCGCGGGCGAGGTCGGCCGGGTCGGGGTGCCGATCTGCTCGCTCGCCGACATGGCGGCGCTGTTCGACGGCATCCCGCTCGCCCAGACCAATACCTCGATGACCATCAACGCCACGGCGCCCTGGCTGCTCGCCCTCTACGTCGTGGTCGCCGAGCGGCAGGGCGCCGATCTCGCCAGGCTCGCCGGCACGGTCCAGAACGATCTGATCAAGGAATACCTCGCGCGCGGCACCCACATCTTTCCGCCCCGCCCGTCGCTCCGGCTGATCGAGGACGTGATCGCGTTCACCGCGCGCGCCATGCCCAAATGGAACCCGATCAACGTCTGCTCCTATCACCTGCAGGAAGCGGGGGCGACGCCGGTCCAGGAACTCGCTTATGCGCTCGCCACGGCGATCGCGGTGCTCGATCAGGTGCGCGCCGGCGGTCAGGTGCCGGCCGCGGAGTTCCCGCAGGTGGTCGGGCGGATCAGCTTCTTCGTCAATGCCGGCGTCCGCTTCGTCACCGAGATGTGCAAGCTGCGCGCGTTCGTCCAGCTGTGGGACGAGATCACCGCCGAGCGCTACGGCGTCGCCGACCCCAAGCTGCGCCGCTTCCGCTACGGCGTGCAGGTCAATTCGCTCGGGCTGACCGAGCAGCAGCCCGAGAACAACGTCTATCGCATCCTGCTCGAGGCGCTCGCCGTGGTGCTGTCGAAGCGGGCGCGCGCGCGGGCGGTGCAGCTGCCGGCCTGGAACGAAGCGCTCGGCCTGCCGCGGCCGTGGGACCAGCAGTGGAGCCTGCGGCTGCAGCAGATCCTGGCGTACGAGACCGATCTGCTCGAGTACGACGACCTGTTCGACGGCGCGCCCGTGGTCGAGGCCAAGGTCCGGGCGCTGGCCGGCGAGGCGCGCGCGGAGCTCGCCCGGATCGAGGCGCTGGGCGGCGCGCTCGCCGCGGTCGAGAGCGGCTACATGAAGCAGCGTCTGGTCGAATCGAGCGGGCGCCGGCTCGCCGCGATCGCCGCGAGCACGCAGCCGGTGGTCGGGGTCAACTGCTTCACCGAGACGGCGGTCTCGCCACTGGCGGCCGGCGCCGACGGCTATCTCGCGATCGATGCCGCGGCCGAAGCCGAGCAGGTCGAGCGCGTGCGCGCGCACCGAGCGAGCCGCGACGCCGGCGCCGTGGCGCGGGCGCTCGACGACCTGCGGCAGGCGGCAGGCGAAGGGCGCAACGTCATGCCGTCATCGATCGAGTGCGCCCGCGCCGGAGTGACCACGGGCGAGTGGGCCGAGACCCTGCGCAAGGTATTCGGCGACTACCGGGCGCCGACCGGAGTGAGCGGCGCCCGGCCGCAGATCGACGAGCGGCGCCTCGCCGGCGTGCGCACCCGGGTCGACCGGTTGACCGAGAGCCTGCGCCGGCGCCCGAAGATGCTGGTCGGCAAGCCCGGGCTCGATGGCCATTCGAATGGGGCCGAGCAGATCGCGCTGTGCGCGCGCGACTGCGGCTTCGAGGTGGTCTACGACGGCATCCGCCTGACCCCGGCGCGGATCGCCGCCGCCGCGCTCGAGGAGGGCGTGCACGTGGTCGGCCTGTCGATTCTCTCGGGCTCGCACCGCGCCCAGGTGGCCGAGGTCTTGAGGCGGCTGCGCGCGGAAGGTCTCGACGACGTGCCGGTGGTGGTCGGCGGCATCATCCCGCCCGAGGACGCCGCACAGCTGCTCGCTGCCGGCGTCGCCCGGGTGTTCACGCCGAAAGACTATGACCCCGGCGCCGTGATGGCCGAGATCGTCGGCCTGCTGGAGCGGCGCATGGCCGAAGCCGCCTGACGCCGGCCCCCCGTCGCGCCTTGCGGCCGCGGACTTCCGCGCTCACCTGGCCGACGCGGTTACGGGCGGCGCCGCGCCGCCGCAGCTCGCGCCTTGCCCGGACGGCAGCGGCGCGCCATCGATCCAGGCCAGGATGTCCTGCCAGACCACGCGCCGCTGCAGGTCGCGCAGCAGCAGATGCCAGCCCTCGGGATAGACCACCCGGACGCAAGGGCTCGCGCGCAGGCGCCCGATCATCGCGCTCTGGGCGCCGGGCGGCACGATCTCGTCGTGCTCGCCGACCATGACCAGGAGCGGGCCGGGGATCTCGCCCGCGGCGGCGTATGCCGTGTCCATCAGCTGGACGAGACCGGCGATCGCGTCGACCCGCGTCTCCTTGATGAACAGGGGATCGGCCGAGAGCGCGCGCAGCGCGTCGATGTTGTCCGACGCCATGACGCCCAGGCTGCGGCCGGTGAGCTTCAGGCCGGGCGCGACGTGCGAGACCACCCACAGCGTCGCGCGATAGAACGGGTTGAGCTGATCGCCGCCCCATACCGCGGGCGCGGTCAGAATGTAGCCCGCGGCATCGAGCGTCGCTCGGCGCGCCAGCGCCGCCATGACCACGGCGGCCCCCATGCTCTCGCCGAGGACGTAGACCGGCCGGTCGGGATGCAGGGCGCCGATGCGCGCGCGCTCGAGTTCCAGATCGGCGACGAGCGCGGGTATGCCGGGCCACAGGCCCGCCGCCGGATTGGCGCCGAAGCCGCGCTGGTCATACGCGTACACGGCAATGCCCTGAGCGGCCGCGAATTCGCCGAAGTCGGTGAACGCGTTGCTGTAGTCGTTGAAGCCGTGCACCGCGAGGATCACCGCCCGCGGCGGGCCGTCCGGCAGCCAGGCGCGGCGCGGCAGGCTCGAGCCGTCCACGAGCGGCGCCGGGCCGTTCGCGCAGGCGACCAGGTTGAGCGCCGCGATCAGGCCGAGCGCCGCGAGCGGCCGCAGGGTCATTGCGTCGCCGCCGCCGGCGCCGGATCGCGCAGTCCGAGCAGCCGCCAGACCTCGTCCGGCCGGCGGCCGGACTGCCGCAGCACGCGCAAGGTCATAGCCTGATTGCGCTTGGCGAGGCGCAGGCCGCGCGCATCGGCGACCAAGTTGTGGTGGTAGTAGCGCGGCGCCCGCAGCCCGAGCAGCGCCTGGAGCAGGCAATGCACGTGGGTCGCTTCGAACAGGTCCTCGCCGCGGGTCACTAGGCTGACGCCCTGGCGCGCATCGTCGACCGTGACCGCGAGGTGATAGCTGGTCGGGATGTCCTTGCGCGCGAGCACCACGTCGCCGAGCGCCTCGGGCCGCGCCCGCACCGTGCCGGCGCGGGCGTCGTACCAGGTAAGCGGGCCGGTCAGCTCGAGCGCGCGGCCCACGTCCAGGCGCAGCGCGTAGGGTTCGCCCGCCTCGATCCGGCGCCGGCGCTCGCCCACGTCCAGGCTGCGGCAAATGCCCGGATAGATCGCCTCGCCGACCGGTCCGTGGGGCGCCTGGCCGGCATGGGCGATCTCGACCCGGATGCGCCGGCGGGTGCAAAAGCAGGGGTAGAGCACGCCCAGCCGATCGAGCTGGCTCAGCGCCTGATCGTACCGATCCATCCGATCCGACTGGCGCACCACCGGCCCGTCCCAGTACAGCCCGAGCCAGCGCAGGTCGTCGCAGATACCCTGCTCGAACTCGGGCCGGCAGCGCTGGCGATCAATGTCCTCCATGCGCAGCAGGAAGCGGCCGCCGACCGCCCGGGCGGACTCCCACGCGACCAGGGCGGCATAGGCGTGGCCGATGTGCAGATAGCCGGATGGCGTCGGGGCGAACCGGGTGACCACCGGCGGCTCGCCGGGCTCGAACATCGGCAGGAAATCGGGGCCCTTGGTCATCGAGCGGCGGCTCGCCTTGGGGCTGGGTCGCAAAGGCGCGCCGATCAATAGCAGGCGGCTGCCGCTTGGCAAGATGGCGCAGCGGCATTTCTGGACCGCGTCGGACTGCTCGCGGTCCGGGTCACTTGACGAGACTGGAAAGACAGCCCGGATCTGCTCGGGCCGTCCCCCGCACGTGGCGGCCGAGCGACAGAGCGCGCTGCCAGCGGCCTAGAGATTGTCGATCGGGAGATCGGGCAGGCCGTCCGCCGGGGTGAAGCCGAAGATGCGGCCGTAGAATGCGAGCTCAGCGCGCAGCACGGTCTGGATCGTCGCGGCCTTGCGGAAGCCGTGCTGCTCCCCTGCGAACGTGAGATAGGCGACCGGCAGGCTCTTCTCGCGCAGCGCCTCGACCATGAGCTCCGCCTGGTTCGGCGGCACGACCGCGTCCTCGAGGCCCTGGAAGAAGATCACCGGGCAGGACAGGCGGTCAACGTGGTGAATCGGCGAGCGCGCCCGATAGAGCGCGGCGGCCTCAGGCCAGGGGCCGACCAGCCGGTCGAGGTAGCGGCTTTCGAACTTGTGGGTGTCGCGGGCCAGCGCTTCGAGGTCGCTGACGCCGTAGTGACTGGCGCCGGCGCGGAACAGGTCGTGGAAGGTCAGCGCGCACAGCGTGGTGTAGCCGCCGGCGCTGCCGCCGGTGATCGCGAGCCGGCGCGGATCCGCCTTGCGTCGTTCGACCAGAAAACGGGCCGCGGCCAGGCAGTCGAGCACGTCGACCTCGCCCCAGCGGCCGTTCAGCCGCTCGCGATAGGCGCGCCCGTAGCCGGTGCTGCCGCCGTAGTTGACGTCGCATACCGCAAAGCCGCGCGAGGTCCAGAACTGGGTCGCGAGACGCAGCTCCGAGGACGTACTGCCGGTCGGACCGCCGTGGCTCTTGACGATCAGGGGCGGCAGTTCGCCCGCCGGCGCGCGGTAATCGGGATTGGTCGGCGCGTAGTAGAAGGCATGGACGACCGCGCCGCCCTCGCCAGGGCAGGCGACCGCCTCCGGCCGCGCGAGATAGCGCGGCTCGACCGGCAAGTCGCCCGCGGTACACAGCTCGGTTGCGCCGCCGCTGGCCGGGTCGAGCAGGATGATCGCCGCGGGCCCGTCCGGCCGGCCGGCGCGCAGGATCGCGCGGCCCTCCTCCAGCGCGAGCCCGGAGAACTCGGTGTATGGCAAGGCGAGGCGTTCGAGCGTGCCCGCCCCGACCTTGATCCTGCCGAGATGCCCGCGGCCGCCTTCACTGAAGCAGGCGAGGATCGTGTCGGGGTCGACAAAGCCGTACCAGCGCGTCCCGAACGCCCAGGCCGGTCCGGCGAATTCGGCAGACATCGGGCAGACGGGACCGACGCCGCCCGGATCAGCACGGTGCAGATTCCACCAGTCGCTTCGGTCAGACACGAAATACAGGCGGTGGTCAGGGGACCATACGGGCTGCGCGATCGACTCCCGATCGCCGCCCGCGATCAGACGCACGTCCGCCACGCTGCCATCGCCGGCAATTTCGGCAGACCACAGCCGGGTGCCGTCCCAGGGCATGTTCGGATGATCCCAGGACAGCCAGGCGAGCCGGCTGCCATCGGGGCTGAGCCGGGGCGCGCTGAAGAAGTCATGGCCCTCGATCAGCACACGGCCTTCGTCGCCGCCGGCCAGCGGCACCTCGACGATCGCGTTGATCGCCTCGCCGCCTGCGCGATGGTCTTCGCGTACGGCGAGAACCCGGCCGCGCGCGAGGTCCAGCTCCAGATCGGCGTAGCGCAGCTGCGCGGCTGACTCCGGCGTCAGCGCTTGGGGCGCCGCGCCTCGGGCGATCCGATAGAGACGCTGATCGGCGAAGTTGGCAGCGACGATGACGGCGTCGCGCACCGTAGACGCGCCGCCGCCGTACTCGTGCACTCGGGTGCGCACGTTGAACGGCGCGGCCGTGAGATCCTGCCGCTCGCCCGCCGGCGTGCGCCGGACCAGCACGGTCCGCCCCGCCTCCTGCGGGCGCGCCTCGAGCCAGTAGGCGCTGCCGCGGTCGAGCCGCGGCTCGGCGAGCCCGACCTGGCCGGCGGTGATCGCCTCCGCCGTGATCGGCGAACGCCACGTGCCATACCCTGCCACGGCCGACATGGTGGAGCGCCGTCCTCGATGCGCTTCAGGTGGGGCAAAGCCCGGGAGCCTGCGGAAGCTAACGAACCTTGGCGCAAGGTGCCAGCTGAGAAATGTTCTTGTTATGTTCTCGGCGTCTGTTAACCTTGGCCGATGCCACCGGACTCCCGCCACATCGTGCACAAAGGCCGCGGCGCGACCTTCAATCCGCGCGTCCGGTACGAGAGCACCGATCTCGATCCGTTCGACGACGGCTGGGGCTCGCTCGCGCAGGCGCGCGCCGACGATCCCCCGCCGCGCACCGAGGTCACGCCCGACGCCAGCCGCAGCGTCATCGTGCGCGTCACCTCCCCGGACCTCGGCTTCGACCGCTCGATCAACCCGTACCGCGGCTGCGAGCACGGCTGCGTCTACTGCTACGCGCGCCCGACGCACGCCTATCTCGGGCTGTCGCCGGGGCTCGACTTCGAGACCAGGCTGCTCGCGAAATTCGATGCCGCGAGCCTGCTCGAGCGCGAGCTGGCCAAGCCGGGCTACCAATGCCAGCCGATCGCGCTCGGCACCAATACCGACCCGTACCAGCCGATCGAGCGGCGGCTGCGGATCACGCGGGGCGTACTCGAGGTGCTCGCGCGCTGCCGGCACCCGCTGACGATCGTCACCAAATCCGCCGCCGTGGTGCGCGACCTCGATCTGCTCGCCCCCATGGCGCGGGACGACCTCGCGCGGGTCGCGATCTCGGTGACCACCCTCGATGGCGACCTCGCGCGCCGGCTCGAGCCGAGGGCGGCCGCTCCGCACCGGCGCCTGCAGGCGATCCGGCAATTGAGCGACGCCGGGGTGCCGACCGCCGTCATGGTCGCGCCGATCATCCCGGCGCTGACCGACCACGAGACGGAGCGGATCCTGGAAGCGGCCGCGGCCGCCGGCGCGAGCTCCGCGGGCTACGTCCTCTTGCGCCTGCCGCACGAGGTGAAGGAGCTGTTCGCGGGCTGGCTTGCCGCGCACGCGCCGGCCCGCGCCGACCACGTGCTCTCGCTGGTGCGCCAGTGTCGCGGCGGCAAGCTGTACGATGCGACCTTCGGCCGGCGCATGCGCGGCGAGGGCCCCTACGCGCAGCTGATCGAGCGGCGCTTCGCCACCGCCAAGCGGCGGCTCGGGCTGGGTGGCGCGACGCGCCCGTTGCGCACCGATCTGTTCGTGCCGCCCGACCCGGACGAGCGGCAGCTGCGGCTGTTGTGAGCTGTCCGGGAAGTCGGCGCGACCAGGCTTCCACGAAGCTGCGGCCGTAAATTGGGCCGCTTCTAAGAAACCGCGCATTCGACCGTTTTGCCGAGGCAATCGGGGTTGACATTCCCGCCCCGAAAGGCACATTAGAACTGAAATCGGACCGAACTGGTCCGCTTTGCCCAAAGGATGGACGGCGTGATCCGGCTGAGCAAACTGGCGGATTATGGGATCGTCATGATGACCCACATGGCGCGCGATGCCGGGCGGCAGCAGACCGCGCCGGAGATCGCCGCGCGCAGCCATCTGCCCTTGCCGATGGCGAGCAAGATTTTGAAAGGCCTGGCGCACGCCGGGCTGCTGGTCTCGCACCGTGGCGTCAAGGGCGGCTACGGCCTGGCGCGGCCGGCGCACGCGATCAGCGTCGCCGACATCATCGTCGCGCTCGAGGGCCCGATCGCGCTGACCGCATGCATCGAGCACGGGCCAGGGGAGTGCGACATCGAGGCGCTGTGCCCGACACGCGCCAACTGGCAGCGCATCAACCGGGCGATCCGCGAGGCGCTCGAGGGGATCACACTCCTGGAAATGACGCAGACGGTGCCGGCGGCCTTTGCGAGGCGCGACCTCGCCGGCCAGCCGCTGGAGGCAACCGGCGCAGGAAGCGCGGCGTTCGCGACGCCGGGCAAATAGAGCGAGAGGCCGAAGGGAGCTGAAGGACCGATGGCGACCGCGCTGGACACGGTTCGGGACTACACCGGCCACGAGTACAAGTACGGTTTCGTCACCGAGATCGAGGCCGACATCGTGCCCAAGGGGCTCGATGAGGACGTGGTGCGCCTGATCTCGGAGAAGAAGAACGAGCCTGCGTGGATGACCGAGTGGCGGCTCAAGGCGCTCGCCCGCTGGCGCACCGTGGAGGAGCCGACCTGGGCCAAGGTCGAGCACCCGCCGATCGACTTTCAGGCGATCAGCTACTACGCCGCGCCCAAGTCCGACGTGGACCGGCCCAAGAGCCTGGCCGAGGTCGATCCCGAGCTGCTGCGCACTTACGAGCGGCTCGGCATCCCGATCCGCGAGCAGGAGGTGCTCGCCGGGGTCGCGGTCGACTACGTGTTCGACAGCGTCTCGGTCGCGACCACGTTCAAGGAGAAGCTCGGCGAGCTCGGCGTGATCTTCTGCTCGATCTCGGAAGCGCTGCGCGATCATCCGGAGCTGGTGCGGCGCTATCTGGGCTCGGTCGTGCCGCAGGGCGACAACTTCTACGCGGCGCTCAATTCCGCGGTGTTCTCCGACGGCTCGTTCGTGTACGTGCCCAAGGGTGTGCGCTGCCCGATGGAGCTGTCCACCTACTTCCGGATCAATGCCGCCGAGACCGGCCAGTTCGAGCGCACCCTGATCATCGCGGATGAAGGCGCGTACGTCAGCTACCTCGAGGGCTGCACCGCGCCGCAGCGCGACGAGAACCAGCTGCACGCGGCGGTGGTCGAGCTGATCGCGCTGGACGACGCCGAGATCAAGTACTCGACCGTGCAGAACTGGTATCCGGGCGACCAGCAGGGCCGCGGCGGCATCTACAATTTCGTGACCAAGCGCGGGGCCTGCCGCGGCCGCCGCTCGAAGATCTCGTGGACCCAGGTGGAGACCGGCTCGGCGATCACCTGGAAGTATCCGAGCTGCATCCTGCAGGGCGACGAATCGGTCGGCGAGTTCTACTCGGTCGCGCTGACCAACAATCATCAGCAGGCCGACACCGGCACCAAGATGGTGCACATCGGCAAGAACACGCGCTCGCGCATCGTCTCGAAGGGCATCGCCGCGGGCCGCAGCAACAATACCTACCGCGGGCTCGTGCGCGTGCTGAAGGGCGCGGACAACGCGCGCAATCATACCCAGTGCGACTCGATGCTGATCGGCGACCGCTGCGGCGCCCACACCGTGCCCTACATCGAGGTCAAGAACCGATCGGCCCGGGTCGAGCACGAGGCGACCACCTCCAAGATCAGCGAGGACCAGCTGTTCTACTGCCGCCAGCGCGGGCTGGCCGACGAGGACGCGGTCGCGCTGATCGTCAACGGCTTCTGCAAGGAGGTGATGCAGGAGCTGCCGATGGAGTTCGCGGTCGAGGCGCAGAAGCTGCTCGCGATCAGCCTGGAGGGCAGCGTCGGCTGAGCCCGCGCCGCGGCGCCGGGCCGCGCGGACTGCGCGAAACGTGAATTCATCTGAGGAACGCATGCTGCAGATCAAAGACCTGCACGTCTCGGTGGACGACAAGCAGATCCTGCGCGGTTTCGACCTGGCGGTCGGCGCCGGCGAGGTCCATGCGATCATGGGACCCAACGGCTCCGGGAAGAGTACGCTCGCTTACGTGCTCGCCGGCCGCGAGGGCTACGAGGTGACCGGCGGCTCGGTCGTCTACGACGGCGAGGACCTGCTGGCCATGGAGCCCGAGGAGCGCGCCGCGGCCGGCGTGTTCCTGGCGTTCCAGTACCCGGTCGAGATCCCCGGGGTGGCGAACATGTATTTCCTGCGTACCGCGCTCAATGCGCTGCGCCGGGCGCGCGGCCAGGACGAGATCGACGCCGCCGCCTTCCTCAAGCTGGTGCGCGAGCGCGCCAAGCTGGTCGGGGTCAAGCCGGAGCTGCTCAAGCGCAGCGTCAACTTCGGCTTCTCCGGCGGCGAGAAGAAGCGCAACGAGATCCTGCAGATGGCCGTGCTCGAGCCGCGGCTCGCGATCCTGGACGAGACCGACTCGGGGCTCGACATCGATGCGCTGCGCACCGTCGCCGACGGGGTCAACAGCCTGCGCAGCCTGGAGCGGGCGATCGTCGTGATCACCCATTACCAGCGGCTGCTCAATTACATCGTGCCGGACAGGGTGCACGTCCTGCTCGATGGGCGGATCGTTCGCTCGGGCGGGCGCGAGCTGGCCCTCGAGCTCGAGGAGTCCGGGTACGGCGCCTTCGGGCACGCTCCCGCGCAGGCGGTGGCCTGACCATGTCGATCATGGCCGAGCGCTCGATCCTGCCGGGCGCGCCTTATCCGGCGTTGTTCGGCGCGGCGCTGCCGCAGCTGCCCGGCGCGGGCCATGCCGCGATCCGGCGGCGGCGCGAAGCCGGCTTCGAGCGGTTCATGGCGCTCGGGCTGCCGGGCCCCAAGTCCGAGGCCTGGAAGTATACTCCGCTCGGCCGGCTGGCCCGCACCGCCTTCGTCCTGTCGCCGGCAACGCCGTTGGCGCGCGTGGAGATCGAACCGTATCTGGTCGACGACGCGAGGCACTTCGTGTTCGTCAACGGTCGTTTTTCGGCTGACCTGTCGGACGCCGAGTCCGCCGACACCCGGGCAACGATCGCGAGTGTCGCCGGCGCCTTGGAACGCGGTGATCCGACGGTCCTGCCCGCGCTGCCCGAGGCGGACGCCGGGCGTGCCTTCAGCGCACTCAACGACGCCTTCATGGCGGACGGTTGCTTGATCCGGCTGGCCGACGGTCACGTACCGGAACGCCCGGTGCAGCTGCTGTTCGTGAGCGTCGGCCAGAATCAGCCCGCGATGATCAGTCCGCGCAATCTCGTGGTCGTAGGCGCCGGCGCGCGGCTCGACCTGATCGAATCGCACGTCATGCTGGGTTCGCCCGGCGCGCTCACCAATCTCCTCAATCACGTCGTGATCGGGCGCGGTGGGGCGCTGCGCCACGATCGTCTGCAGGTCGGCGCGGCCGAGGGCACCCTGATCGGCAGGACGCACTATGAGATCGCGGCAGACGCCCGGCTGACGCAGACGCTCGCGACGCTCGGTGGTGTTTTGGTGCGCAATGAGATCGGCGCCCTCCTGCAGGGCGCGGGCATCGAGGCCGCCTTCAACGGCGTATATTTCACGCGCGGCCGCCAGCACGTCGATAACAACATCCTGGTCGACCATGCCGCGCCGGGCAGCCTCAGCGACCAGTTCTACAAAGGCATCCTGGACGGCCAGTCGCGCGCGGTGTTCGCCGGCCGGATCGTGGTCCGGCGCGATGCGCAGAAGACCAACGCCTATCAGGCCAACAATAACCTGCTCCTGTCGCCGGATGCCGAGATCGACACCAAGCCGGAGCTCGAGATCTTCGCCGATGACGTCAAGTGCTCGCACGGCGCGACCGCGGGCGAGCTCGACGAGCGCGAGCTGTTCTATCTGCGCTCGCGCGGGCTCGATCCGGCGACCGCGCGCAGCGTGCTGACCTTCGCCTTCGCCGGCGCCGTGCTCGAGCGGTTCGCCAATCCAGGCATCGCGCGCCAGGCGAAAGCCGCGCTGCTGCGCGGCCTGCCGGGCGGCGCCGCGCTCGAGGAGCTGACATGAGCGCGCTGGCCGGGCAGATGCGCGCCGCGCCGGGACTGGACGTCGCCAGTGTGCGCGCCGATTTCCCCTGTCTGCAGCAGACCATCCACGGCATGCCGCTGGTGTTCCTGGACACTGCGGCGAGCGCGCAGAAGCCGGCGGCGGTGATCGATGCCATGGCGCGCGTGCTGCGCGAGGATTACGCCAACATCCACCGTGGCGTTTATGACCTGAGCGAGCGGGCGACCGCACTGCACGAGGGTGCGCGCGCCACGGCGCAGCGCTTCATCAACGCCGCGAGCGCGCGCGAGATCGTGTTCACGCGCAACGCCACCGAGGGTATCAATCTCGTGGCGCAGAGTTTCGTCGCGCCGCACGTCCTACCAGGCGATCAGGTGCTGATCACCGGCCTCGAGCACCACGCCAACATCGTGCCGTGGCAGCTGCTCGCCGAGCGGACCGGTCTGGAGCTCGCGGTGGCGCCGATCAATGACGACGGCGAGCTGCTGCTCGATCGGTTCGCGGCTCTGCTGACCGAGCGCACGCGGCTGGTGTCCGTCACCTGGGTGTCGAACGCGCTCGGCACGGTCAATCCGGTCCGCGACATCATCGCGCTAGCCCACGGGCGCGGCGTTCCGGTCCTGCTCGACGCGGCGCAGGCCGTGCAGCACATGCCGGTCGACGTGCAGGGCCTCGACTGCGAGTTCCTGGTGTTCTCGGGGCACAAGCTGTACGGCCCCTCCGGCATCGGGGTGCTGTACGGCAAGGCCGAGCTGCTCGAAGCCATGCCACCCTACCAGGGCGGCGGCGAGATGATCGCGTCGGTGTCCTACGCGCAGACCGAGTTCAACGAGATCCCCTACAAGTTCGAGGCGGGCACGCCGGCGATCGAGGCGGCGGTCGGTCTGGCGGCGGCGATCGATTACGTCGATTCGCTCGGGCTCGACCACATCGCCGCGCACGAAGCCGCGCTGCTGGCCCATGGCACCAGGAGCCTGCAGCAGATCCCGGGCCTGCGCCTGGTCGGCACCGCGCGCGAGAAGTGCAGCGTGCTCGCCTTCGTCATGGACGGCGCCCATCCGCAGGACATCGGCACGCTCCTCGATCTCGACGGCATTGCGGTCCGCACCGGGCATCACTGCGCGCAGCCGACGCTCGAGCGGCTCGGCCACAGCGCCACCGCGCGCGCGTCGATCGGGCTGTACAACAACGAAGAGGACCTCGACGCGTTGGCTCGCAGCCTGCGCCGGATCGCGTCGAAGTTCTGATGGGAGAAGCCGTGACCGACCAAGCCCGCCTGGACAGCGCCACCGAATTTCTGTCAGCCGACTCGGCAGACAGAGACCGTCAGGCCGAGATCGACCAGCTGAGCGAGCGCGTGATCGAGGCGTTGCGCACGGTCTATGATCCGGAAATCCCGGTGAACATCTTCGAGCTCGGGCTGGTCTACAAGATCGACGTCGGCGACCAGAACGACGTGCACATCGACATGACCCTGACCTCTCCGATGTGCCCGGTCGCGGAGACCCTCCCCGAAGAGGTCAGGACCAAGGTCGAAGCGATCGGCGGCGTCAGTGCCGCCCAAGTCGAGGTAGTCTGGGACCCGCCCTGGAACCCCAGCATGATGACCGAGGAAGCGCAGCTGGAGCTCGGCATCCTCTACTGAATTCTCACGCATCGTCGGTCTGCCGCTCGGCCATTTTCGGCAGACACTTATTCCGCTCAGGTCAGACGGCGGATCAGCTCGTCCAGCTGGTCCAACGAGCGATACGCGATGTTCAGCGTGCCCCCCTTGCCGCGCGGCTGCAGCCGCACCCGCAGACCGAGACGGCCGGACAGATCGCGTTCCACCGCCAGGGTGTTGGCGTCCCGGGCCTTGGCGGGGCCGGATCTGTGGTTCGGCCGCTCGTTACGGACGAGTGCTTCAGTTTGCCGCACATTGAGTCCGCGCGCGACCACCTGCCGCGCCAGAGGCGCGGGATCCCGAGCTCCCAGCAAGGCTCGCGCGTGGCCGGCCGAGAGCTGGCTGCTCTCCAGCATCGCACGGAGCGGTCCGGGCAGACCGAGCAGCCGGATCAGATTGGCGATGTGGCTGCGGCTTTTGCCCAGCGTGCGCGCGAGCTCGTCCTGGGTGTGCCCGAACTCCTCGATCAGGCGCCGGTAGCCGTCCGCCTCCTCCAGCGGCGTCAGGTCCTGGCGCTGCACGTTTTCGAGCAGCGCGAGCTCCAACGCTTCGCGGTCGGACAGGGCGTAGACGACCACGGGCAGCTCGTGGCAGCCGGCGATCTGGGCGGCGCGCCACCGCCGCTCGCCCGCGACGATCTCGTATTGCTCGTCGGCGTCCGGCACGCGGCGCACCAAGAGCGGCTGCATCACACCTTTGGCGCGAATGGATTCCGTCAGCGCCGCCAGCTCGCTCTCACCGAAGTGGCGGCGCGGCTGGAGCGCCGACGGGCGCAGGAATTCGATCGGGACAATGCGCACGCCTTCAGCGCCGACAAGGTCCGCCGCACCACCCAACAGCGCCGAAAGGCCCATCCCCAGGCCGCGCTTGCGCGCGCCGGCGCGGCGGTCCGCCTCGAGCTCGCTCATGACGCGGTCGCCGCCGCCTGCTCGCGGCGCAGCATCTCGCCGGCCAGTTGCACGTAGGCCTGGGCGCCCGGGCAGCGAAAGTCGTACAGGAGCACGGGCAGACCGTGCGATGGCGCCTCGGACACCCGCACGTTGCGCGGGATCACGGTGTCGTACACGCGCTTGCCGAGGAAGCTGCGCACGTCGGCGGCGACTTGTTGGGCGAGATTGTTGCGGCGGTCGAACATGGTCAGCAGGATGCCTTGCACTTCCAGTCCGGCGTTGAAACTTCGGCGGACACGGTCGATGGTCCGCAACAGCAGGCTGAGGCCCTCGAGCGCGAAGAACTCGCACTGCAGCGGAACTATGACCGATCGCGCGGCGACGAGGGCATTGACCGTGAGCAGCCCGAGCGACGGCGGACAGTCGATCAGCACGTAATCGTAATCCTTGCCGGCGCCGGCGAGCGCTTCCCGCAGACGGAATTCGCGCCGGGGCCGCTCGACCAACTCCACCTCGGCGGCAGACAGATCGACCACCGACGGGATCAGGTGGAACCCCGGGATCTGCGTGCGGATGACGCCTTCGCTGAGCTTGGCCCCGCCGAGCACGATGTCGTAGCTGGTCACTGCGCGCGCCGCGTTCTCAACGCCCAGCCCGGTGCTGGCGTTGCCTTGAGGGTCGATGTCGATGAGCAGGATGGTCTTGCCGCACGCGGCGAGCGCCGTGCCGAGATTGATCGCGGTGGTGGTCTTACCGACCCCGCCCTTCTGGTTGGCAATCGCGACCACGCGGCCGAGCTGCGGCGGATTAGGATTGACGATCACGCGCACGGCGGATTCCTCGCAGCTGGACCACGATTCCCTTCGGCTCCGACAGACTGGGGAACATCGCGGCCATCATATGCCAGCTTCGGCGCGCGTCGGTCAATTCGCGCTCCGCCGACCTGCCTTTCAGGAACAGGCAGACGCTGTCTGCCCTGACAAAGTCTTGGGCCAGCTCGAGCAGACGCGGCAAGGGCGCGAGCGCGCGCGCCGTGATCACGTCGGCCGGCCACGCTTGCAGCCGCTCGATGCGCTCGGCGTGGATCGTCACCGCGGTGCCGGTCGCCCTCGCCACCTCGCGCAGGAACTGCGCCTTGCGCCGGT
This sequence comes from Pseudomonadota bacterium, assembly GCA_046732855.1. Classification (GTDB taxonomy): domain Bacteria; phylum Pseudomonadota; class Alphaproteobacteria; order Geminicoccales; family Geminicoccaceae; genus JBKPNX01. The sequence goes on from JBKPNX010000256.1 coordinate 24,432, forward strand.
CGGCTTCGACCAGATGCACGCCCGGGACCCCGAGGAGCGCCAGCACCATGCCGGGAAATCCGGCGCCGCTGCCGAGATCGGTCAGATTTGTCGCCGTCGTGGGCAGGTGCCTGGCGAGCTGGGCGGAATCCAGGAAATGGCGGCGCCAGGGGTCGGCGAGCGTGGCCGGTCCGACGAGGTTGATCGCCCGCTGCCACCGGCACAAAAGATCGAGATGGACCGTCAGCCGCTCCAGCGTTTCACGTGAAACACCCAGCTGCTCGCCGAACGCCTCGCGGCTGAGCGGCGGCACTCAGGCCGCTCGGCGGGCGTGGCGGTATAGGAGCATCAGGGCGGCCGGCGTCATCCCGGGCAGCCGGGCGGCTGCCCCGAGCGTCGGCGGGCGGACCTGGGCGAGACGCGCGCGCACCTCGCTGCTCAGGCCCGGGATCGCGTCCGGGTCGAGCGTCGTGGGCAGCACCAGGGCTTCATCGGCGCGAAACGCGGCAATGTCCGCCGCCTGGCGCGGCAGATAGCTGGCGTAGCGCGCCTCCGTCTCCAGCTGCTCGACGATGTCCCTGCGCAACCCCAGGAGCTCCGGCCAGATGCCTGCGAGCCGCGCCAGGTCCACGTCGGGCAGACGCAACAGCTCCAGGCCACTGCGGCGCACGCCATCGAGCTTGACGTCCAGGCCGTGGCGCCGGGCGGCGCTCGGGCTCAGGCGTAGTTCACTCAGCCGCCCCACCGCGTCGGCGAGGGCGGCGCGCCTCGTGCCGAACACCCGGGCCCGCTCCCGGCCGACCACGCCGAGCGCCATGCCCTTGGGCGTCAGCCGAAAATCGGCATTGTCTGCCCGAAGCGTCAGCCGGTATTCCGCCCGTGAAGTGAACATGCGGTAGGGTTCGCTGACACCTTGCGTGGTCAGATCATCGATCAGCACGCCGATGTAGCCGTCGGCGCGATCGACCGTGAAGCTAGCGCCGCCCGCCGCGGCGAGCGCGGCATTGATGCCCGCGACGATGCCTTGCGCTGCCGCCTCCTCGTAGCCCGTGGTGCCGTTGATCTGACCGGCCAGGAAAAGCCCCGGCACGCGCCTCGTCTCCAAGCTCGGTGCCAGCTCGCGCGGATCGACGTAATCGTACTCGATGGCGTAGCCCGGCTGGAGCATGGCTGCGCGCTCCAGCCCAGGTATCGTCGCCAGCAACGCCGTCTGGAGAGGTCGCGGCAGCGACATCGAGATGCCGTTCGGATAGACCGTGGGGTCGTCCAGGCCCTCCGGCTCGAGGAAGACCTGATGGCGCCGCCGCTCGGCGAACCGCACCACCTTGTCCTCGATCGACGGACAGTAGCGCACGCCCGCGCCGGCGATGCGCCCGGCATACACCGGCGCCTGGTCGAGGTGGGCGCGGATCAGCTCGTGGGTCGCCGGGGTGGTGGCGGTGATGGCGCACTCGACCTGCGGGTGGGCGACGCGGCTGGTCAGCCAGGAGAACGGCTCGGCCGGATCATCGCCCCGCTGGCGGGCGAGCGCGCTATAGTCGATGGTGCGGCCATCCAGGCGCGGCGGCGTGCCGGTCTTCAGCCGCCCCAGGGTGAAGCCCAGGGCATGCAGCCGCCGCGCCAGCCCTACCGCAGCCGGATCGCCGGCCCGACCCGCCGGCCAGCGATCGAGCCCGAGATGGATTTCGCCGCGGAGGAACGTGCCCGTGGTCAGCACGACCGCCGCGGCCCGCCACGCCCGGCCATCGGCACCCACCACCCCGGCGGCCCGGCCGGCACCATCGACGATCAGATCCTCGACCGGGCTCGCCTCGATGCTCAGCCCGTGCTGCGCAGCGAGCAGCCGGGCGATCGCCGTGCGGTACAGCAGCCGGTCGGCCTGCGCCCGCGGGCCACGTACGGCCGGCCCTTTGGTGCGATTGAGCACCCGAAACTGAATCCCCGCCTGGTCGATCGCACGGCCCATCAGGCCATCCAGGGCATCGATCTCCCGCACCAGGTGGCCGCGGCCCAGACCGCCGATCGCCGGGTTGCATGACATCACCCCGATGCGGTCGCGCCTGTGGGTGAGCAACAGCGTGCGCGCGCCCAGCCGGGCGCTGGCCGCGGCCGCTTCGCAGCCCGCGTGGCCGCCGCCGATCACGATCACGTCGTAGCCGGTCATGGGCGCTTTTTTGGGCATGCGGGCGCCGCACGTCAACTGGACCGACCGCGCGCCATGCGCCCGAGAGCTAGGAGGACGTCCGGGCAGCCGGTCCAAAGCCTCCCCAAGGCAGCGTCTTCCGGTGCGGCCCCGAGAGGGCCGGGGATCGATGCAGAATGCTGCACGCCGATGCAGCCGAATCGACAGGGATTCAAGCTCGGCCCGCCGAGGCGACGGTCGTTCGACGGCCCGCTGCGGCTGCTGGCCGAGCGTGCTGAGAGGGGCTCCTCGCCGCTCGATCCATCCGCAGCCTGGATGCCGGGCGGACGCGCGGCAACGCGGGCCAAAAAGAAAGGCCGCCGGAGCATTCCGGCGGCCAAGGGGTCTGCGTCTAATCCGGAACCGACTGCCGCGCGGTCAGAAGCGCCAGGCCACGCCCAGGAGGAAATCGTGGCTGTCGTAGTCGACCGGTCCGGCCTCGCCGTAGGGGCGCCACCTGTCCTCGCCCTCCACGTGCTGATAGCCGACCGCCACGGAGAGCTGCTTGCTGACCGGCAAGCCGAGGGCCGGCCTTTCCGGGCCGGCCCAGGGCAGCACCGGCGACCCGCTCCTCTCCCGGCGCAGCGGCGTGGGCAGCGTCAGCCCGGGGTCCCGGTCGACCACTTCACGCCACAAGCCGGCGATGGGCGCACGCAGAATCAAATGGGCGCCACTTCGTGCGTTGTTCACCGGGACGGGCGGCGTGCGCTCGGCGACAAATAGCCTGGCGCCGCGAGCGGCCGCACCCTGGTGTCCAGCCGCCGCAATCCCGTTGGCGCCATGCCCGTTCGCCGCGGCTGGCGCGGCTATGCCGACGGCCAATATCATTGCCCATCCCACGGCCCGCAGCATGGCAATCCGACCTCCGGCGTCCCCTGTTTTTGGTTCCGGTAGACCATCCTAAGGAAAAGCCGTTAACAAGTTGCTAAATCGCCCCCGATTGGTCGAAATGCAGTCCGGACTCTGGCAAAGATCGATTTTCATTGTTACTGTGCCTTTACCATTGCTATTTGACATCTCGTCCCCAAGAGACGTAGATCCACTGTGTTCTGGATGAATTACTTGCCAATACAGAATTGCGAGAAGATCCGGTCGAGCACTTCTTCGACTGCCACCTCGCCGGTGATGCGCCCGAGCGCGCGGGTGGCGAGACGCAGGTCCTCCGTCAGCAGCGCCAACTCGGTGTGCTCGGGCGCCGCCGAGAAGCGTGCCAGCGCCTCGGCCGCGCCCTGCAGCGCCGCGCGGTGGCGCGCGCGGGTCAGGAGCGGCTCGTTGCCGCTCGCCAACAATCCCGCAGCGCGCTCCGCAAGAGCCTCCAGCAGCGCGGTAATGCCCTCTCCTGTCAGACAGGACACCGGCAACGCTGCGCGCCCGCCGAGCTCGATCGGATTGGGCAGGACGGCCAGATCGCATTTGTTGATCAAAATCACCGCGGCGTCATCGATCAGCGCCATGGTCGCTGGATCGAGCTCCGGCCAGACGGCGCCATCGACCATGATCAGGCGCAGATCGGCGCACTCGGCGCGCGAGCGCGCGCGGCGCACGCCTTCCGCCTCGACCACATCATCCGCCTCGCGCAGGCCGGCGGTGTCGAGCAAGGTGACCGGATAGCCGGCGAGGTCGAGGTGCACTTCGAGCACGTCGCGCGTCGTGCCCGGGAGCGGGGTGACGATCGCCACGTCGCGCCGGGCAAGCCGGTTGACCAGGCTGGACTTGCCGGCATTGGGCGGCCCGACCACCGCGACCGTAAGCCCCGCGCGTAGCCGCTCTCCGCGATGACCGTCCGCCAAGTGCGCGGCAATTTCGGCAGACAGACGGCGGACGTGCGGTCGCACGGTTTCGACGAGCTGATCGGGCACGTCCTCCTCGGCCCCGAAATCGATCTCGGCTTCGAGCCGGGCAAGCGCGTTGAGCAGCGCGGCGCGCCAGTCGCCGTAGAGCCGGCCCAGCGCGCCGTCGAGCTGGCGCAACGCCTGGCGCGCCTGCGCGCGGGTCTCGGCGTCGACCAGATCGGCGAGGCCTTCCACGGCGGTGAGATCGAGGCGGCCGTTCAGGAACGCGCGCCGCGTGAACTCGCCCGGCTCGGCCGGGCGCAGGCCAGGCATGGCCGCCAGGGCCTCGAGCAGCGTCGCGATTACCGCGCGGCCGCCGTGAACCTGCAGCTCGAGCACGTTCTCGCCGGTGAAGCTCGCGGGGGCCGGAAACCATAAAACCAGGGCCTGGTCGAGCGGCTCGCGGCTGCGCGGGTCGTGCAGACAGCGCAGCGCCGCCCGGCGCGGCGCGGGCGGCGGCCGACCGGTCAGACGGCGGCAGACCTCGGCGGCCGACGGGCCCGACAGCCGCACGATGGCGATTGCGGTCCGCCCGGGCGCAGTCGCGGGGGCAAAGATGGTGTCCGCTCCGAGCGTGGCCATGGCCTCTATGATCACCGGCGCCCCATGGCTTCGCCGCAGAACGGGAGTGGGCCGCCGCGACATGTCCTGCGGGTGTGCCGGGCGCGCGCGGCATATATATCGAAGACGGTGCGGATACCAATCACGTGCCGGCATCCGCGGCCGCTTCCCGACCACGCAGGTGACCGATGGCCGACCCGCGCAACCGCCTCGCCGAGGCGACCAGCCCTTATCTGCTGCAGCACAGCGCCAATCCGGTGCACTGGCAACCCTGGGACACGGCGGCGCTCGCCGAGGCGCGCGCCAGCGACAAGCCGATCCTCCTGTCCGTCGGCTATGCAGCGTGCCACTGGTGCCACGTCATGGCGCACGAAAGCTTTGAGAACCCGGCGATCGCCGCCCTGATGAACCAGCACTTCGTCAACATCAAGGTCGACCGCGAAGAGCGGCCTGATCTCGATCAGTTGTATCAGCACGCGCTTGCTTTGCTCGGCCAGCACGGCGGCTGGCCGCTGACGATGTTTTTGACGCCCGCGGGCGAGCCCTTCTGGGGCGGCACCTATTTCCCCCCGGAATCGCGCTATGGCCGGCCCGGTTTTCCGGAGGTGCTCGAGACCGTGGCGCGCATCTGGCGCGACGACCGCGGGCGGGTCGCCAGCAACACCACGGCGCTTAAGGACGCGCTTGCCCGCCTGGCCACGCCGGCCCGCCCCGAAGCCCTGTCGCCCGGGTTCGTCGCCGAGGTCGCGCAGCGCCTCTCCCAAGCCTTCGATACCGTTCACGGCGGCTTCGCCGCCGCGCCGAAGTTCCCGCAGGCGCCGGCGCTGCACCTGCTCTGGCGGCAGGCCCTGGCGACTCGGGATCCGGGGATCCGTCACGCCGTCCTGCACACGCTCGTCAACATCTGCCAGGGCGGCATCTACGATCACCTGGGCGGCGGCTTTGCCCGCTATTCGGTCGATGCGCTGTGGCTGGTGCCGCACTTCGAGAAGATGCTCTACGACAACGCCCAGCTGATCGCGCTGCTGTCCGACGCGGCGGCGGACACCGGCAACCCTCTGTTCGCGGCGCGCGTCGCCGAAACGGTCGGCTGGCTCGAGCGGGAGATGCTGGTCGGCGACGCGTTCGCGTCCAGCCTCGATGCCGACAGCGAGGGCGAGGAAGGCAAGTTCTATGTCTGGGATGCGGCCGAGATCGACCGGCTGCTCGGCCCCGACGCCCGCGCCTTCCGGCTGGCCTACGGGGTGACCGATGGCGGCAACTGGGAGGGCAAGACGATCCTCAATCGTCTGCACAAGGCCGGCCTTGGCGCGCCGGCGGACGAGGCGGCGCTGCGCGCGAGCGCCGAGGTACTGCTCGAAGCGCGCGCACGCCGGGTCCGGCCCGGACGCGACGACAAGGTCCTCGCCGACTGGAACGGTCTGACGATCGCGGCGCTGGCCAGGGCGAGCGCGGTCCTGCACCGGCCGCAGTGGCTGGAGCGGGCGCGCGCGGCGTTCGCCTTCGTCTGCCAGAACATGGCGAGCGGCGACCGGCTCGCCCACAGCTGGCGCGCCGGGCGGCGCCTCGACCTGGCGTTCCTCGACGACTACGCGCAGATGGCCACCGCCGCGCTCGCCCTGTTCGAGCACACCGCCGAGCCGGACTACCTCAAGCGCGCGACCGCGTGGATCGCCCGGCTCGACGCCGACTACCTCGATCCCGCCGGCGGCTACTTCCAGGCCGCCGCTGACGCGGGCGACCTGCTGGTGCGCCCGAAAAGCGCCCAGGACGGACCGACGCCGGCCGGCAACGGCACGCTGGTCGCGGTGCTCGCGCGGCTGTACGCGCTGACCGGCGCGGACCCATACCGCGCGCGCGCCGAGCGGCTGCTCGAGGTGTTCTCCGGCGAGGCGCGGCGCAATCCGCTGGTCCACGCCGCCCTGCTGAGCGGCTACGGCCTGCTCGCCGATCCGGTGCAGGCGGTCATCATGGGCGCCGCCGATGATCCTGCCCTGGCGCAACTGCGCGCGGCGGCGCTCGGTGCGCCGGCGCCCGATGTGGTCGTCCTGACCGTACCGCCCGGCGCCGAGCTTGGCGACGATCATCCCGCGGCCGGCAAGGCGCTGGTCGACGGGCGGGCGACCGCCTACGTCTGCATCGGTCGCACCTGTCTGCCGCCGGTGACCGGCCCTGAACAGCTGGCCGAGCTGCTGCAGCCGGCACGCCTGCGCGCCCTGCCCTGACCCGGGCCGCGTTGCGCCGGGCGCCGCCGAAGCGGATTTCGGCAGACGCTCTGTATCCGTCGGCGGCGCGGCCCGGCTCGGCGGCGGAAAGTTCGACTGCCGCACCTGTCTTGGCTTGGCGATTGCCCCAACCCCGAGTAGTTTGCCAGCAGAAACGCCAAAGGAGGATGCCATGACGGGTGTCGTGCGCGTGAACCAGGTGGGCGGGCCCGAGGCCCTGCGCTTCGAGGACGTCGAGATCGGGTCGCCTGGTCCCGGCCAGGCGTTGATTCGGCAGACGGCGGTCGGACTGAATTATATCGACGTCTACTTCCGCAGCGGTCTGTATCCCGCGCCGAGTCTGCCGTTTGTTCCCGGCCAGGAGGGCGCGGGCGTGGTCGAGGCGGTCGGGGACGGCGTCAGGGAGATTCGGGTCGGACAGCGGGTCGCCTACGCGGGGCCGCTCGGCGCCTACGCCGAGCGTCGGCTGATCCCGGCCGACCGGCTGGTCGCGGTGCCGGATGGCATCACGGACGAGCAGGCCGCCGCCATGATGCTCAAGGGCATGACCGCCCAGTATCTGCTGCGGCGGACCTATCCGGTGCAGCGCGGCCAGACCATTCTGTTCCACGCAGCCGCGGGCGGCGTCGGCCTGATCGCCTGCCAGTGGGCCAAGCATCTCGGGGCGACCGTGATCGGGACGGTCGGCAGCGACACCAAGGCCGAGCTCGCCAAGGCGCACGGCTGCGACCATCCGATCCGCTACGACCGTGCGGACGTGGTCGCGCGCGTGCGTGAGCTGACCGGCGGTAAGGGCGTCCCGGTGGTCTATGACTCGGTCGGCCAGGCGACCTTCGAGCGCTCGCTCGACTGCATGGCCCCGCTCGGCATGCTCGTCTGCTTCGGCCAGTCCTCGGGCAAGATCCCGCCGTTCGACACCGCGGTCCTCGGCCAGAAGGGCTCGCTGTTCCTGACCCGACCGAGCCTGATGACCTACACCGCGGCGCGGGCGGATCTGGTTCGAGCGGCAAACGAGCTGTTCGACGTGGTGCAGCAGGGTGCGGTCAAGATCGAGATCAATCAGCGTCATCCGCTGCGCGATGCGGCCCAGGCGCATCGGGCGCTCGAGGGCCGCGAGACCACCGGCTCGACGGTGTTGCTGCCGTAGGCCTGCCGTCATGGACCAGGACACCACGGCTCCGGAGTCGACTGCATGGTCTGCGGGCGGCTCCCCAC
>JBKPNX010000257.1:0-11398 GCA_046732855.1 Pseudomonadota bacterium
GCGCGCGCCTACTTCGTCGAAGTGGGCGCGGTCTCGTTGGTGACGGTGTTCGAGGACGGCACCACGGCCGAGATGGCGACGGTGGGCCGCGAGGGCATGGTCGGGATCGGTATTCTTTTGGGCGGGGAGCACGCCCTCGGCCGGTACGTGGTGCCGGTGTCTGGCTTTGCCCACGCCATCGAGACTGCCCGGCTGAGGAGCGCGCTGCGCACCAGCCCCGAGCTGCGCGCCGCGTGTGAGGCCTACGCCCAGGCCTTCGTCGGCCATCTGCTCCAGAACGTCGCCTGCAATGCTGCGCATCGGGTGGAGCAGCGGTGCGCGCGCTGGCTGCTGATGTGCGCCGACCAGACCGAGAGCGCCACGTTCGAGCTCACCCAGGAATACCTCGCCGAGCTGTTGGGGGTGCGTCGGTCGACGGTGACCGTCGCCGCGGGTACGCTGCAGCAGGCGGGGCTGATCCACTACCGCCGCGGGGCGATCACGATCGTGGATCGCCCAGGGCTGGAGGCGACCGCGTGCGAGTGCTACCGGGTCATCCGCAAAGGCTACGAGCGACCGCTGCTGCAGGCGCTCGGCCGCAGCGCGGCGGCACCCGGCGCGCCGCCCCAGCTGCGCCGCATCGGGTGAGCACCGCAGCGACACCACGCGTCGTGCTCGTCGCCGAAAGAGAACGCAGCAATGCGCGACCAGCCAGGTAACAATAGATCGCGATCTGGGTTGGTTTGCCGTGGGCTTAGCCTTCACACCGCTGCCGTCGTGCAGCAGTCGGCTAGTCCCCGGCCGCCGCCGCCCCGCGGGTGAGTGCCACAGGCCGGCTTCCGCAGGCGGGCGACGCACACGCGCTGCAGGCCGGCAGCGATCCAGACCTAGCCTGGCGTCGGCGCCGGTACTTTCTCGAGGCGTTCGCGCCGATTGCGTCGGCTAGCGCACAGACGGGTGGCCGCCATGGTGCCTTAACAGGCCCACGGAGGCAGGGCCATGGACGCAAACCAACTCAGCAACTCTAGTTGCGCTGGGTCTTTGGCATTCCGGGTGAGCGGAAAAGACGCGTTTGTGGATCACGTCGTCCTGCGGCCGAGAAACCGCCTCCTAGGGACATTGCCGCGCGGGATCAGCTCGCGTCTTCTGCCTCACCTGAGGCCCGTGCTGCTAGCGCGCGACAAGGTGCTGTGTGATGCCGACGAACCGCTGACGCACGTCTACTTCATCGAAACAGGTTTCGTCGCCCTGGTGTCCGTCTTTAAAGACGGCACGACCGCAGAGATGGCGACAGTGGGCCGGGAGGGCTTCGTCGGGATCGACGCCCTCCTGGGCGGCGAGCGCGCCCTCGGCCGCTACGTGGTCCCGGTGACCGGCCTGGCTCTGGCGATCGAGGTTGTCCGTTTACGAAGCGCGATGGAAGTTAGCCTGGAGCTGCGCGCGGTCGCTGAGAACTACGCCCAGGCATTTCTCCGGGAAGCGCTCCAGACCGCAGCCTGCAACAGCGTTCACCTGGCTGAGGAGCGCTGTGCCCGGCGGCTGCTGACGAGCCTCGACCGGAGCGACGACGAAACCCTGACACTGACCCAGGACCACCTCGCCGAGATGCTTGGCGTATGCCGCTCAACCGTGAGTCTTGCTGCGAGCGCCCTGCGCAGGGCAGGGCTCATCCACTACTGCCGGGGCACGGTGAGGGTGCTCGACCGCGTGGGCCTCGAGAGGGCTTCATGCGAGTGCTACCGCGTCATCCGCGACCACTACGAGCGACTGTTGCCACGTACCTATCAGCGACAACTGTCGCTCGTGGACCAGCCGGTTCGGCCCGTTTTGGATCAGCCACTTCGGTCGGGGGCTCGCCAGCCGTCTCTGCGCGTCGTGGACCAGCCAACTCGGTCTTTTGCGGAGCCACCCTTTCTGTCGCGAGGGCTCGGGTAGGCCTGCTCGTCTCGGACACTCGATGGTCGTCGTAGCGGCCCGTTGGTGGTGGGGGTTGTCTTAGCCGACCCAACCATAATATGAATTAGGCTTTCGTTCGCCACAACAAATTGTGACTCAGTGGAGGCTCGGGAGAGGACCCGCCTGCGGGTTGAAGGAAGGAAGATGATAGCTCACGAAATGATGAGCGGTCGGCTGTCTGCCGGAGCACCGCGGCGTGTAATGCGGCCGGCGGTGGCGCTACGAGGTTTGCGCAGGCGGAAACGCTCCTTTGCAGAAGCGCGCTGATGCTCGAGCCTTGGCGTTGGTCATGTCGAATCGGATAGCCGCGCCGATGGACCGGAAGCGATTCGAGCCGAGAAACCGGCTGCTCGCAGCGCTGCCGGCGCGGGAATTGCTGAGCCTGCAACCACACCTTGCGGCCGAGCCCTTGATGGCCGGAAGCGTCCTCTCCGAAGCCGACGAACCGTTGGATCACATCTATTTCGTGGATACTGGTGTGGTCTCGCTGGTGAGCGCCTTCGAGAACCGCGTCACCGCCGGAGTGGCCGCGGTGGGCCGAGAAGGGGTGGTCGGCGCTACCGCCGTACTGTTGGGCAGCGCAACCGCGCTCGGCCGTTCCCGAGTGCTGGTAGCTGGATCGGCTCTGGCGCTGGAGGTATCTCGGTTCCGGAACGCGCTGCGCAAAAGCCCGCAGCTGCGCGCGGCCTGTGAGGCGGCCAGCAGAGCGCTGTTCGTGCAGATGCTCCAGTCCGTCCCCTGCAACAGGCTGCATACAGTGGAACAGCGCTGCGCGCGCTGGCTGCTGGTGTGCGCCGACCGCAGCGAAAGCGATACCTTCGATCTTTCGCCGGAGTGCTTCGCCGAAATGCTCGGCGTGCCCAAGTCAAGGTCGCCCAGCGTGGCCCGCAAGCTGCAGCAAGCCGGCCTCATCTGCTGTCGCCACAACGCGACGACGGTGCTCGATCGCCCGGAGCTGGAGGCGGTCGCGTGCGAATGCTACCGGGTCGTGCGCAACCGTTACGAGCGACTGCTGGCGCAGAACTTCGGCTGACCGCCACACGACCCTGAGAACCGGCGCGGGCCGAGGCCGCCGGTCCTTCTGCCGCGTAACTTGCGTCGGGTAGCGCACAGACGACCCTGCTGTGGCGTGCTCAGTGGGGCCCGCAACCTCGCCTGGAGTTTCGCCCTCTCGTTGCGGCGATCCGAAGTGCACCGGAGGTGCGAGATGGAGCACGCCGGTGCATAGCGCCAGCGGATCGAGACGGACCAAGGCTGCGGTTGCGGTCCGGGTGAAGGTACGGCCGTAGAGCGGGGACTGAAGGGTCGTACAATCGGGAAAGCGCATCTATGTTCTCCAAAGCTATGCGGCGATCAATAGGGCCTCAAAACCGGCCATCGCCCGGATGGAGCTTCTTTCCTAAAGTTGCGATAAGCTTTGGTTCGCCATCCTTTGCCCAGTTGGTGCGCGCTGCGGCCGATTGCGTCATTCTCAATGCGAGTCTTGCACTGGCCTTTCTGTTGCGTCTACTCTGGGCGATGATGTATGAACAGGACTACTTAGGAGATTTGGACCGACAAATACTCGCTGAAGGTTATCTTACCATGTATTTAAGTAGTTTTTGGATAATCACGTGTGTCGTGATGGTGGTCTTCTGGCTGAGTGGTTTCTACAGTTCTACCCGACCCTACCCGATCCGATTGAAGGCGATTATGGTCGCCGAGGCGGTGACCTTCGCGTTTGTAATCGTGGGCATGGTGGCGTTTGTCGTAGGCGAGGCAATGGAATTGCCGCGCAGCGTGCTCATCATGGCATGGGGAATCGCCCTCGTTCTATTTGTGGCTTCCCGACTCTGGTCCGCCGTCTGGCGGCGCATCCTCCAGCACGAGGAGCCACCGTCTGATGCCGCGGCCAACGGGCAAGCGGACGCCGCGCGCGGCGTCCGGATCTATGCGACCCAGCGCGAAAAGTCCGTGCTGGTGATCGGCGGAGCCGGTTATATCGGATCGGCCCTCCTGCCGAAGCTGCTTGCCGAAGGCTACCGGGTGCGCGTGCTGGACCTGTTTCTGTACGGCACGAGCCCGATCGGATCGGTCCTCAATCACCCGCAGTTGGAGGTAGTGCGGGCCGATTTCCGCCGCGTGGACGCCCTCGTCGCGGGCATGCAAGGCGTCGACCACCTGGTGCATCTCGGCGGTATCGTCGGCGACCCGGCGTGCAAAATCGATGAGGACCTCACCATCGATGTTAACTTGGCCGCGACCCGGCTGATCGGCGAAGTCGCAAAAGGCAACGGCATCAAACATTTCGTCTTCGCCAGCACGTGCTCTGTCTATGGCGCCGCCGATGAAGTCCTCACCGAGAACTCAGCACTTAATCCCCTGTCGCTCTACGCCCGGAGCAAGGCCGCGTCGGAGAAGCTGTTGCTTGGCATGGCAGACGATCGCTTCACGCCCATTATTGTCCGGTTTGGCACAATCCATGGGCTGTCGGGGCGCACTCGTTTCGATCTCGTCGTCAATCTGCTGTCAGCCAAGGCCGTTTTCGAAGGCTGCATAACGGTGTTCGGCGGCGATCAATGGCGTCCGTTTTTGCATGTGGACGATGCTGCCGTCGCTGTTGCCAAGTTGCTGTGTCTACCACCTGGGCGCGGCGCTGAGATCTTCAACGTCGGAGCCAACTCGGAGAACTACACGATTGCCCAGGTGGGCCAAATCGTCAAAGGCATCGTGCCGGAGGCAGAGCTTATTGTCGAGACTGCTGGCCACGATCGACGGGACTATCGCGTAAGCTTCACCAAAATAAGCATGATGATTGGATTCAAACCGCATTGGACGGTCGAGGACGGCGTGCGCCAGGTCGTGGCTGCGATCCGCGCGGGTGAGATTTCGGACTACCGGGAAGCCCATTACTCGAACGAGAGATATTTGAACGAGATCAATGGCAATGGCTTGGATCGTCCACAAGTCCAGTGGGCTTACGACCTGATCCGGGAATCATCCCCGCCTAGTGCCGAAGCAGGCGTGGACGTAATGCCGGTGCTTGCAGTGCGGCCCCGGCGTGCTGGGAGGATCTGACGTTGAGCCGAAACTTGCCGCAGCCCGGTCCTGTCCCGGACTCCGGTCGCACCGCGTTACTGTGCGGCCGATCGATTGAAGCAGAGCCTTGGCCAGGGAGTAACCTGTCGCCGCTCACCTCTAAAGTACGGGGTCCGTGACGACCTTTGGTTATCGCCACCCCGAGACACCCGCGGAACGCTTCTCCATTCAACCCGGCCTCGGGTCATTGTCGGCAGAGGAACACCTGATGGGAGACGACGTCGAGATGCCCGTTCGGTCGGACGCGCCGCGCGCTCAAGTGATCGCCGCGCCGCCTGGAACCCGAGCAGGCACGCCCCATCTCAGATCGTCTGCGGCGGACGAGCCTGCCGTCGGAGGCAGATATGTCCTGCCGTTCGCGGCGCCCGATCTCGGGGAAGCCGAAATAGCCGAGGTCGTCGACAGCCTCCGCTCCGGCTGGATCACCACCGGCCCCAAGGCGCAGCGCTTCGAGCGCGCTTTCGCCGACTTCCTGGGCGGCGGGGTCGAAGCCGTGGCCGTCAGCTCGGCCACCGCCGGGCTGCACCTTGCCCTTGAAGCGCTGGGGCTCGGTCCAGGCGACGAAGTCATTGTGCCGGTGCATACCTTTACGGCCACCGCTGAAGTGGTCGCCTACCAGCGGGCGCGACCGGTGTTCGTGGATGTTGACCCGGACACGCTGAACATCGATCCAGCAGCCGTATGGGCAGCCGTGACGCCGCACACGCGTGCCGTCATCCCCGTGCACTTCGCCGGCCTCGCCTGCGCTATGGCGCCTTTGCTGGAGCTCGCCGAGCGGCATTCGCTCGCAATCGTCGAAGATGCGGCGCACGCGCTGCCGACGACTCACGCCGGTCAGATGGTCGGAAGTCTGAGAACCACGGCTTGCGTCTTCAGCTTTTACGCGACCAAACCGGTCGCCACGGGCGAGGGCGGCATGTTGGTCACTCGCTCGTCCGAGCTCGCCCGCCGTGCCCGCATCATGCGCATGCACGGCATCAGCCGCGATGTCTTCGATCGATATCGCGGCGGCGATTGGTACTACGAGGTCATGGCTCCTGGGTTCAAATACAACTTCACCGATATCGCTGCGGCGCTCGGGTTGCACCAGCTCAGTCGAGCTCACGCCATGCACAGCCGACGAGCAGCGATCGCCCGGGAATACAGCGCCGCCTTTGCCGATCTGCCGTTGGCCCTGCCGGCCGAGGCATCGCCCGGCGAGCTGCATGCTTGGCATCTCTATGTCGTTCGGCTGCTGGACGATGCACCGGTCGGGCGAGACACTTTCATCGAGGCGCTGCGTGCCCGCGGCATCGGCACGAGTATCCATTATACGCCGCTGCATCTTCATCCGTATTGGCGCGACACTTACGGCCTCACACCCCAGCAGTTCCCGGTCAGCACCGATGCCTACGGGCGCATGGTCAGCCTGCCGATCTACAGCAGGATGCAGGATACGGACGTCGGTCGCGTGATCGAAGCCGTGCGCGCCGTGTTGGGGTGAAGCAGAGCCATGCGCATCAAACGCTTGGCCGACTGCGTCGCTGCGGGTGCAGGGTTGGCCGTGCTCGCTCCCCTGTTCCTCGCTACAGCGCTCCTGATCCTGCTGCACGACGGGCGTCCGGTCTTGTTCCGGCAGGAGCGCATCGGCCGCGGTGGTCAACCTTTCTTCTTGTGGAAGTTCCGTACGATGCGCCAGGCGGGCAGCGGTCCGCTCCTCACTGTCGCCGGCGATCCGAGGATCACGCGCCTTGGACACTTTCTCCGGCGCACCAAGCTCGATGAACTGCCGCAGCTTTGGAACGTGCTGAAGGGCGAAATGAGTCTGGTCGGCCCGAGACCTGAGGTCCGGCGTTACGTGGAGCGTTATACGCGTGAACAGCGGCGTGTGCTCGCCTTGACGCCCGGGATCACCGACCCGGCCTCTCTCGCCTACATAGACGAAGAAAATGTGCTGGCTGCATTCCCCGATCCGGAATCTGCCTATGTCGAGGTTGTCATGCCTAAAAAGATCAGCCTGAATCTTGATTATGCTGCGCGAGCCAGTTTTCTGGCTGATCTGCAGGTCGTGTTGAAATCGATCGGACTGGTGGCGCAGAGACTTTCACCAAGTTTACACAGAAGCGAGGAGGAGGGGGAGTCGTGTCCTTGGAAGTCGTAGAGGCGCCGGCGCTTGCAAACTCGGCGATAGCGGCAGCCGAGGATAGCGCCACGGGAGAGCGCGAAAACGGGCAGGTTGCCGCGCTAATCGCCCGGATCCGAGCCCGCGAGTGGGTGGTCGGGATCGCCGGGCTCGGCTACGTCGGGTTGCCGCTCATGCGCGCGGCGACTCGAGCTGGCTTTCGTGTCCTCGGCTTCGACATCGATCAGGCACGCGTTGCCGTCTTGAATGATGGCCGCAGCCCGATTCGGCACCTGGCCCATGAGTTCGTCCGCAGTCAGGTGTCATCGGGCCAGTTCGAGGCGACGACTGACTTCGCGCGGGCCGGCGCGACCGATGCCATCCTGATCTGCGTGCCAACGCCGCTTGGTCCGCACCGGGAACCCGATCTTTCCTTCGTCGAAGGGACGGTCCGCAGCCTCACCCCGTACCTCCGACGCAATCAGCTGCTGGTGCTCGAATCGACCACCTGGCCGGGCACGACGCGCGAGATCGTTCGACCCTTGGTCGAGGCGACCGGGCTCGTGGTCGGTCGCGACATCTTTCTCGCCTACTCACCGGAGCGCGAAGACCCAGGCAACCCGGAGTTCGACACGACGACGATTCCGAAGCTCGTCGCTGGTGACGGGGAGGGCGCACTGGCTCTGGCAACGGCTCTTTACGATGAGCTCGGGCCCCGCACCGTGCCGGTCCCCTCGACCGATGTCGCGGAGGCGGCCAAACTGACCGAGAACGTCTTTCGCGCCGTCAACATCGCGCTGATCAACGAACTCAAGACGGTGTTCACCCGTATGGGCATCGACATCTACGCGGTCATCGAGGCGGCGAAGACGAAGCCCTTCGGCTATATGCCATTCTGGCCCGGTCCCGGCCTTGGCGGACACTGCATCCCGATCGACCCCTTCTATCTGACCTGGAAAGCGCAGGAGCACGGGATTCGGACTCGTTTCATCGAGCTCGCGGGCGAAATCAACACGGCCATGCCGCGGTGGGTGGTCGACCGCCTTGCTGAGGCGCTCGACGGCCGTTTTCGCAAGGGTTTGAATGGCACCCGGATCCTGATCGTCGGGCTGGCCTACAAGAAGAACGTCGACGACATCCGCGAGAGCCCGGCGCTAGCGATCATGGACCTTCTGATCGAGCGAGGCGCCGCAGTCGCGTATCACGACCCGTACTGCCCGGTCATCCCGCGCACCCGGGAGCACCGCCATCTCGCGGGGCAGCGCTCGGTACCCCTTGAGCCTTCGATGCTCGCGGACTTCGAGGCGGCGGTGATCGTGACCGACCACGATGGCGTCGATTACGCTGCGCTGGTCGAAAGCGTCGCTCTGGTCGTCGACACCCGCAACGCTACCCGGCACGTCGCCGCCGGCCGTGAGCGGATCGTCCTGGCCTGAAGGAGGGCGGCGCCAAGATGCCCGATTCCGTCTCACCGCTCGTGGCGGTCGCAGGCTGCGGCCACTGGGGCCGCAATCTGGTGCGCAACTTCGCCGAGCTCGGCGCGCTGGCCGCGGTGGTCGACGCGCAATCCGATCGGGCAGCCGAGTTCGGGGTCCGGTACGGCGTGCCGGGTCGGGATTGGGCATCGGTTCTTGGCGATCCCGATATCGATGCCGTGGCGCTCGCGACGCCGGCGGAGCGGCACGCCTCGATGGCGCTCGAGGCTCTCGCCCACGGCAAGCATGTGTTCGTCGAGAAACCGCTTGCGCTCGCCGTGGCGGATGGCGAGCGCGTCGCCGCGGACGCAGCGACGGCGCACCGCACGGTCATGGTTGGCCATCTGCTGCAGTATCACCCGGCCTTCCTGAGGCTCGGGGAGCTGGTGCGGGCTGGCGAGGTCGGCCGAATCCAATATCTCTATTCCAGTCGCCTCAACCTCGGTCGCATCCGCCGTGAGGAGAACGTCTTTTGGAGCTTCGCGCCGCACGACCTGTCGATGATTCTGGCGCTCGCCGGCGAGCCGCCAACGAAGGTGAGCGCGGTCGGCTGCTCCTATCTGCATCCGAGCATCGCCGACGTCACGACCACCCATCTGGAGTTCGCGAACGGCATCCGAGCGCACATCTTCGTCTCGTGGCTGCATCCGTTCAAGGAACAGAAGCTGGTCGTAGTCGGCGACGCCGGCATGGCCGTGTTCGACGACGGCCAGCCGTGGGAACGCAAGCTCACCTTGTTCCGTCACAGGATCGCGTGGCGCAACGGCCTCCCGGAGCCGGCGCGGGCAGAGGCCGAGCCGGTGACGCTCGATCCGGCCGAGCCGCTGGAACAGGAATGCCGCCATTTCCTCGACTGTGTCCGCACGAACGCGCGCCCGCGCACCGACGCCGTTGAGGCGCTTGCGGTGCTCCGCGTGCTCGCTGCCGCGGAGCAGGCGATGCGAACCGTCGCTCCGGCGACGCCGGTCCCGACCCCGGATTCACCGGGCGTGTTCGTGCACGAATCGGCTTTCGTCGACCCGGGCTGCGAGCTCGGCGAAGGCACCCGGATCTGGCATTTCAGCCACATACTCGGTGGCGTTCGGATCGGCCGCCACTGCGTGATCGGTCAGAATGCGATGGTCGGTCCGGATGTCGCCGTCGGGGACCACTGTAAAATCCAGAACAATGTGAGCCTGTACCGCGGCGTTACTTTGGAAGATGGCGTGTTCTGCGGCCCGTCCTGCGTGTTTACCAATGTGCTCAACCCTCGTGCGGAAGTGGAGCGCAAGGACGAGTTTCGTGCCACCCTGGTGCGTCGCGGCGCGACCATCGGCGCCAATGCCACGATCGTCTGTGGCCACACGCTCGGCGAGTATTGCTTCGTTGCAGCCGGGGCCGTGGTCACGCGTGACGTGCCCGCATTCGCTTTGGTCGCCGGCAATCCGGCGCGGCGGATCGGTTGGGTCAGCCGGAGCGGCGAACGCCTTGGCCCGGATCTCACCTGCCCGCGCACCCAAGAGCGCTACCATGAGATCGAGCCTGACCGGCTCGTGGCGGGTGGCTAGATGCGGTTCGAACTTCTTCCGATCAACGCGCGGTGCGCCATCAGAGGGCAGCTGGTGAAGGCGGCCCGCTGCTTGCTGCCTGGGCTTCTCAGTGTCCTGATCGTCGCTCCGGCAGGTGCAACCGATCTCTACGTCGCGCCGGATGGGCAGGACACCAACCCGGGGACGATCGCCCTGCCGTTCAAGACCATCGGCAAGGCAGCTGAGGTCGCCACGCCAGGCACGACCGTGCGCGTCGCCCCCGGGGTATACCCCGAGATCGTCGAGACGTCGGCATCGGGCACCGCGGAAGCGCGCATCCGCTACGTCTCCTCCGTGCCCTGGCAGGCCAAGATCCGTACTCAGGGCCCCGACGACCACTGGAGCTGGGCCAACTCCGGGAGCTTCGTCGACATCGAGGGCTTCGACGTCAGCGGCAACGGGGTCGGTGGCATCGGGACTGAAGCCTCCAACGTGGTCATCTCTGGTAATCACGTCCATGACATTCCTGCGCTGGGTTGCCCCGGGAACGGTGGCGCAGGGATCGAAACGGGAGGGTACGCCTTCAACACCAGCATTATCGGCAATCCGGTTCATGACATAGGCGAGTTTCCCAATCCCTGCCCGCGCGTGCACGGGATTTACCACTCGCATGAAGGCGGCCCCATCGTGAACAATATCGTCTACCGCACTTCTGGGTGGGGCATTCATCTTTGGCACGCGCCCTATCGTCTCACCATCGCCAACAATCTGGTGTTCAACAATGCCAATGGCGGCATCGTCGTCGGGGCTGGAGACAGCCCCTACTACGGTGATCCGAGCAAGCCTGCCGACCACATCCTGGTGCTCAACAATATTGTCTACGACAACAGGAGGATCGGCATAGTAGAATCCGGCGTAACTGGCCTGAACAATCTATATATGAACAATCTCGTATTCGCCAATGAACAGGACTGGGAACTCAATAACGGCCTGAGCCCGTCGGATACTGTGGCTGCCCCACCTGGTTTCGTCCACTATGATCCGGACGGCAAAGGCAACTATCACCTGATGGCGGGCTCGCCCGCGATCGATCGGGGCACACCCATGCAGGCACCGGACGTCGACTACAACCTGACCCCGCGGCCGCAGGGGCGCGGCGTCGACATCGGCCCGTTCGAGTTCGTGCCATGAATCCCGCTTTGGCACGAAGTCGTGCCGTCAATTCCGCGCCGGCAAGATGCGCGGGCGGCGACGCGCAGATTCGGTTCATCGATCTGGAAACCCAGCAAGCGCGGATCAGG
>JBKPNX010000258.1:0-12260 GCA_046732855.1 Pseudomonadota bacterium
GCGATGCTCGCGCTGGCGCGACCGCACCATCGGGCACGGCGCCAGGGCCGAAGAGGCGAGCTAGGCGCTGGCGCGCGCGACGGCTCCGCCCGCGGCCTGCCGGCGGACGCCGCTTGCCAGTCGAGCTTCGCGGCGGGCTCGGGTCGGCCGGACAAGCCCCGATCGGGGTGATCGGCGCCGCGGCGCGTTACTCGCGCAAAGAGAGGCGGTGGCGGCGCGCTCGAGGGCGATCCAGCGGGCTGGCAGAAACGGATCAGCTCTGCTCCGAGCAGATCGACCGGCCAGCCCGCTCGCGGGTCGCGAAATCCGGCCAGGTCCGGTCCTTGTCCGAGATTTCGGTCACCGGCAGAGGCCAGGAGATCGCGAACTCGGCATCGTCGTGACGCACCCCGTCCGCCGCCTGCGGCGAGTAAAACGCCGAGATCAGGTAGCCCACCTGGGTGTCGTCGCGCAGCGTCTGGAAGCCGTGGGCGAAGCCCTCGGGCACGTAGAGCTGGCGATGGTTCTCTGCGCTCAGCTCGAACCCCTGCCACCGACGATAGCTCGGCGAGCGCGGTCGCAGATCGATGATCACGTCCCAGATCGCGCCCTGCAGGCACCTGACCACCTTGGCCTCGCCGTGCGGCGCCCGCTGGAAGTGCATGCCGCGCAGAGTGCCCTTAGCGGTGGAGTGGGAAGTGCTGTGCTGCACGAACTGGGTCGCTAACCCCAGCTCCGCATATTCGCGGACACAGAACGTGCGGGCAAAAAAGCCGCGCTGATCGTGCATCGGCACGGCCTCGATCAGCCGTGCATCGCACAGGTCCGTCTGCTCAAAGCGCATGGCAAGGATATCCGTGGACTGCTCTGCGGGTCCGGCCGCGGCCCGATTCAGCCGTCGACGCGCGACGCGGCGCGGGACGGGCGCGACCAGCGCGCCAGCTCGGCGGCGACCTCGATCACCCGCTCGATCCCGTCCTGGCGGCGGAACAGGTAGGGCACCGGCGGGACGATCGCAGCGACCGGGCGCCGGCTTAAAGCGAACCTCAGGAGGTCCCAGCCGGGCCGGAACTGGCCGCGGCAGACGTGCGCCACGGCCGCCCAGTAAGCCCGCTCGCCGAGGGTGCGCCGGGCCAGGCGATGCAAACGGGTCGCTTCGGGCAGCGATGCGCCCTCATGGGCGAAGAAGCTCTCGAACGCCGCCTCGTCGTGCCAGGGCATGGCCGGCGGCCGATGGTAGGGCGCGCTCTGGACCCGGCGGGCGGCGGCTGATCTCGCCGAGCCGTGGAAGCGCAGGATCGCGAGGTCCGCCTCGGTCCTGGCCGCCGGCCCCAGACGCGCGAGACGCATCCACATCTCGAAATCGTCGGTGTGCGGCAGCTCCGGCCGATAGTAGCCCGCGGCCTTCTGCACGGCGGTGCGGACCACGACCGTGCTTGGTCCAGGAACGTGGTTCACGCCATCCCCGCAGAACCGCTCGAGCAGATCCTGGCCCGCCACGATCTGCCACGGCGCGTCCCACAGGCTGGCATCGAGGACGGGCATCGGCTCTTCCGACAGCAGCGAGGCCGCGCGCCCGTACGCGAAGCCGACCTCCGGATGCCGCTCCATGACCGGGACGACATGCGCCAAGGCCCCCGGGGCCAGCAGATCGTCGGCGCAAAGCACCATGAAATAGGTCGCTTTCGCCCAGTCGATCCCCTCGTTGAACGAAGCGTGCGGGCCGAGGTTGCGCGGCCGCGCCACGAGCTCGACCCGCGCATCCTCGGCGACGAGCTGCTGCGCCACCTCGACGCTGTCGTCGGTCGAGGCGTTGTCGATGATCAGAACGCGGATGCCCGGGACCCCCTGGGTCAGGACGCTGGTCACGCAGTCGCGCAGGAACCGTCCGTACTGGTAGCAGGGGATCACGACGTCCACGCCGGCCGTGGCATCAGATTGCTTCTCAGACATCGCCCCTCACGCGCGTCACTCGCCTCGCAGACGTCGCCGTCGCCCGGCGACGACTTCGCCGCGCAGCCTATGGCTGGAGTGGTTTCAGGAGGGTTGCAGCGCCACGAGATCGTTGCCTGCCATATGACGGGCGCGCGCGCCCGTCACCCGGGTCTCAGGTGGCTTGGCGGCCCGCTCTCATGGCTGGTCCGCAGAGGGCAGCTGTTCCCCCACCTGCGGCCGCCCGGCGGCGCGATCCTCGATCAGTAGTCCGCTGTCGCGCAGCAGCCGCGCCGCTTCGGCCACCACGCCGAACGGCAGCTGCGCCCGCTCGGCAATGTCGAGCAGGGTGTGGCGTCCGTCGGCGAGATTGAGGATCCACAAAGACGCCATGCTTTTCGCTGGCCCGTCCTTGTCGCCGCCCAGCGCGGAATACAGCCCGCGTCGGCCGAGCTGGGGCTCGCCCTTGGGCGACGTGCTTCTCGGCCGCCAGTCGTTCTCGACGATGTCGATCATCGCCGCGATCATCCGGTAGGACGAGCCAAGATGTTCGGGCCGGATGAAGTCGAGATTGTCGGCGGACGTGTGGTACTCGGGAAAGGTGCCGTACTGGCTGCGCTGAAACAGCCCGACGCCGAGATCGAACCCCGGCGAGCAGAATTGCCGCTCGTCATAGCCATAGGGAAAGAAGTCGAGGATCCTTGGCGACGGTGCGGCGTGCCTCAGGACATGGGCCATGGCGCGATCGATCAGGGCATCGCCGCGGCGGCTCTTCTTGTAGGTCGGACCGCCGCCGTCGCCGACCCCGGCGACGACGAGCCCGTGTCGGATGCGCCCCACCCGGTGCTCGTTGCGCGCGAGCCAGGCGATCGCGCCGATCGTGCCCGGGGCGAACAGGAATCGGTAGCTGTAGCGCGTCCGCAGTCGCGCCAGGCGCTCGGCCAATAACGTCAGCAGCGCGAGCGCCGAGCAGTTGTCGTTGGCGAGGGACGGGTGGCAGACGTGCGCCGAGAACAGGAACTCGTCCTCGCTCTCGCCGCGATGCAGATACTCGCCGTAGCTGAGGCTGCCGTCCTCGAGGCTCGAGTCGATGACCACCTCGTACAGGCCGTCGGGCAGCGCCGCGAGCCGGTCGTGGGCCATGCAGAAGCCCCAGGCCTCGGCGTAGTAGGAGGTGCGATAAGGAATCAGGCCGGGCTGGTCGGGCAGGGTGAAGACATGTTTCTTCAGCTCGTCCAGCGGCAGCGTCGCGCGTTGCGGCCGACTGTAGTTCAGGACGTGCAGGTTGCAGCTGCGAAAGTCGACCACCCGCTCACCCGCGGTGTTCTTGATGTAGGCGTCGCGGATGGTCCATTCCCGCGGGATCGTCCAATCGAACACCTGGGCGCCGGTTGGCACCTCGTGCACCTCGAGATCGATGCGCCGCCCGAGATGGGCGAGGGTACGGCGCACGCCGTCGCCGGTGATGCTGCGGCAGATCGGATAGATCTCCGCCGCCAGAGCGAAGATCGCGTCGCCGATGCCGGCCTCGTCCAGGCGTTGCCGCAGGGATGCGGCCGGCATGCGCGACTCCGCGGCGCGCCCCGGCAGGGTCACGCCATTACGGCAGCGCCTGCCGCGTTGCGCGGGGCGGGACGGTGCTGGCGGCGCAGATCGGCGTCGAGGATGCCCTCGCGCATGAGCAGCTTGATGTGGCTGATCCGCTGGTAGCGCCCCTCCATCTCCTCGATCGTCAGACCAGCGGAGCGGTAGGCGGCGTAGAGCTGCTCCGCGCCCTTGCGCACGTCCCATTGCGGTTTGAACTCCGGCAGAACGCGCGCGATCTTTGCGAAGCTCACCCGATAGGAACGCTTGTCGGGGCCGGCATCGGACGCGATCTCGAGTCGGCAGCCCGGCACGACCTGCGCCACGATTTCGGCGATCTCGCGGATCCGGTAATTGTGCTCGGTCCGGCCGACGTTGAAGGCCTCGTTGAACACCTTCTCCGTCGGCGCCTGCAGACGAGCCAGGAACGCGCGCGAGATGTCCTCGATGTGCACGATCGGGCGCCACGGCGAGCCGTCGGACTTCAGGTAAATCAAACCCTTGGTCACCGCCCAGGCGACCAGGTTGTTCAGCACGATATCCAGGCGCAGGCGGGGCGACAGCCCGTACGCGGTCGCCGGTCGGAAATAGGTCGGGCAGAAGCCGTCGCTGGCGAGACGGGCGATGTCGCGCTCCGACCACACTTTGGACTGGCCATACGCGGTGACCGGATTGAGCGCGCCGTTCTCGTCGACCATGGCGTCGCCGGCGAGGCCGTAGTTGCTGCAGGACGACGCCAGCAGGAACCGCTTGACCCCGGCGGTCTTGGCCAGGGCGGCCAGACGAACGCTCGCCTGGTGATTGATGTCGTAGGTGACCTCGCGATTGAGATCGCTGAGCGGATCGTTCGAGAGCGCGGCCAGGTGAATCACGGCATCGAAGCCTTCGAGGTCGCGCACCGTGACGTCGCGCACGTCCTTGCGAATGCTGGGCACCGCGGCGATCGCGCCGCCGGCCTCGAAGGTGCAGCGCTCGTACAGGTCGCTGTCGCAACCCGTCACCTCGTGCCCCGCTTTGACCAGCATCGGCACCATCACCGTGCCGATGTACCCCCGATGACCGGTCACCAAAACTTTCATCCGTGGCGCTCCTTTCCCGGTGAAAATGACCCGGATGCCCCGCTCGGCGGCTCCGGCGCGCGGTCGGCTTCCAGGTCGAGACGAGGCGCAGAGATGTTAAAGTATTTGGTCAGATTTCCGGAAGTACCCGATCGGGCAGGTGATTATAGCTATCGGCGGTATCTTTGGCTTTAAGACTGAGTTCTTGACATTCGCGAGCCGAACTGCCTGCTTCGCCGGACCTGCCCGGGTCGCCTGGCGAAGCAGCCTGCGCGCCGCCGCCTGTACGGAATCCCCTACAGACCGAACATGAACAATGTCCTACCCGCGGCCACGGCCACGACCTGGCGGCCATCCAGCGAGAACGAGATCGGGGTCGCCTGGGTCGGCCCGCCGAGGCCGGCCCGCCACAGTTCCTTGCCGGTCGCCGCATCCAGGGCGAAGAGCACGCCGGCTGACGTCGAAAACACGACGCCGCCGGCGGTCGACAGAACGCCGCCGTAGGTGAGATCCAGGTCCGCCTGCTGCTGCTTCGGCGAGACGTACTCCCACCTGGCGGCACCAGTCGCCGCATCGAGCGCCTTGACCATGTTCACCGCGGGCTCGGCCGCGGCCGAGCCGCTGCCGACGTAGAGTCCGCCCGGGCCGCGCCGCACCTGATGCGAGGACGCC
Organism: Pseudomonadota bacterium; assembly: GCA_046732855.1. GTDB lineage: Bacteria > Pseudomonadota > Alphaproteobacteria > Geminicoccales > Geminicoccaceae > JBKPNX01. The sequence continues at coordinate 5,226 of JBKPNX010000258.1, forward strand.
TTGGTATAGATCGAGGCGCCCTGCGTCGCATGCACCAGAAAGGTCCCGGACGTGGGGTCGTAGGAAGGCGGCAGCCAGTTCGTGCCGCCGCCGACCCAGGGCTTGGTCAACGTCCCCGTGGTGCTGATCGTCGCCGCCTCGGTCAGGATCGGGCGGCCGTCATGGTCGAGACCGCTGGCCCAGTTGACCTCGACGAACGGCACGCCGCGCAGGAACTGCCCGTTGGTCCGGTCCAGCACGTAATAGAAGCCGTTGCGGTTCGCCCAGCAGATGGTCTTGCGCAGCGACCCGTCGATCATGAGGTCGGCCAGCACCGGCGTCTGGTTCGAGTCCCAGTCGTGGTCGTCCTGCGGCGTGAACTGAAAATGCCAGGCCAGCTTCCCGGTCGTGGCGTTCAGGGCGACGACGCTGTTGGTGAACAGATTGTCGCCCGGCCGCGCCTCGCGGGCATAGACGGGCGCCGGGTTGCCGACGCCCCAGTAGACGAGGTTGAGCTCGGGGTCGAAGCTGCCGGTGATCCAGGTCGGCCCGCCACCGGTCTGCCACGACCCGTTCTCCCAGCTCTCGTGACCGAACTCGCCCGGACCGGGAATGGTGTGGAAAGTCCAGCGCAACTCGCCACTGTGCGCATCGTATGCGGACAGGAAACCGCGGATGCCGAACTCGCCGCCGGAGACGCCGATGAGCACGGCATCGCGCAGCGCCAGGGGCGCGCCGGTGATCGTGAAGCCGTCACCCGGGACGGCGACCTGCGTCTCCCACTCGACTTCGCCGGTGTGCGCATCGAGGGCGACCAGCCGGGCGTCCAGGGTGCCAAGAAACAGCCGATGGCCGAGAATGGCGAGGCCCCTGTTCACGCGGCCGCAACAGATCGGCAGCTCGTCGGGCAGGCGGCGCACGTAGCGCCAGATCTCGCGGCCGGTCGCCGCCTCCAAGGCGACGACGTTGTTCGGCGGTTCGCTGATGAAGATCGTGCCGTTGGTGACAATCGGCGTCGCCTGGATCACGCCGTCTTCGCTCCCGAACTGATGGGCCCAGCGCAACTTCAGCCCGGATGCGTTGGCCGGCGTGATCTCGGCCAGCGGGGAATGGCGCCAGCCGTCGAAGGCGCCTGAGTAGGTGAGCCACTCGTCGGTTCGGCTCCGCGCCGTCAGCAGCGCCTGCCAGGTGACGTCGACGGGTGGGGTCCGATCGAGTGCCCGCGTCCTGGTCCCGCTCCGCTGGTCGAGCGAGCGCAGAAACCCAACCAGCTGCCAGCGCTCTTCGATCGAGAAATCGAAGCCGGTCATGGCCGTGCCTGGAATGCCGTCGCGCAAGGCCTTGTACAGCGCCAGGTCGCTCGCCCCGACGCCGTAGTTCGATTTGGCCAGCGAAGGCGCGTGACCCCCCTTGCCGTCGCTGCCGTGACAGGCGGCACAGTTGTGGGAAAAGAGTTCCTTGCCCTTCGCATGGTCGTCGGGGCTATCCAGAGGGTTGACCACTGCGGCGCTCAGACTGCGGCCCTCTGTGACCACCTTGCCGGTGATGAAACCGCTCCCCGGCCATGTGCCCTTCAACTGCCTGCCCGGCCATGTCCCCTTGATGACCTCGCCCCAGGAAAGATCGGGAACGCCGCCGGTCGCCTTCCTCAGATAAAACTGCAGGCGCCAGTAAAACTCGGTAGCGACTCTCTCCTGCGGCACAGCGCGCACGGCATGCGGCGCAAACGACCACAGAACTTTAGGGGTGAAAAGGACGACCGTAGCTACTGCAAGCGCCACGAAAAGCAACGTCAATACCTGCTTGGCAGATAGATGTAAATTCACCTCCCATACCGGCCAGGTCCGATCGCGCCAGGTCAGGCGCTGATCGCGCGGTGGCGAATTGATGAACCCGAACATCGCCGGCTACCGTTCGAACAGCCTCACAACAGCCGCGACGCCAGAATCGAGTCCTGGCGCTCCAGGCGTTCCTGGTAGGACAGGTTGGCGCGCCGGATGCCGTCCCCGTAGCGATCCCGTTCCGCGACGAGCTGCGTGAACTGCTCGATCAGCAGGTCGAGATCGAACCGTTCGACGTGCTGGCAGAAGCGCCCAACGCCCATCTCGGTCATGAGCACGTCGTTCTTCTCGGCATAGCCGAGCGACACGAGTGGTTTGCCCAGCCGCAACGCGCAGACGATGTTGTGATAGCGGGTCGCAACGATCACATCGGTTTCGGCCATCTGGCGCATCAGGTCGTGGAGCGCACGCATCGGATCGGCGACGAGACGATCCTGTGCCAGATCCGGCCTGGCCGCCGCCACCCTGCTCAGGACATCGGCGACGGCGTCTTGGTCCGCCGCATCGCCCATCAGGATCCGCACCCGATGTCCCTGGTCGAGAAGCCACAGCACGAAGGCCGTGATCTTCTCGAGATAGGCGGCGTAGATGGCAGGCCCGCGCGGGCTTCCTCTCTCCCAGCCCAGATAGGTCATCACACCGACCCCGACGGTGAGCGAACCCGCCGCGCCCCGGACCGGTGAGGAGGGCGCCGGCAACTTGAACGCGATGTCGGGATAGATCGCGTCGTCCCGCGTATCGAAGCCGATGCTCTCCATGAACGCCTTGGAGACGGTATCGCGGTAGGAGCGGTATTGCGCCATGGCGACCGCGGACTTCATCAGCCAGCGGCTGAGCGGATGGTGGATCGGGCCCGCTCCGACGCTCACGAACGCGATCCTGGTGCCGCAGAGCCTGGCGGCGAGGCACCAGCCGAACAGGGCGAGCGGCATACCGAGCGGCCCCGCCTGGAAATCGTCCAGGATCCCGGTGCCGGGGATGATCAGCTGGTCGAGCCGGCGGGCATGCCAGATCGCGCGGACGAGACTGGCCAGCTGGCGCGGCCCGCCGCCTGACAGCCGATCAAGGACCCGAAGCAGGAAGTTGGCGGGTCTCGGCAAAGCGATCGGCAGCGCCGGCAAGCGAAAATCGCGCGCAATCTGATCCGTAGCGCCGTCGTTGTAGGCGCAGAAGCAGATGAGTTCCGCTTCGGGCCGCACCCGGCGCAGAAACGCGAGCATCGCCTCCAGCGAGCCGTCGTTGCCGGCGTTGCCGCAGCCGAACAGGCCGAACAGGCCGATGCGCAGTGGCCGCCGCCGGGCGACGGCGAGGGAGCGCCGGCGCGCCCGCGGCCCATGGTCACTCGAGACGGTAGCGGTGCGCGCGAGAATGCTCGCCGAGCTGCCCTGGCCGGACGTCGTATGGGTCATCTGGCTGCTGCCTGTAATCACTCGGCGAAACCTCGTTGCGACTTTGATCTCAAGAGCAGGATCCAGTCCTCGAAGCCGGAGCTGTTGCGGCCGAGATCCGCGCCGAACTGGCGCGGGCCGGAGGCGTCGAACGGCGAGCCGGCGACGCTCAGGAACTGTCCATTCGCCGGGTCGAACCATCGCGCCGCTATGCATGGCCCGGCGAGCTGCCGCAGATCGACGGTGATGACGCGGCTGCTCGGCAGGTAGATCAGCGCGAACGAGCGATCGGCGCTGCGGGCGGCGACCGCCCGCTCGCTGCCGCCCTCGAGGCCGGCGGTCAGGAGAACGCCGCTCCGATCGGGCTCCAGCTGCCACCAAGCGAGCGATGTCAGCAGATCGCGCAGATGGGTCATGCTCTGCGCGCCACGGCTGGACAAAGCCTGCCGCCAGGTCACTGGCGCCGGATAGAGGCCGCCGCTGTCGAAATGCCAGATCGGGTTGTTGCCATAGATCTGACCGGCCGCGCCGGACAGGACGGCCTGGTAGGCCTGGGTGCGCACCCGTTGCTCGGTGATGTCGTGCTCGTTCTCGTAGGCGCTCTCGATCAGGAAGAACGGCATGCGTTCCGGCCGAGCGTATTGCCTGAGCGCGGGGTGGTAGACGGGGCCGTAGGTATAGACGGTGTTCACCTGCAGCCAGGGCTCACCCCGCCAATAGTCAAGCGCCGAGGTCTCCGGCGAGCCGTGCGCGGTGTGGAGCGCGCGCGCATCATATGTTCGGATGGCTTGCGCGATCGCCCTGACCAGGTCCTCCCGCGGCGGGTCATAATCGCCGCCGTGCACCCAGAGGATGTTGCTGAAGTCCCGATAGCGCCGGCCGAGATATTCGCCGTATTGGCGCAGGCGATCGGGTCCGTTCGCGACCATCGCCTCGTACCAGCCCTCGGACCCGCCGTCGTAGCCGAGATAGGACGGGGTCAGCATGACCAGGAACCCTCGGCGGCGCGGCGCAACACCCAATCGGCATGCTGGAAATAGGCTTCGTTGGGCATGTCGTACCGCCCAGGCTTCAGGAACGGCGGCTGACCATAGGCGTTGGCCGGAGCGTTGGTGGCGAACTTGGCCTCGATCAGCGAGACGAGGATCGTGTTGAAGCCGCGCGCCCGCCGGTCATCCAGATAGAGATCGACGTCCTCGCGGGTCAGCTCTGCGATCAGCGACCAGGCGGTGTCCCCCTGAATGAGGAAGGGCTCGCCCGCAGTATCGACCAGGTAGCGCTCGCCGGGCTTGATCGAGAGCGGGAAAACCGGCGCCGCTTCTGTCCTCACGGATGCGGGGATCGCGGCTACACCCTCGGCGCCGGTACAAGCGCTGCTCGCAGCCGCGACCTGGGTCGAGACCGGCCGGGTTTCGCCGGCTGCGGACGAAGCCGGGCCGTCTTGAACTAGCCAAGCGCCGAGCGTCAGAGCCATGGTCAGCACCAGGAGGCGGGCGATCGGGCCGCCGCGACCGCGTCGTTGGGGGAATCGCACCGATCCGCTGGCGGGAAGCGTGGTCACCTTGCCTCCGCCAGATGCCTCGCGCCGAGGTCGTCTTTTTTGGGCAGTACCTCGGGCAGATTGTAGGCCCGGTAAACGGTCTGCGAGGGCCTGCCGACCAGATAGCGGTCGACGCCGTCGTGGAGCGCGCGCCGGTACACTGCAAGCGCCCCATCGATCGCCTCGACCGTGAGGTCGAGGTCCTCGTCGCTGTGGGAATAGCTCACGACCAGCGACGGCATCAGCACGCCGCGCCGAATCGTCTCCTGCAGGAACAACGTCCGAAATGTCTGCGACGGCCGGCCATCCTGATCCAACGTGGCGTAGGACAGGCAGCAGGGCTTGCCCAGGACCTTGACGAACTCGCTCAGGCCATGCCGGTGGATCGCCTCTTCCGCCTCGCGCCGCAGGCGCTCACCCCGGCGGTAAAGATACTCGACCACGCCTTCGCGCTGGTAGACCTGCATGGTCGCGATCGCCGCCGCCAGCGCGTGGGTCTCAGCGCCGTGGGTTGTCGAGAGCAGAAAGACCCGCGGCCGGTCGTGGTGATCGAGCCCGCCCAGGCGCATGAACTCCCGCCGGCCGGCGAGCGCGGACACCGAGAAGCCGTTGGCGAATGCCTTGCCGAAGGTCGAGAGGTCGGGGACGATGTCGTACAGCTTCTGCGCCCCGCCGGTGTGCCAGCGGAACCCGGTGATCATCTCGTCGAGGATCAGCAACGCGCCATTGGCGTGGCACAGGCGCTGCAGCGCGTGCAGGTAGCCCGGCTGCGTATCCTCGGCCCGGGCCGGCTCCAGGATCAGCGCGGCGATGCGCCCGGGATGCTGCTCGAACAGCGCCGCGGCGCTGGCGAGGTCGCCGTAGCGGAAGGTGGCGGTCAGCTGCCGGATCGCCCGCGGGATGCCGGCGTTCATCGGGGTCGTGCCAATGAACCAGTCGTCGGTGGAGAAGAACGGGTGGTCGGCGCAGCACGCGATCATGTCCCGCCCGGTGTAGGCGCGGGCGAGGCGCACGGCGCCCGAGGTCGCATCGGAGCCGTCCTTGCAGAACTTGACCATCTCGGCGCCTTCGATCAGCGCCAGGAACTGCTCCGCGCACGCCACCTCGATCGGCGAAGGGCGGGTGAAGTTGCCGCCGTGCACGAGCTCGCGCTGCACTGCGTCGAGCACCGCGGGATAGGCATGGCCGAGACCGACCGCGCGATTGCCCATGCCGTATTCGATGTACTCGCGGCCATCGGTGTCCCAGACCCGGCAGCCGAGACCCCGGGCGATGAACCCGGGCGCGAGGATCGGGTACTGATCGTCCCCCTTCGCGTAGGTGTGGCAACCGCCTGGGATGAGATGATGGGCGAGTTCCGTCAGGCGAGCCGAAATCTGATGACCGTTCAGGCTCACAGCAAGCTCCGCGCTAGTGCTCATGGCGCCTTACGACCGCCGCTCCATGGCTCCTCGCAAGCATCGGAAAGACGCACTTTCGCGCTCGCGCGAGCACGGCGACGGGGATGGCGGATCTGAGGGCGCCCGCATCGTCCATCGCTCCGCCAGCAATCGAATTCTGCTGCAGTGCGCGGGTTGGTGAAGAGTACAGCAAGTGCGGACGACGCGCGGTCCGCAATCGGCTAAGCGCTTCGATCAAACGGGGTAACCACGCGCCTGGCTGACTGCTCCCTCACCGGCTGGCGAGCGGGCCTGCCGCGGGTCCGGCCGTTGCACCGTCGTCGCTGCCTCGTGGTGGCCGGATGATGTGCCGGGCAGGTCGCCCGCGAAGCAGGACTTGGCAGGCCCGGTTCCCGGGCCGATCGGTAACGTTGATGCGCCTTGGGCCGAAATAGTCAGCCGGACGCCATTCGGGTGGTGATCTTGCCCCGTGGAGGTAGTCAATAGGTTGCTACCCTCGACCGTCCGCCGAGTGCCAATCGCCGTTCGGGCTGGCCAAAGAACAACCGGGCTATTTGCCGGGACGGATGGCTGACGTTTCGGAGTATCGGAAGCATAGTACTTTTCCCCCCGCATCCCTCCACTCCTGCAGCCGTGGCACCAGCGCGGATCCATAGTACCGTCGCGCTCCTTGCATAATCGTTACCCAAGCATCGTTCGAGGGCGGCTGGTAGGATGGGACGATTGCTGGTTAATCGCGGCGACCTCAAAGTCGGCCGCCATTTGACAGAGGCCCTCGCGACGAGCGGCCAGCGGCGGCGCCGCCGCGACAACACAACACCCGGGCACCCACGGCCCCCCACCCCCCGGGAGTCGCCCGGCGCCCCCCGCCCCACCCGCGCCCCCGC
>JBKPNX010000259.1:0-18391 GCA_046732855.1 Pseudomonadota bacterium
CATGGCATCCGCCGAGCGCGGTGCCACGAGCGTTGACCATAAAAATGGGCTCTGCTGGGTCGGTATGGTGGGGCTCGCCGATCCGATCCGGCCGCACATTCGGGATTTGATCGCCTCCTTCCACGAGGCCGGCATCCGCACCGTCATGATCACCGGCGATCAAGCGGCGACCGCTCGCGCCGTCGCTGAGGACTTGGGCTTGAACGGGGCAGATGCGCTGGACGTCATCGACGCCAAAGCTCTCGGTCGCATGAGACCCGATGAGCTTGAGGAGGTTGCCCGTAAGGCGCCTGTGTTCGCTCGTGTCAGCCCGAGCCACAAGCTGGAGATCGTGCGCGCCTTGCAGAACGCCGGCCAGGTGACCGCGATGACGGGCGATGGGATCAATGACGGACCGGCTTTGAAGGCTGCGGATATCGGTGTGGCGATGGGCCGGGGTGGGACCGACCTGGCGCGTCAGACTGCGGGCGTCATACTGGAGAACGACGAGCTCTCCACCATGCTGGAGGCAATCCGCCACGGTCGAACGATTCACGCCAACATCAGGCGCTCGATCCGCTTCATTCTGGCGACCAACCTGAGCGAGATCATGATCGTGCTCGCCGCCACAGCGGGCGGCCTCGGGCAACCGCTCAACCCCATTCAGTTACTTTGGATTAACCTGATCAGCGATGTGTTCCCATCGCTTGCGCTTGCGGTTGAGCCACCGGAGCCGGACGTCTTGCGCCGGCCGCCGCGCGATCCGCACGAGCCGATCGTGCCGGTCACGCAACTGAGCGGGATCGCGGGCGAGGCAGCAACGATCAGCGCGAGTGCGTTGGCGGCTTATGGCTATGGCCTCGCCCGCTACGGCGTCGGCGCCCAGGCGGGGACGATTGCCTTTACATCGCTGACTGTTGGCCAGCTGCTGCACGCCTGGACCTGCCGCTCGCAGCGCCATGGAGTGTTCACCGGTGAGGCGCTGCCGCCCAACCGCTACCTCGATGCTGCGGTCCTCGGTTCACTCGGGCTGCAGGCTGCTGCGCTGCTCATACCCGGTTTGCGCGGTGCGCTGGGCCTCACTCGGTTGACTCTGATCGACGGACTGGCCGCCGCGCTGGGCGGCATCGTGCCGTTCGCCCTCAATGAGCTGAGGAAGCTGCGGGCGCAGGATCCCGCCGCGCGGGAGTCAGCGCGCCCGCAGTGACGGCCATTGTGCGGCCTCAGATCACGGCGCTGACCAACCGCGGCAGCATCTTTTCGATCACCACCTTGGCGAGGAGCTTCGACACCGTCTCGGCAAGGGTGTCCGCCGCACGTACACTCACTGGCCCCCCGAAGAGGTTCGACGTCACCTTGGGCCGCGCCTCGGGAATTGAGGTGATGACGCCGTTCGTGAACAGGAGTCCCAGGATCTGGCTCGAGTTCACGCTCGCTTTGTCGTAGCGCACGAGCAAACTGCCGGTGAGAGTGTTCAGCTCGATCGAGCTGATACCGGGCAGCTGGCTGCACAGCGCGCGGATCTCTGCGGCTTTGTCCTCGCTGTTCCTGAACGAGAGGGCCTTCAGCCGCAGTCGCCCGGGCACGTGGTGTAGGTAGTGGCTCATGCCGGTTTCCACCTGACGCTCTAAAATCCACCTTGCATCGCGCAATTACCCCAGAAATGTTGCAAAGTGAAGACAGTGACGAGAGTTCTTGAGCTCGCCAATTATTGCCCCACAGCGAAGTGCCGTGGCAGCTAAGCTTCTTTATCGCGCCACTCTGTTGAGGGTCAGGTTACGAATCGACAGCCAATGGCTCTCTGGGTCCGCTCCTTTATGGTAGTGGTGAACAGGCCGCTAGCCATTGCTGCGCCATGAATTGACCGGCCCACCATAGTTGCCAAGGCAGAGTGCGATCAGGAGCGAAATAGTCGAGATAAAAATCCCCGGGAGTTACCGGATGATCACCCCTGCGAACGCCAGGTCGACGAAAATCCGCCGATCACTGCGGTAGAGTCGGCTCGGGTCCGATCAAAGGGGCAGATGCGTCACCAATCGCCAGCCGACCGCTATAGAGCCGGAGCGCGGTGTCGCCGATCATTTGGGTGATCGCACTGGCGCTCAGCATTGAGACCGGAAGCCCGATCAGAGGCGTCCACTCCAGTGCCTCAAGCAGCAGCGGGGTGCCCGCGGCCAGCCCGGTCGCGCCGACCACGGCGGCCATTTCTGGAACCCTCGTCTCGTCATCGATGTCGTGCCCGTGGACCAGGGCGATCTCGAGGATCAGATACAGGTGCATCCGGGTCAGCATCGAGGTTGTGCCGACCACCCCGGCGAGCCTCAGCGCTGGGCCGGCCCAGGGCAGCATGAACGGAAGGTACGAGAACGCGCCGCCGAGCAACGCCACACGACTATGAGAGTCGATCAGCCGTCGCGACAGCTGTTCGGGAGTTTCGTCGGGATATCGGGCTCGAAGTGACTGCACCGTTCGGCGGATCTCGGACTTGCGCAAACGGAGGAAAAAATAGAAGAACTGATCGGTCGCCAGCCCCTGGAGAGTGTGTCCGCCACTTTGTTCGTCATCGGTCGGTTCAGGCATCCTCATGTGTCCGCCCTGGTCGGCACAGGTCCCGCCTGAGGTCTCTCGCCTGCATCAGCATGCGATGCACGTGTGGAGGCCGAGCAAGGGGACCCCTGCTGTGGTCGCTGAGATGCCCCAAGCGCGGAGAGATTCGCGCTCGCGTCCCGTAGCCTACGCGCTCGTTTTTGAGGTTGTAGAGCGATGGCGCCTGCAAGCTGTGGCGGGCTGATCACCTGGTAGGTGGTGAACCGCCGCCTCGGGCAGGATCAGCTCGCCGAGACGGTACCCTCAGCTTTGGCGCGCCCGCGGCCTCGGGGGGTAGCCGCAGTCAGTCCCTCCCCATGCTAAATTTCAGCATGCGCCTCCGCGTAAGTGTCCTCCATGTACTCGCGCATCTCGGCAATGCTTTCGCGACCCCAGCCGTAGGCCACGATGCCGCCCTTGATCGCGCTCTTGACCACCGGCTTCAAGCCCCGGGCCAGCGCCGGCATGATGATCGGGCCGAGCACCGCGACGCCGACCGTAACCGCCAGTCCACTGCCTAGCCCGTTCTTAAACAGATCGTCGATTCCTGCCATGTTTCCCTCCTCGGCCTTCTCGGGATCGCAACGCCGTGCAACTTTCGGCTGCACCACGGGGAGCTCATATGGATTGCGCCATGACGGCGCAAAGGGGCCGCCGTCACACTCTTGTAATAAATGGAGCAAGCGGGCAATCCGTTCCCTCCGTCCTGCCAGCCGAGGATACCACATGCCCGCCAGGTCCATCGCCACCACCGTGAAAGCCAAGCTCCCCAAGCGTGAGGGCGAGTTCGTTTTCAACAAAGCCTCGGTGATCAAGGCGCCGAACGGTGAGTTTGTGGTCGAATTGACGAATGACGGAGGCCACGTCCTGCACGTTGCGTTCAAGGGATCGGACCTCAAGAGCTTGATCGGCTGGCGAATGCTTAGGGGTTTCTGAGGTGCGGCTGGCCGAGTCTCGTCAGTGTAACAGAGGTCCGGAGTGTTTCAGGGACGGTCGGAAGGGGAAGGTCGACCAACGTTATCGAGGACTCCAAAGCCCAACTAGGCCGTTCGAAGAGATCTTTGCCGTGGCCCAGTGGCAAGAAATCAACCGGCGGGCTCGCTGGTTTAAGCCAGGTCATCCAAGAACGTCTCCCTATGATCAATCCCTAAGAGACTGCTCACCACCGCCGCGGCGGCCAGAGGCTCCTCATCGCGGCAACCGTCACTACCACCGCGACCACGATTAGGGCGAGCTCTAACGTCCCTGCCTGCGCTATGGGAACGAGAGGAAGCAAAATACTGGTCATCGGAGCGGCCCCAAAATTGTGCGGTATTCAACCTGTCGTTTAGCCATCAAGGGTGGCTAACGCAATGGTGCAACGCCGCCGAATGCGTTTCTGATCGCGCAAAATTCGCGCTCGGCGTGAGCGGTGCGGTGGGGCATTCATTCCATCATGGCCCTTTGGGCACACAAACCCGGGACTGTCTTAAACAAGTGAGGAAGCCAAGGGAGGACGCTGGGAATGCGGAAGACAGTGGATCGGCCGTGCGTGCTGACTGTAGCGTTGAGCCACGAGGAGATGCGCTGGTGAGGGAGTTGGCCCAGATTGAGCGGGTCACGGAGGAGCGAGTGCTACGGCGGGCGCTGGGGCGATTTCGAAAACGGGTGCTCAAGCGGCAGGGCATCCGCAACGCGGTAGACATCGCGCGGGTCGAGGTGGCGGGCTGAAGGGCGAGGAGTGCGCGCATTGAGGAAGCCGCGCGGCTAACGCTCAGAAGGACGGTCAGGTTGGCGCACGGGGTCTGGGACCGGTGCGCGGCCTCGAACGGCCAACCGATCAGCGCACCATACGCCGCGGGTCGCGAACGAGCCGGTCGATGGCATGATCCCTTTGCCGCCGAGCTCGGCATGACGCCGGGCGTGCGCAGGACCATCCACGTCCGGCGACAACGCACCTGCAGAGCCGTTCGAGGCGCTCCTGCAAAGGCGTGACTAGCAGGGATGACCTGGCTGCGGCCTGCGCGCGGGCGTCAGAGGGGCGCATTCTCAGACGGCGCGCCGGCAGCGTTACGGTGCGCTGCCTCGATACTGTCATCATCCGATCCTAAGTGGTCAGGAGAGGCTGCGCGCGGTGCGGGCTGCCTGACCGTACCCAAAACGAAAGGGTTGGCGAGATGCGTAGGGTGCTAATCGCAATGGTCGCTTGGACTCCGCTCGTCGCCCAGGCCGCCGCCGCCGAATTGACCGTCTATACGGCGCTCGAGGCCGATCAGCTGGAGGCATACAAAGAGGCCTTCGAGAAGGACAATCCGGATATCACGATTCAGTGGGTCCGCGATTCGACCGGCATTGTTACGGCGAAGCTGCTGGCCGAGAAGGCGGCGCCGGTGGCGGACGCCGTCTGGGGTCTGGCCGCCACGTCTTTGATCTTGCTCGACCATGAGGGCATGCTGATGCCCTACGCCCCAAAAGGGCTCGAGCAGGTCAAGTCGAGCATGCGAGACCCGCGCGAGCCGCCGACCTGGGTGGGCATGGACATCTGGGCGTCGGCGCTATGCTTCAACACGGTCGAGGCCGAAGCAAAGGGCCTGGCGAAGCCGGCCTCCTGGGCCGACCTCACGAAGCCCGAGTACAAAGGCCAGATCGCGATGCCCAACCCTGCGTCGTCTGGCACCGGCTACCTGATGGTCTCAGCGTGGCTGCAGACGATGGGTGAGGAGAAAGGCTGGGCATTCATGGACGCCCTGCACGAGAACATCGCGACCTATACCCATTCAGGCTCGAAGCCGTGTCGGCAGGCAGGCGCCGGCGAATATCCGATCGGCCTCTCCTTTGAATACCGCGCCAACAAGACGAAAAGTGACGGCGCTCCGATCGACATCGTCCTGCCGTCCGAGGGCCTCGGCTGGGATATGGAGGCCATCGGGATCATCAAGACGACCGACGAGCCGGAGGCCGCAAAAAGACTCGCCGACTGGGCGATCACGCCTGCCGCCAACGAGCTCTACGCACAAAACTTTGCCATCGTCGCTCTGCCCGGCATCTCAACCAAGCTCGAGTACGTCAACGGCGATCTCGAGAAGATGCTGCTGCCGAACGACTTTGGCTGGTCGGGCGACAACCGCGAGCGCATCCTGGCCGAGTGGAGTCGGCGGTATGATGGCAAGTCCGAGCCCAAGAGCTGAGCTCGTGGGATAGAGTGTCGGCCAGCCGGCCGTGGCTCAACCCTATTTGCGCGTGCGGGGCGTCAGTAAGCGGTTCGGCAGCTTCGCCGCGCTCGAGGACGTGAGCCTCGACATCTACGGCGGGGAGTTCGTATCGTTCCTCGGCCCATCGGGTTGCGGCAAGACCACCCTGCTGCGCGCAATTTCCGGGCTCGACATCCAGACGGGCGGCACGATCGAGCAGGGGGGGCGCGATATCTCACGGTTGCCGGTCAGTCAGCGCGACTTCGGCATCGTCTTCCAGTCCTATGCGCTGTTTCCCAATCTCACGATTGCCGAGAACGTCGGGTACGGTCTGCGCAGCCAGCGCCGCCCGCGCCAGGAGATCGCGGCGCGGGTCGGGGAACTGCTCGAGCTCGTGGGTCTCCCCGATCAGGCCTTTAAGTATCCGGCGCAACTCTCGGGCGGCCAGCAACAGCGCATAGCGCTGGCCCGCGCGCTGGCGCTCTCGCCGGGCCTTCTCCTGCTCGACGAGCCGCTCTCCGCGCTCGATGCCCGCGTGCGCGCCCGGCTGCGCGGGGAAATCCGCGACCTGCAGCGCCGCCTCGGGATCACCACGATCATGGTGACGCACGACCAGGAAGAGGCGCTCACCATGTCCGACCGGATCGTCGTGATCAGCAAAGGCCGCGTCGAGCAGATCGGCACGCCCGACGAGATCTACAACCGACCAGCGTCGCCCTTCGTGGCCGATTTCATCGGCAAGATGAACTTCCTGGCGGGGCGCCTGCTGGCGCCGGACCGCGCGGATGTGCAGGGCGCCGTGCTGAGTTTTGCCGAGCCGATCGAGCTTGGCCCCGGGGTGGAGGTCACGGTTTGCATCCGGCCCGAAGACGTAAGGGTGCGAAAAGCCGTCGACGGCGGGCCCAACCGTCTGACTGCGCGGGTCGGTCTCATGGAGTTCGTCGGCGGGTACTGCTCGGCCACGCTGCACGCGGTCGGCACCGACCTGCACTTGTCCGCTGATCTGCCGATGAACGACGTGCGCGATCTCGGCATCGCGCCGGGCCAGACCGTGCCGACCGATCTGCCCGCGCACCGCCTGCGGGTCTTTGCCGAGCCGTGGGCAGGGGCCTGACGGAACGACATCAACGTGGTCACCGCAACCGTCGACCAACGCCCGGCGGTCCGAGCGCGGTCCTCTTCCCTGCGCCAGCTGCTCAGCCGTGACGATATCGCGATGCGCGCGGCGCTCGTCGGGCTCGCGCTGCTGCTCCTGCTGTTCGCAATTCTCCCGATTTGGGCGTTGTTGTCCAAAGCATTCCAGGCCAAGGACGGCAGCTTCGTCGGGCTTGATAATTTCGCGCGCTTTATCGCTACGCCCTCGCTCGCCGCTTCGGTCGGTCACAGCCTGTTCGTGGCAACGGTCAGCACCGTCATCTGCATCACGCTGGCGTTCCTGTACGCCTATGGACTCACCCGAACCCGCATGCCCGGGCGGAGGATGTTCCTGCTGATTGCCCAGATCCCGCTGCTGGCGCCTTCGCTTCTGCCGGCGATCAGCCTCGTTTACCTCTTCGGCAACCAAGGGCTGGCAAAGGGCCTGCTGATGGGCCATTCGGTCTATCGGCCGATCGGCATCATCATGGGCGAGGTCTTCTGGACCTTGCCCCACGCGCTGATCATCATCACCACCGCGCTGGGGCTGGCCGACGCGCGTCTCTATGAGGCGGCCGCCTCACTCAAGGCGAGTTCGCGTCGGATCTTTCTCACGGTCACGCTGCCCGGCGCCCGCTATGGCCTGATCAGTGCGGTACTGGTGGTATTCGTTCTCGTCATCACCGACTTCGGCGTGCCCAAAGTGATCGGCGGCCAGTACAACGTGCTCGCGACCGATATCTACAAGCAGGTGATCGGGCAGCAGAATTTCGAGATGGGCGCCGTCGTCGGCGTTATCCTGCTGGCGCCCGCCGTGCTCGCCTTCTGCGTCGACCGGCTGATCCAGCGCCGGCAGACCGCGCTACTGTCGGCCCGGGCGGTGGCCTACGAGCCGAAGCCCGAGCCGCTCGTCGACATGGTCGCCTTGGTCCTGTGCGCGCTGATCGCGGCCATGATCCTGGTGGTGATCGGCGTCGCGCTGTTCGCGTCGCTCGCCACCTACTGGCCCTACAATCTGACACCCTCCCTCAAGAACTACGACTTCAACAGCATGGATGGCGGCGGCTGGGGCAGTTACTACAACAGCGTGACGATGGCCGGCCTGACGGCTTTGTTCGGCACGGCGGTCGTCTTCACCGGCGCGTATCTGCTCGAAAAAACCCATGGGTTCCGTCCGTTGCGAGCACCCATCCAGTTCGCAGCACTCCTGCCCTTGGCCGTGCCTGGCCTGGTGCTGGGCCTGGGGTACATCTTTTTTTTCAACAGCCCGGACAATCCGTTCCGGTTTCTCTACGGGACGATGGCGATTCTTGTCCTGTGCACGATCGCTCACTTCTATCCCGTCGCGCACCTGACCGCGACGACCGCGCTCAAACAGATCGACCCAGAGTTCGAAACGGTATCTGCATCCTGCGCGTGCCGCTTTACCGCACTTTTCTTTTCGTCACGCTGCCGGTCTGCCTGCCGGCCGTGCTCGAGATCGCGATGTACTTGTTCGTGAATGCGATGACGACCGTCTCGGCGGTGGTCTTCCTCTACGCGCCGCATACCACGCTCGCAGCCATCGCCGTCCTGAACATGGATGATGCCGGCGATGTGGCGCCCGCCGCCGCCATGGCGATGATGATCTTCTTCACCTCGACGGCGGTCCGCATCGTGTACGCGCTCTCGACCGGAGCGTGGCTCGCACGCAGCCAGGCGTGGCGGCGCCGGTGACCGCGCGAGGCTACGACCTCGCAATCGTTGGCGCCGGGATCGTGGGCCTCGCGCACGCGCTCGCGGCCGTACGTCTGGGCAAGCGGGTGGTGGTGATCGACCGTGATGCACAGGCAAACGGGGCATCGATCCGCAACTTCGGATTCATCACGGTCACCGGTCAGCAGGCGGGCGACTGCTGGCGACGCGCGTTGCGTTCGCGGGACGTGTGGGCAGAGATCGCACCCCAGGCGGGCATCGAGATCGTCCAGAACGGGCTCCTCGTCGTGGCCAAGCGCCCCGAGGCGATGGCGGTGCTCGACGACTTTCATCAGACCTCGATGGGCGATGGCTGCGAGCTGCTGGGGCCTGCCGCGGCGCGCGAGCGGTGCCCGATGTTGGCCGCGGGGCAATTGGCCGGAGCCTTGTGGAGCCCCCACGAGCGCCGGGTGGAATCGCGCGAGGCCATACCGAAGCTGGCATGCTGGCTCGAGGGCGCGCATGGCGTGATCTTTATCCGGCGCGCGCGAGTGTCCGCGGTTGAGCCCGGCTTGCTCCAGACGTCGGTCGGCACAATGGAGGCGGACGCCTGCGTCGTCTGCCCCGGCGATGACTTTACCGGCCTGGTCGCTGATCGGCTCGCGGCGTACGACGGTCTCACCCGGTGCAAGCTGCAGATGCTGCGCATCGCTGCGCCGGAGCCGGACTGGCACCTTCCCGGCGCGATCATGTCGGATCTGGGACTCGTGCGCTATCTCGGCTACGCCGAGCTCCCGGCAGCGGACGCGCTGCGCGCCCGTCTCGAGACTGAGCGGGCGGACGCGCTCGCCAACGGCGTGCATCTCATCGTAGTGCAGAGCGCCGACGGGTCACTCGTCGTCGGCGACTCCCACCATTATGCGGACACGCCCGATCCGTTCGCGTCTTTGCATGTCGAGCAGCTGATTCTGGACGAGCTGCAGGACGTGTTGGCGATCCCCGCACCTCGCATCACGGAGCGCTGGATCGGAACCTATGCCTCGGCGCCCGGCCGACTCGTGCTGGTCGATCGGCCACACGATCGCATCCGCGTCGTCGTCGTGACGAGCGGCACGGGTGCGAGCACGGCGTTCGCCATCGCCGAGGAGACCGTCGCCGAGTTGTTCGGCGCGACCGCTTGCTGAGGGGGACATCGATGTCGTGGAAGCTGAAGGCCGTCGTGCTGGACTGGGCCGGAACGATGATCGACCACGGCTCGCTTGCGCCGATGGGGTCGTTCGTCGAAGCGTTTTCTCGCTTTGGCGTCGACCTCACGGTGGACGAGGCGCGCCAGCCAATGGGCATGGCCAAGCGCGCGCACATCGCAGCGTTGCTGGCGCTGCCGCGGGTTACTGCTGCCTGGGAAGCGGCACATGGCCACGCGCCTGCAGAGGCCGACATTGACGAGGTGTACGAGGTCTTCGTGCCGATGAATCTCGAGGTGGCGGCACGCTACGGTGATCTGGTGCCCGGCGCCGCGGATGCCGTGCGGCGCCTGCGTGAGCTTGGGCTCAAGATCGGCTCCAGCACCGGCTACACACACGCCATTATGGACCGCATTCGGCCCGTTGCGGCCGCGCAGGGATATGAACCTGACTGCCTCATCTGCGCCGGCGAGACGCCAGAAGGCCGGCCGACGCCGCTTATGATGTACCGGTGTTTCCTGGAACTCGGCGTCTGGCCAGCCTGGTGCTGCGTGAAGGTAGACGACACCGAGGTCGGCATAGCCGAGGGGCTGAATGCTGGAGCATGGACCGTCGGCGTAGCCCTGACCGGTAATCTGTGCGGCCTGACCCTCGCCGAGCTCGAAGCGCTGAGGCCGCTCGAGCGGGAAAGACGCCGGCAGGAAGCGACGGAGCGGCTGCTCGCGACGGGCGCGCATTACGTCATCGATGGCGTGAGTGATCTGCTGCCGATAGTCCATTCGATCGCGGGACGACTCGCGCGCGGCGAGCGCCCCTAGCAACGCAGCCGCGAGCGACTACGGCTGATGGGCCACCGGCCCCGACCTCAACGGGGCTAGCCGCGCCGCTGTCCGATTGATGTGGGTTGGCATGGCAGATCGCCCCCCTCCCTCCGCCGCGGCAACGTCGTTTGGTTGATCGAGATCGGCCGCACCGTAACGGTTTTGTCACACAAGACCCTACAATGCGACCCGACGGTGCCGAGGGAGCGGCGCCGCCCCATACGAGAGGGGGCATCGAACATGAGGGCCGCGAGCATCGTCATTGCCCTGGCGGCGCTACTGTTTGGGGTCGATGCAGCGGCGCGGGATCAGATCCATATCGTCGGCTCCAGCACCATCTTTCCGTTTGCCACGGCGGTGGCCGAAAGGTTCGGCCAGAGCGGCGAGTTCAAGACGCCCATTGTTGAATCGACCGGGACAGGCGGCGGCGTGAAGCTGTTCTGCGCGGGCCTCGGCCCGCAGCACCCCGACATAGTTAATGCATCGCGCAAGCTCACAGACGACGAGCTTAAGAGCTGCGCCTCGAACGGTGTCACCGCGGTCACGGAGATCAAGATCGGCTTTGACGGCATCGTCATTGCGAACAACGTCTCGCTCCCGCCGCTTGATGTGACGCTCGACGAGCTCTACCTGGCGCTCGCTAAGGACGTGCCGAACGATGCGAACGGCGCCGACTTCAAGGCGATTCCCACGCCCTACCAGAAGTGGAGTGAGATCGATCCGGCGCTGCCGCGCTACCGGATTGAGGTATACGGCCCGCCGCCAACCTCCGGCACGCGTGACGCCTTCATCGAGCTGGTAATGCAGCCGGGGTGCCTGGCGTCCGCTCCGATCAAGGCGCTCATGGACTCGGGAGCAGACGGCGCGGCGCGCGCGCGAGAGGTCTGCCGGACCCTGCGCGACGACGGCGGGTACATCGAGTCCGGGGAGAACGACGACCTGATCGTCAAGAAGCTCGAGGCCTACCCGATCGCCTTCGGCATCTTTGGGTACAGCTTCCTGTATCGGAACGCCGACACGCTGCAAGGCGCCACCATCAATGGTGTGCAGCCGACCTTCGATTCGATCGCCGGCGGCACTTATCCGATCGCGCGGCCGCTGTACGTCTCGTCAAGAATGCCCAGGCGGGGACGATTCCGGGCGTGCGCGAGTTTCTGGCCGAGCTCACCAGCGAGACAGCGATTGGTCCGGCTGGCTACCTGGTGGACCAGGGTCTTGTCCCGCTGCCGCCGGAGCAACGCGTCGAGTCTCGCTTCAACTCAGAGACCCTGAAGCCTCTGACCAACTAGGCCGCGATCCTTGGGATGTCGGCTCTGCGGACGCGATCAACGCGGACGATGAGAGGATCGACTGAGCGACCCGCCATCCAGGATCCAACGGAGTCCCAAGACCGTCACAGAACCACAGCATAACCGCCGCACAAGAACACAGGGGGAGCCGGCCTGATGGAAGCGGATATCTTCAAGGACATCATCGCTCCGAGCATTGGCGGGTTGGGCCTGTTCATGCTCGGCCTGGAGTTCATGAGCAGCGGCATTCAGTCGCTGGCCGTCGACAAGATGCGCGGGATACTGGCCAAGGTGGCCGGCACGCCGGTGACCGGGCTGATGGCCGGCACGTTGATCACCGGGGTCATCCAGTCGAGCACGGCCATGACCGTGATGGTGGTCGGGCTGGTCAATGCGGGCGTGCTCGCGCTGCGGCCGGCGATCAGCGTCATCATGGGCGCCAACATTGGCACCACGCTCACCAACACGCTGATTGCGATGCCGCTCGGGCTCTACGGGCTGCTGTTCTCCGGGCTTTTCGCCCTGGTCATGGTGTTCAGCCAGAGCGAGTCGCGGCGCAACGCCATGCTCGCCTCGCTCGGCTTTGCCCTCATCTTCTATGGCCTGAGCCTGATGACTGGTGGCCTCAAGCCGCTGCGCAACATGCCGAACGTGATGGCGGTGATCGGCACCCTGTCGGCCGACGGCTACCTCAACATTCTCTATTGTGTGCTCGCGGCGGCGGTCATCACCGCGCTCATCCATTCGTCGTCAGCGACCATCGGCATCGTCATGGGACTGGGCGCATCGGGGGTCCTCGAGTGGCAGACCGCGCTCGCCTTCTCGCTCGGCGCCGATCTCGGTACGACCATCACCTCGTTCATCGCATCGCTCAACCTGTCGAAGAATGCCAAGCGCGCCGCCTACGCGCACATCTCCTTCAACTTCATCGGCGTCGCGGTGATGCTGCCGTTATTTCCGCTGGCCACCAAGCTCCTGACGTGGGTGATCGGCGACCCCGGCGTGCCGACGGTCGTCGACGGCCATGAGACGTTCCCCTTGGTGCCGGTCGCGGTCGGCGCCTACTCGACCGCGTTCAACATCTTCAACACGCTCCTGCTGTTTCCGTTCATCGGCGTGTTCGAGCGGGTCCTGTCCCGGGTCGGTCACTCGGCGGAGGACGTCGAGGACTACTCGATACCGCGCTTTCTCGACCCGCACATCGGCAACGACCTGGCCCGCGCGGTGCCCGCGATCGAGCGCGAGACCAAGCGCTATCTGGCTGGCGCCGAGAAGTTCCTGGCGATTGCGCGCGGCGAGCCAACGGCTCCCAGCGACATGCGGGAGCACTATGCCGCGACCGATATCCTCAGCCGCGCGATCCGGCAGTACACCGCGGCGCTGTTCCAGCCGGCCATGCCCTATGCCCAGGCGAATCTGATCGCGAGCCTGATCGAAGAGGAGGATTTCAGTGGCAGCCTCGGCGAAACGCTGCATCAGATCGCCCGTCGCGTGCAACGTCAGACCTTCTCGAAGGATGGCCAGGAACTGGTCCTTGCCGCATTGAGCCAAGTCGACGACGCGTTGCAGTCTATCAGGTCGGACAGTTGGGAAGCCAGCCGATGGTCGCGAGTGCCGCAGAGCGGCTGCCGGGCATTGCGGCGCTGCGCGAGCGCTGCCTGCAACACGGCGCGGAACTGCCCCCGGGGGAGCGCGGCGCCATCCTGGCGTTGCTGGGCAGCGCCGAGCGGGCGTTCATGCTGATCGAGCATATCGACGCCGAGCGCCGCTCAGTGTCGCGGGCCGTGCCCGCGGACGCCGCAGTTGCCGACGCCCTGCCCGCCGACCTCGAGCAGGCGGCACCGGCGCCGGCGTGACTCCGGTCGTCACAATCTGGATATCAAACACAGCTACGCAGGACACACCCTCGGCTGCTTCAACTGTTGCCGGGCTGGAGAGCGCCGCAGCGGCACAATAAACCTTTCGCGAGGAGCCTCGGCGATGCAAGTTACGACCCAGAAGAGGCAATCTTCACCAGGCGAGACGCTGACGGCGGATGAGGTCCTCCGGAAGCAGTACGAGTGCGGCGCGCTGCGCCTTGACGGCGGGGATGACTACGACCGGCACCTCGTCTTCGACCATGTGGTGAGCCTGGACGATGCCGATCAGCGCGAGCGCTTCGAGGCTGTGGCGCGATCGCTGCGCGATCTCCTGAGCCAGCGCTGGCTGTTGACGCAGCAGACCCAGGACCGGGCAAATCCGAAGCGGGTCTATTATCTCTCGATGGAATTCCTGCTCGGCCGCTCGCTCGTCAACAACATCATCAATCTGGGCGTCGAAGAGCTGGTTCGGAAGGATCTGAGCTCCGACCCGCTCCAGGATTGGGCCGAGATGGTCGAGTCCGAGCCGGACGCGGGCTTGGGCAATGGCGGGCTTGGCCGGCTCGCCGCCTGTTTCCTGGACTCGCTCGCGACCATGCAGATTCCGGCGACGGGCTACGGGTTGCGCTACGAGTACGGCATCTTTCGCCAGAGGATCGAGAACGGCTGGCAGGTCGAGCGGCCGGATCACTGGCTGCTCCGGCCCGACCCATGGGAGGTCGGCCGTCCGCGCGAGACCGTGCAAGTGCCCATCAGCTGCTCTTTCGCGCTGGAAGATGGCCGACTTCGGTTCGTGCGCGACCGCCCGAGCTTTCTCTTGGGCGTGCCCTACGACCGGCCGATCGTCGGATTCGGCGGCAAAACGATCAACACCCTTCGGCTCTGGGGTGCCGCGTCGCCGGACTACTTCAATTTCGGCGAGTTCAACACTGGCGATTTCGTCGGTGCTCTGGTCGATCGCATGGCGGCGGAGACGGTGACGCGGGTGCTCTATCCCGACGACTCCACAGTCGAGGGGCATGCGTTACGCTTCCTCCAGGAATACTTCCTGGTCAGCTGCTCGCTCGCTGACATCGTCAAGACCTTCCGCCGCAGCAACGACTGGCATGCCTTGCCTGAGAAGGTCGCGATCCAGCTCAACGATACGCACCCCGCCATGGCAGTGGCGGCGCTCATGCGCATCCTCCTGGACGAGGCGGGCCTGGAATGGGACGAGGCCTGGCGGCTCACCGTGGGCACGCTTGCCTACACCAACCACACTCTGCTGCCCGAGGCGCTGGAGCGGTGGCCGGTGCGGATGTTCGAGATTGTGGCGCCGAGGCTCCTCGAGATCATCTACGAGATCAACCGCCGCTTCCTGGACCACGTCCACAGCCGCTATCCCGACGACGCCGATCGGCTGCGCCGCATGAGCATAATCGAGGAAGGGCCGGAACGGCAGGTCCGCATGGCCCACCTCGCGGTGGTCGGTGGCCACTGCACCAACGGGGTTGCCGCGATTCATTCGGACCTGCTGCGGACGCGCCTGCTGAAGGACTTTGCTGAGTTGTACCCCGATCGATTTGGCAACAGGACCAACGGCGTCACGCCGCGCCGCTGGCTCCTGCTGGCCAATCCTGGACTCGCTCGCCTGATCACCGAGGCGATCGGCGAGCGCTGGGTCACCGACCTCGGCCGTCTTGAGGAGCTCTTGCCGCTGGCCGATGACCCTGCGTTCCGCTCTGACTTCCAGAAGGCGAGGCGCGACGCCAAGCTCCGCTTCGTCGACTGCCTCAAGGAGACCACGGGTCAGGTTGTCGATCCGGAGACCATGTTCGACAGCCAGATCAAGCGGATCCACGCATACAAGCGGCAGCTCCTGAATCTGCTGCACATCGTTCTGCTGTACAACCGCCTGCGGGCCGATCCCGGGCTCGATCTGCCGCCGCGCACCTTCTTCCTCGCGGGCAAGGCCGCGCCCGCCTATCGTCTCGCCAAGCTTGTCATCAGGCTTACCAACAGCATCGCGGTCACGCTCGCCGCGGAGCCTGCAGTGCGCGGCCGGATTAATCTGGTATTCGTGCCGAACTATGGCGTGACGATCGCGCAGTACCTCATCCCCGCGAGCGACATTTCGCAGCAGATCTCGACTGCGGGCTACGAGGCGAGCGGCACCAGCAACATGAAGCTGATGATGAATGGCGCGCTGACCGTGGGCACGCGCGATGGGGCGACGATCGAGATCGCCGAGGAGGCGGGCGAGGACAACCTCGTCCTGTTCGGCCTGACCGCAGAGCAGGTGGAGGGCAGCCGCGGCTGGTATAGCCCCTGGTGGCACTACCACCATGAGCCCGAGACCCGAGCCGCGCTGGACCTGATCCGCGCGAATCACTTCAACCCCGGGGAGCCGGGGATCTTCGAGCCGATCTGGGACGCGCTGCTGACCGAGGGCGACTACTACATGCACCTGGCCGATCTTTCCGCCTACGCGCAGGCACAGGCCAGGGTCGGAACGCTATACGGTGATCGCGAGGCCTGGAGCCGCATGGCGATCATCAACGTCGCTCGCTCGGGCAAATTCTCGAGCGATCGCACGATCGCCGAGTATGCCGCCGACATCTGGGGCGCCGCGCCATGCCCCGTTCCGTAGCGCTTACAGACGAGTAGGAGTAGCGGCCCCGGCCGCAGGCAATCCGATCCAGGATCTGAGCCTACGGCGACAAATCAGTTCCAGAACCGCTTCTGCTTACTGAATGACGTCCACTTCCTGGCCGCCTCTTGCTCGACCGCGTGGGTACCATGGGCGTACCAGCCGAGCACGACGCCTGCCGCGCGCTGCAAGCTATTGCATCGCTCGTTTGCCGCGGGCTGGCGGAGCAGATCGTCCACCAGCCTTTCCGCCACGGCCACGTCGTTCAGGTGACCGAGACTGTCCTGCAGATGCTTCAACGCCTCGATGTATTTGCCCGTACGCTTGCGCGGGTACAGCGACTGAAAGAATTCGGCGGTATAGCGAAGCTTCTTGAGCGCGATCCGCAGCTCGTGCCGCGCGGGGGGCGTGAGATCCTCGAACCCGTGGCCGCGCCTTAGCGCCTTGCGCTCACGATGCGCGAGCAGCTGATCGGCCAGCTGTAGGGCCGGCCGCTCGAATTGAGATTCTCCGTCGCGCCGCTCCTCGTCGCAGCGCCAGCCATGGCTCTCGATCCACTCGGCGAGACGCAACACGAAGCTGGTGTACGCCGGATCGCGGAGCGCCGCTCGCGCGGTGGCGTACCCTCCCGCCCTGGCCGCCTCGGCAGCATGACGCAGCAGGGTGAGGTCGGGGTCATCGGGTCGCGCCGCCTGCACCGGGCCGAGCAGCTCCGTCAGGAACACGTCCCAATCCCGTGCCGGCCCGAGGCTCGTGACAATGCGTTTGGCTTCCGGCTTGAGCCAGGCGAGGTCTTCCGTCGGGATGACCTTGCCGAAGACCGAAAACACCGAGCGCAGCCGCCGGATCGCGACGCGCATCTGATGGATCGCCTCGGGATCGCTGCCGTCGAGGGCGGCGGCCTCGTTCGCGGTCCAGTGCCGCAGGCAGTCGCGTAGGATCGCCTCGAGCGCCGTGTCAACCGTGGCATCACGCTCCAGTGCAAGCGGCGCGGCCTTGTGCCAGGCCGGGGGCTCGCCGCTGGTCAGGGCGTAGCCACGGGCAGCCTTGCTGCTGGTCTCGACGTGCAGCGGCGTGAGCCGGTCGAGCTCCAGCGCCAATCGGAACAGCGTCGCGGGCGGGCCCTCGATCAGCTCGAGCTCGAGTTCGGCAAGGGGCATCGAATGCCGGTTGGACTCGATCGTGCCGAGATCGAACGCAGCCTCGACCACGCTGGGGCCGTCGGTGCCGTTGGACATTTGCAGTCGTCGAACTTGGCGCCGCACGCGGGTCCTGAACACGGGACGAAGCCCGGCGCCGCCGAGCAGACTGGCCAGCGCCGCACCCGCTCCATCTGGCAGAGCCCCTAGATCGGGCTCCGGCGAGCTCAGCTGCGCCTCCCACTCGCCCCGTGCCAGCGCCGCGCCGTCCCCGCCGTTGGTGGCCTTGAGCGTCTGCACGAAGCGCCGTCCGTTCTTGCGGACCCGAAGGGCAAGACCTTCACCTTGCAGGCGTAGGTCGTCGGTGTCGTAGTATACGGCGTCCAGCTGGCTGGTGCGCGCCCGGCCAGAGCTCCTGCTGCGCAGCATCGGGCTTGCGAATACGGCTTTGAGCGCCTTCGGATCGCCGGTGAGCTTGAGCTCGATCTCGGTGTGTGCCGCTGGGCCGGTCCCCTCCGCGCGGGCCGGCTCATCTAGCATGGTCACGATGCGGTCCCTCCGTCCCGACTCGGCGCGCGCACTTCAACATCGTGCGAGCACCCGCCGGTCGGTGCTTCTTTGTCACAGAGCTGTCATAAATAAACGTTGAGGTCGAGCTTTCAAGCAGGCGCCCCTACCCTGATTGTCGCAGGCTCCGGCGGCACGTGACGGGTCTCGTCCGTCACATCCAGTCCGCGCGGGTGCGGCCCGCATCGGGACCGTGGGAGGCGCCTACAGCAACTAATCCGTCCGGGAGAGGGAGATGAACAAGGACCTGAGCCGGTCGAAGGAACAGCCCTGGGTCGCGGCCGAGCTTCAGGACAGTTTTGACGAAGAACTCGAGTTGGAGATCGATGACGAGCGCCTCGCCGAGGAGCTGCGCGAAAT